>PMDX01000102.1:17057-17224 GCA_003154635.1 Actinomycetota bacterium | reverse complement strand
GAGGTCGCCAGGGACGGCCAGGTGTTCTACGTGCACAACAGGATACAGAGTATCGGGCGGGTGGCGGAGAAGTTGAGGGTGGAGTTTCCCGGCGTTTCCATAGCGGTCGCCCACGGCCGCATGGACGAGGACGAGCTCGAGAGCGTGATGCTGGAGTTCGCGGACGG
>PMDX01000102.1:0-17043 GCA_003154635.1 Actinomycetota bacterium | reverse complement strand
GCTCGGTCTCGCGCAGCTCTACCAGATACGGGGCCGCGTCGGCCGCGCCGGGAAGCGCGCGTACGCCTACCTCTTCTACCCCGGCAGGGAGGTCCTCACGGAGACGGCGGTCGCCCGCCTTTCCACTATCAGCGAGATGACCCCGCTCGGTTCCGGGATGCGGGTCGCGTTGCGCGACCTCGANNGAGATACGCGGCGCCGGCAACCTGCTCGGGGCGGAGCAGAGCGGGCAGATCGAAGCCGTCGGGTTCGAGATGTACTGCGAGTTGCTGAAAGAGGCGGTCGAGATACTCAAGGGCGAGTCACCGCCTCCGGAGCGCGAAGCCGTGGTGGAACTGCCCGTGGACGCCTATCTTCCCGAATACTACATTACCGACCAGGAGACAAGGGTCGAAGAGTATAGACGCCTCATCGTAGCGGGCAGGACAGGGTCGATCGCGGAGTTTGCCTCGGAGCTGGAGGACAGGTTCGGCGAGCCGCCCCGACCGGTCAGGCAACTGCTCGAGATGGAGCGCCTGAGGCTCCGGGCGGCGGGGGCGGGGCTCGAGTCGGTAACGGCCAGGGGCAACGAAATGCAGCTCAAAGCGTACAAGGATGAAGAGGGCGCTCTTGCCCGCGCTGCCGCCTTAGCGGGCCGGTTCTGCGAAGACAAAGGAATTTATGCTGACGTGGAGTCCAGGACGTTATACTTGAAGTTGAGATTCGAAGAAGTAAACAACAGGCAAGAACTGTTGTTAATGTGGTTAAATGCAATTATTGATGATATACTCGAGTCAGGGCAGTCCGCTTAGGGCTCCGCTTCCGACGGAGAAACCCTGTCTTCAGGCATGGATGGCCCCTATATGAGACAAGGCAAACAACGCAGGCATAAGATTCTGGCAGCATCCGTTGCCTGGCTGGTAACGGCTTTGACTGTCACGCTCGTCGCGGCAGGTTGCGGCACGGGATCGAGTATAGAGGTTAACGGTGTGACAATACCTTCATCGGTGGTCAACCTCGAGATCAGCCGCAGGCTGGAGGTCGCCAGGCGGAAGAATCCCTCCGAGCTCAAAGGATCCAGGGGAGCGAGGCTGGAGGCAGAGACCCGGAAGCAGGTGGCGACTGACTTCATCAAGGCTGAGCTCACGAGGCAACAGGCAAAGAAGCTGGGGGTAGAGCTCGCTTCCGACGAGGTGAATCGCAGGATCGAAGAGGAGGGCAAAACGCTGGGATCCGTCCAGTTTGACAAGAACCTCGCAAGCCAGGGCCTGACGCTCGACCAGTACAAGACGCAGGTCGAGAACCAGGCGCTCGTGGAAGCACTCGGCAACAAGGTGAGCGAGAGCGTCACTGTGACAATGGACCAGGCCGAATCTTTCTACTTGACCCACAAGAACCTGTTCAGCCAGGCCCTCATGGTGCACGCAGCCCACGTTCTTGTGGACACGCAGGGCCTGGCTGACATTGTCGCCACGGAGGCAAAAGGCGGGGCGGACTTCGGGATGCTTGCTAAAACGTTCTCCACGGACGCGGCGACGCGACCGAACGGCGGAGACCTCGGGTGGATCGAGCAGGGGACGGGCGAACCGACCCTCGACCAGGTGATATTCACGATGCAGCCAGGGCAGGTCAGCGGTGTGGTCCAGGCCAGCGACGGGTTCCACATCGTAAAGGTTCTCGAGCGGAGGGAGGCGAGCACACCGCCGTTCTCCGAAGTGGCCGGTAAGGCCGTGACCATGCTGACCAACCGCAAGAAGGAAGCGGCTTTCTCTGATTGGCTTCGAACGGTATATGCCAACGCGGTGGTCAACGCCGGAAGCGAGGGCAAGTGGGATCCGCGGCTGGGTGCGATCGTGAGTCCGTAGCAGCAGCGCACCGGCAAGTCATTTGAGGCTGAAGCAAAGGAATTAGCACGGTTGAGTGCAGAAGAAGTAAACGTTGAAATAGCCAGCGACCTGGTTTCTCCGGGGCTGGGAGAGAAGTTCGAAAAGCTTGCGGGGGTAATGGCGCGCCTGCGGTCGCCGGACGGTTGTCCATGGGATCTCGAGCAGACGCCGAGCACGCTTGCCAAACACATTCTCGAGGAAGCGTACGAGTCGGTGGACGCCATCGGCAGGGGCGACTGGGAACACCTGGCCGAGGAGATGGGAGACCTCCTCCTGCAGGTCGTCTTCCAGGCGCAGATAGCCCGGGAGCACGGGCGGTTCGATCTGGCCGATGTTGTGGATGGGATAACCGAGAAGCTCGAGCGGCGTCACCCTCATATCTTCGGCTCGGAGACGGCCGAGACGGCGGAGCAGGTCACGGTCAACTGGGAGCGCATTAAGGCTGAGCAGGAGGGGAAGGACGTCGGCGTGAGGATGCCCGCGGGGCTTCCTGCCATGCTTGCGTCCAGAAAGTTACAGAGCAAGGCGGCGCGCGCAGGTTTCGATTGGGACGACGTCAAAGGCGTCATCGACAAACTGGACGAAGAAGTTGACGAGCTCAAAGATGCGCTCGGTGGCCCCCGGGAGCAGGTAGAGCACGAGGTAGGAGACCTCCTGTTCACGATGGTCAACCTCTCGAGGCACCTTGGCGTTGACCCGGAGCTTGCGCTAAGTGGTACCGCACGCGAGTTCGTGCGGCGTTACGCGCTCATGGAAGAGGAAGCCGAACGCAGGGGCGAGGACCTTGCGTCTTTGACGATCGACGAGAAAGAGGAGCTCTGGCAGTCGGCCAAGCGCCTCGATGGTTGACAACTGATGTAATCCAATGGAGGAGAAATGAGTTCGATATCAGACATATTCGCACGAGAGATACTGGACTCGCGGGGGAACCCGACGATCGAGGTGGATATTCTACTGTCGTCCGGCGCGTTCGGCCGGGCCGCGGTGCCTTCAGGGGCTTCGACGGGGACACGCGAAGCGCTGGAACTGAGAGACGGTGACGCCGAGAGATACCTTGGCAAAGGCGTCAGGACCGCGGTAAAGAACGTCAACGAGGTCATAGGTCCCGAGCTGCTCGGCATGGATGCCGACGAGCAGGGCGAGGTTGACCGCGCGATGATAGCCCTCGACGGAACGCCCAACAAGGGCAAGCTCGGGGCAAACGCCATCCTGGGCGTATCGCTCGCGAACGCCCGCGCGGCCGCGGTTGACCACAGCCTTCCGCTCTACCAGTATCTCGGTGGAATAGAGGCGAACGTCCTCCCGGCCCCGATGATGAACGTCATCAACGGCGGCGCGCATGCAGCGAACAATATCGATCTGCAGGAGTTCATGATCTTCCCGCTTGGCGCGGAGAGCTTCACCGAAGCTCTGCGCATGTGCGCCGAGACGTATCACACCCTCAAGAAAGTGCTCCACGACGCGGGGTATGCAACGGGAGTCGGGGACGAGGGCGGATTCGCCCCCAACCTGTCCGGCAGCGAGGAAGCACTGCAGGTCATGGTCGACGCGATCGAGAAGGCCGGGTACGAGCCGGGCAAAGACATCTACCTCGCGCTCGACCCGGCTGCGAGCGAAGTGTTCAAAGATGGTGCCTACGTGCTGGAGGGCGAGGGCAAACGCCTCTCACCCGCGCAGATGGTCGACTACTATTCTGATCTTGTCGAACGCTTCCCGATAGTGAGCATCGAGGACGGGATGGCCGAGCAGGACTGGGACGGCTGGAAGCTCCAGACCGAACAGCTTGGCGACAGGATACAGCTTGTCGGGGACGACGTCTTCGTGACCAACAAGGAAATACTCGCAAAGGGCATCGAGATGGGCATCGCAAACTCAGTGCTCATCAAGCTCAACCAGATAGGCACGCTCACCGAGACGCTCGAGACGATATCGCTTGCGCGCAAGGCGGGCTACACGGCGGTCGTCTCACACAGGTCTGGAGAGACGGAAGATAGCACGATCGCCGACCTCGCGGTGGCGACGAGACTCGGCCAGATAAAGACGGGCGCTCCATGCAGG
The DNA here is from genome assembly GCA_003154635.1 of Actinomycetota bacterium. Lineage (GTDB taxonomy): Bacteria > Actinomycetota > Geothermincolia > Fen-727 > Anoxymicrobiaceae > FEN-727. The sequence continues at coordinate 13,120 of PMDX01000102.1, read as the reverse complement.
AGCGAGCGCGTGGCAAAGTACAACCAGCTCCTCCGCATCGAAGAGAACCTGTGCGAGGATGCAAAGTTCCTCGGCCTTGCCGCGCTGAGGAGGAGCTGAAAGAGCGCGAATGGAGCGGCGATGATGGAAGCCGGCCGGGCACCGGGCAAAGAGATGCTGAAGACGAAGATCGTCTGCACGCTGGGACCCGCGTGCCGTAATGTCGAGACGCTCAAGAAGATGGCCCTCGCCGGCATGGACCTGGCCAGGATCAACTGCGGCCATTGCAAAGTTGAGGAAGTGGACGAGTACATAGAGCTGGTCCGCCAGGTTAGCGTTGCCGTGAGCAAGCGTATCGGGATAATGCTCGACCTCCAGGGGCCACGGCTTCGGGTCGGTCCCATAAAGGGCGGGAGCACCGTGCTCGAGACCGGCCAGGAATTCGTCATCACAACAGTGCTGAAGCGTGGCGACTCGACTTTCGCTTCGGTGCCGTACGAGGGGCTACCGAAAGACCTTAAGGCAGGCGACATGGTCCTCATAGATGATGGCCTGTTGCGCCTCGTGGTAAAGAAGATCCAGGGCACCGAGATCAAGTGCGAGGTGCTGGAGGGTGGTTCGCTGACGCAGGGAAAAGGGATGAACTTCCCCGGGACCACGCTCAAGCTCGCCGCGTTCACGGATCGTGACCGCTACTACCTCGAAGCGGGTCTCAAGTCGGGAGTGGATTGGATCGCCCAGTCGTTCGTCAGGACCGCCGAGGACGTTCGGGGCCTGACGGCGGTGATGGAGGAGATGGGTGCTCGCGTGCCGGTTATGGCAAAGATCGAAAAGCCTGAGGCCGTGAAGAACATCGACGAGATACTCGAATCGGCGGACGGCATAATGGTGGCGCGCGGCGACCTCGGAGTGGAGATGGAGGCCGAGGACGTGCCTCTCGTGCAGAAAGAGCTTATTAAAAAGGCGATTCGGGCGGCATTGCCCGTCTTGACCGCGACCCAGATGCTTGAATCAATGATATACAACCCCCGTCCGACGAGAGCCGAGGCGAGCGATGTCGCAAACGCCATACTCGATGGGACCGATGCGGTCATGCTGTCGGCCGAGACTTCCATCGGAAGCTTTCCCGTGCAGGTAGTGGAGATCATGGCGAGAATAGCAGCCAAGACCGAACAGGCCATCGACTACGATGCCATCCTCGAGCAGCGGAGCAGGTGGTCGCACCGCAACTCCGCCGACGCTATCGGCTACGCGGCGTGCAAGATCGCCGCCGACGTGGGCGCGAGGGCAATAATTACTCTCAGCCGTTCGGGATATACCGCACGGCTGATCGCGCGGTACCGGCCGCGCGAATTGATACTTGCGATGAGCCCGAACGAAGAGGTAGTGGATTCGATGGCCATCCTCTGGGGCACCAAGGCCCTGCTCGTTCCCGAGCATGAGGAGTTCGACGACCTGATCGACGACGCTTCGACAGTCTGTATCGGCGCTGAGTGCATTGCGCCCGGCGACGTGGTGGTCATTACGGGCGGGTTCCTTGACGAGGAGAGCAGTGAGACGAACGTCGTGCACGTTCATACCGTGAGGTAACAGTGGTGCACATGAAGCGAGCAGACAACAGAGCGCGTGCGAACAACATAAGACGCAGTGGCGCGACCCCGGCGAAGCGGCGCGCTCAGGGACGCGAAGCAACTCCCCGGCGGGTTGCCGTGAGCAGCCGGCCCGATCCACGACGCGGAAGTGCCGCGCCCACACGCAAGGACTCGGGGAAGGCTCGAGATCAATCCAAAGCTGTCACTCGGAACGACGCGGGAACGCAAGCGAGAGAACGGCGCAACCAGGGACAGGACAGGCGGAAGCATGGCGTCCTGCCCGCGACCGTCGTCGCCGGTATCAGGAAGGTCTCGGCGCGAACTATTATCCTGCTCGTACTTCTCGTTTTCTTCGTGGTGCTTTCTGTAAGCCCGGTGACTCGCAACCTCCAGGCGACAACCAACCTCGAAAAAGCCAAGGGCCAGCTTAAGAAAGAGAAGGCTGTTACCGAATCTCTGGAAAGAGAGGTGGCGGAAGCGAGCTCGCTCGACTATGTTGAGCGTGAAGCGCGCAAGCAGCGGAAGGTGGCGCCAGGCGAGATCCTCTATATCGTTACCACGGACAGCTCCGAGAACGATGTGAAGTATCGCGTGAAAGCCCTCCAGTCGATGGACGAGGTATGGCAGCGCGTTAGGCAGATGCTTCACAGCGTTCCCCGGGCGGGAGAAGGAGAACCCACCTCGAAATAGCTAGTGGAAAGGAAAGGGGCGCAGGCCGTGGGCCACGCGCCATTGTGAGAAACGCCCGCAAGGGCGGTCGAGCGAACGGCATTTGATAAGGATGATCAGAGTAGAGGCTCGGCAAAGACGATATAATTATTGGTAGACAGGGAGGCATCCACAGATGGGTGTTCGATGGAACGCTCAAGTTTTCCCAGGGAGGGACAGTTTTGGATTGTGAACGGCATCCAGGCCAGGTGGCAATCGGGAAGTGCCTCGAATGCGGGGCCGGAATCTGTCCCCAGTGCGTCAAGGAAACAGGTGATGTGCTGAGGTGCCCTACGTGCCACGAAAAAGAAGTTGCATCCATAGCCGGAAAACTCGGAACGGTAGTGGGGAAAGCACCGAGGCCGCCAAGGCCCACGAGGCCGCCGAAGGAGCCGCGTGCGCCGAAACCAAAGAAGGGTCGAAAGGGCGCCGAAGAGTTGCCCCCCGAGATCGCCCAGCCCGGTGTCGTCGCCCCTGCGGGCGTCCCCGCCGTGGCGGCTACTCCTCCCGTGCAGTATGCGCCACAGGAGGCACCTGCCTATCCTCCCGAGATAGTGCCCCAGGTTCAACCGGCCGAATACATGCCACCTCAGCAACCGCAGGCGCCCGCTGGAGTCGAAGCGCCTCCTGCATACGTCACTCCACCGCAGGTTATTGATGAACCTGCGGCATTTGAAGGCGTTACCGCGGCGATGTTTCCGGGGGTAGAGTCGGAAGCGCCGGCAAAGAGGTCGCGGTCCGCCAGAGAAAAGCCCCCAAAGGCGCCGAAAGAGAAACCCGTCAAGGCAAAGAAAGAGAAGCCACCGCGCAAGCCGCGAAAGGGCGAGATCGGGGTGCCTGCAGGCATCCCAGGGGTAGGAACGCCACCCGGCGTGCCGGTGCCGCAACCGATAGCACAGCCTCCCGCGATGGAAGCTCAACCCACATACCAGCCACAGGAATACCAGGCGCCAACAGCTTATGAAGCGCCACAGGCTTACGCGCAGCCTCCGGCACCTACTCCGGCGAGCGTGTCACCGAGCCAGCCGCCCCCGCAAGCCCTGGAGGTCAGGGAGGTCGCAGCCGCGCCGCAGGCGCCAGCGGCCCCGGATTTGCCTTACGTGGTCGCGCCGACTGCTGACTTTGAAGAACTCACAACGGAGGGCATGGAGGCGGCGCCCGTTGCGGCGCACGCGCCCGCAGAAAGAGGTCGTAGAGAGAAGCCCGTCAAGGCAAAGAAAGAGAAGCCACCGCGCAAGCCGCGAAAGGGCGAGATTGCCGCGGGTGCCGCCGCCGAGATGGCCGCGAGAGGCGCTGCTGTACCCAGCGTGATGCCTCCCGGCGTCCGGGCACCGGAAGGCCAGATGGTGCCCCCGGCTCCAACAGCGCCGCAGACTTACCAGGTGCCCTCCGCTTACGAGCAACCAGGGATGGCGATGCCACCTGAGGCGCCACAGCAATATGTCCCGGTGCCGCCTCCGCAACAGGCTCCCCCCATATATGCGGAGCCCGCGGTCCAGGCGCCGCCCGTACAACCACCGTACCAGCCGCCGCCTGCGCTCGAAGTGCCACCTACGTTTACCGAGACACCACCTGTTGGTGAAGCGTCCGAGCAAGTTTTCGCCGCCCCGGAGCCTGGCACCGGAACGCCCGAGTTCGGGGCCCCGATAGCCGCGCCGACCTCTTCATTTGAGGTGCCGCCCGCTCCGCAACCCGAGCCCCGGTTGTATTCCACGCCGCCCGACGCAGCGGAGTTCGCGGGTATTCCTCCGGCGGGGATCGAGCCATTGCAGCCTCCCGTTGAGGAGTCGCCGCTCGATGCCGCGCCGTGGGAGACAGAGATACCGGCAAGCACGGCGGATGCGGCCGCTCCACCTGCGCCACTCGCGGAGCCTCCCGTATTTGGAGAGCCTCCCTCGGCCATAGAGCCCCCGCCGACATTCGAAGGGTCCGTATTCGAAGAGCCGCCCGTCGCGGCCGCGGAATACCAGGAGCCTCCAGGGCTGGAAGCTCCAACCCAACAGGAGGTCCCGGCGTACGAAGTACCGCCGGTGGCCGACGTGCCGCACGCGGCGGAAGCTCCGACACCGGTATACGAACCGCCGGTCGCATACGAACCCCCTACAACGGAGGTGCCCCCGGTATACGAAGGGGCACCCGAGTCACCGGACGTGGTGCCGGGCGACCTGCCGATCGAGGAAGCCGGCATCTGGGACGCGGAGAGCGGTGTGTTCGACAATGTCAAAGGCGTTGAGGTGAAGCCCGAAGATTACCTGCTTCCGCCCGAGTACGGCGAGCTGATAGGAAACAGGCAGGTGTCCAAAGAGGAGCTTCCTCCGCCGCTCCCCGAAGTGTCGCAGGAGCAGGTCGAGCTTCCACCTCCCCGCCCGGTGGTCCCGGAAGTCAGCGTGCCGCCCGTCGAAGAGACCCCGATCGGTGTCGGTAGCGGGGAGTACGATTGGCCTTTCGAAGAAGCTCAGCCGGCTGAGCAGCCCCCTGCCGCCCCCACGCCAGGGGTCGCGCCCACGCCGCCTTCCCAGGAGTGGAGCGATACCGTCTCCGACCTTGAGGACCTGTCAACCGAAGGGTGGGGAGCGCCCCCCACGCCCCCCGGACAACCGCAGCCGCCACCCGTGCAGGCTCCCGCACCCACGCCGCCACCCGTGCAGGCTCCGCCGCCGTCAGGTGCTCCGGAAGGGCCCCCGCGAGAGGAAAACCTGAACTCGTTCTTCTTCGAGGAGGACATCGATAAGAAAGACAAGGGCGAACCGGGAGAAGGCGGCTCCTTCTGGGAGTAATCCCCGGACGATGAAGGCGAAGAAGCCAGGAGCCTTCCGGAGAAACAGAAGGGCATACGAGGCTACTGAGCCTCGGGCTTACGACCGGAGGTTCTACGCCGGAGTACTCGGAGTCGCTTTCCTCGCAATCCTGATCGCCATCGGATTCGCCTTGTACTTCACGGTTTTCTACACGGAAAAGGCGCCCGCGCAGTCAAAGTTCGACCTCGCGAGCCTGGCCGCCGGCAGCATTCAGCAGCCCGATCCAGCGAATCCCTGCATCGTCCTTCAGGAGCATCTCGAAGCAACGAGACTCGGGTTATACCGGCGGGCATACGACTTTCTCTGCCAGGGCTTGAAGAAGCAGGTCTCGTTTGACGGCTTTGTCGCAAACGCGAAGGAGAGCAAGGAGCTCTTTCGGGATATCTCGACTTACAGGTGCGAGAGCTTCAAAGTGAACGGCACAGCCGCCGGCGCCACCGCGTACATAGTCTATAAGTCCGGCGGCCACAGCAAGGTCGAAGCAGCGTTCGCCCGGGAAGGAAACACCTGGCGCATCTCGGTGATCACGGTGATCTACCAGTGAAAGTCTCGCTCGGTGGAGCGGTGCTTGAGGAGTTCGAGGATGTCGAGCAGTTGAACCCTGGCGATATCGCGGTTCTGGAACGGCAGTTGGGGCGGAAACCGCGGGGCGACGTGTTCGTCGTGACGCGCTGCCCGCGCGGGCGCCCGGCCGTCATCCTGACGGTCCCTTTCCAGGGCGACGACAGGCCGACCCCGCCCCCGTTGTGGCTCACATGCCCGTGCGCATGCAGAGAAGCGGCGCGGCTCGAGGGCAAGGGCGTGATGAAGAGATTTCAACTCATGCTGGAGGAGCGGGCTGAGGCGTTCGAGCTCTTCATGCGGGAAGAGGAGCATGTCGGTTCCGTGAACGCGGAGCTCGCCCGGCTCGGCGGCTCCATACCGCCCGAGAGGCTCCGTGGCCGCGGGATCGCGGGTGGCCGGCCGGGTGCCGTGAAATGCCTGCACGCCCACCTGGCGTACAGGCTCGCGAGCGGGAGGGGTGTCGTGGGAGGATGGTGCCTGGAGGAGCTCGAGAGTAGAACGGGGTGCTGGTGTGAAAGGATCCCTGAGGCTTGCCTCACTTGACCTTGGGACTAACTCGACGAGGTTGCTCGTAGCCGATTGCGACGGCTCGCGCACTGAAACCGTTGACCGGCGAATGATAATAACGCGTCTGGGTGAAGGTGTGGACCGCACCCGTCAGCTTTCGCCTGAAGCGATCGAGCGCGCCAGGGTCGCGCTGTCTGAGTATCGTAAAGTGATAACGCCGCTGCAGCCTGCCGGCGTTGCGGCCGTGGCGACATCGGTGCTGCGCGACTGCGAAAACGGTGAGGAGTTTCTCGACATCGCGGAAGAGATACTGGGAACCCGCCCGCGCGTGCTTCCCGGCGTCGAAGAGGCCAGGATGAGCTTCCTCGGCGCGGTGTCCGACCTTGGCGAGGAGCTCAAAACCGCTGGTGACGCCGGTCCCGCCCTCGTCTTCGACATTGGAGGAGGAAGCACCGAGCTGGTCACGGGTGACCCGTCTATCGCGCGCGGCGGGGCTGAGCCGCCGGACGACGCCCTGCGGCTCAAGAGCGTAGATGTCGGCTGCGTCAGGATGAGCGAGAGGTTTCTCACAACCGACCCGCCTTCGCCCGTCTCCATCGGAAGGATGGAAACGTATATTGTGCAGGTCCTCAGGCCTGCCATCGCCAGCCTGCTCCCGGAGAAATCACGAGGCAGCTCGAGCCGGGTCTCTCCAGGCCCGGCTCCCTGGTCGCTGGGTGTCGGCCTGGCCGGCACCGTCACGACTATCTCCGGTATCAACATGGGCCTGGAGGAGTACGATACCGACCGAATCCATCACTCGAAGCTGACCCGCGACCAGGTGGAGCAGATCTTCAGGAAGCTCGCCTCCGTCCCTCTGGACGAGAGGAAGAAAGTAATGGGGCTCGAGCCCGGCAGGGCGGATATAATAGTAGGCGGCGCCGCCGTGCTGCGCGTCGTCATGGACGTCGCCCGCCTCGAAGAGATACTCGTGAGCGAAAAAGACATCCTCGACGGCCTGGTCATCGACCTCTACAGAAGGCTAACCGCTTAGACTCCCTCGCGTCCCGAGAAGAACTCGAAAGCGTGTCACGCCATCGAGTTATACTTGTTACCAGTACAACCAAATGATTGGAAGCGAAGATGCCAAAAAGCAGGCTCATCGCAGCCGGTTTGAAAAAACCATCATGCGAAGCTTGCGGATTGGAGAGGTGGAACGGAAAAAGAATATCGTTAGAATTAGACCATGTAGACGGTGACAGATTTGACAACAGGTTGGAAACCTGCAGTTGTTTTGCCCTAACTGTCATGCTCAGACCCCTTGCTACCGGGGAAAGAACATTGGCAAGAATCTGTACTGATTTGCCCAGCGGGGATGCCGGAATTGGTAGACGGGACAGGCTTAAAACCTGTTGCCCTAACGGGCGTGAGGGTTCGAGTCCCTCTCCCCGCACCAACCTGTCGAAGTCACTCTTTGTCTGGTGCTCGCTCCCCTTCTTTTAGAAAGACCATGACTATGACCGCCAGCAAGACGAGAACTCCCGAGTAGGTGAGCAGCGCGGCGAGCAATCCCGCCGCTCCAGTGATGGCGCCGCCGACAAGAGGGCCCAGCGCGTAGCCGAGGCTCCAGAAGACGTTCAGCAGCCCGAAAGCCGTCCCGTAATGGAACTCCTCCCCACCATCCTTGGGCATGGCGTCGGTTATCAGTGGGATGGAAGGCGTCTCGAGGAAAGTCAGCGTCACGCCCAGGATGCCCATGAGCAAGTAGACAGCGGCGACGTTCTTGAACGCAACGATGAGCGGCGCCACGACCGCTGTGGCTATCAGCCCCATGAGTATCGGGTCCCGCCGCCCGATCCTGTCGGAAAGCTTCCCCGATACAGGGCTCGCCGCCGCGTACATGAACATGGTTACGCCGAACAGAATCCCGATCTGCGTACGCGACATGGCGAAGTGGTCCTTGAGATAGATCGGCAGCGTCGGCTCGAGGAGACCGAGACCCGTGGTGGTGATGAGGGTTATCAGGCACGCGAGCATTATCATCCTGTTGCCGAGCACGGTCTTTAGCATTCGCCAGGCGGGCACGCTTGCGCGCCTGGCGCCGCGGTCCTCCTTGAGGAAGAGCGCGGCGACACCACCCGCAAGGCAGGCGGCGGCAATGGCATAGAAAGGTGCCCGGTAACCAACGGCGTCCGAGAGCACGCCACCCAGCAGCGGCCCGGCAATTCCCCCGACGGCCATCGCGCCGATCGCGTAGCCGATCTTCTCGCCCATCTCGCTGTCCTCAAAGCGGTCCCCGAGCAGCGCGAGACCCGCGCTCCATGTCGCGGCGGCGGTGAGGCCGTCGAGTATGCGGGCGATAACGAGCATCGAGTATGTGTTGGCGAAAGCGTAAAAAACAAAAGCCCCCGACATCGCGAACATCCCAAAGAGGATGAACGGCTTGCGACCGAGGCGATCGGAGAGAATGCCCATGGGCACCGCGGCGAGCAGCAGGGCTATAGCGTAAGTAGCAAACAGGAAGCCGACCTGGAAGTCGCTTACCCCGAGGTTCTTCGTGTAAATGGGTAGAACGGGCACTACGACCCCGTATCCGACCGAGTCGAGGAAGATCACGAGGCAAATAAGCCCGAGGAGAGGGTTCCCTCCCGCGATCCCGAATTCATCTTCCGGCCGCCGAGCCCATTTCAACCGGCCCTTCTCCCTTCTATGAAATATCCCTCTCGCAAGCTGGCCGAGCGCGCACGAGAATTATATGCAAACGGTCTCAACCGCGGGTTGCTTGAAGCTATTAACGAAAAGGAGCGATGGACCCCCGGAAGATACGGGGTTACATGCCATCCGCTCGCCATTGATATTGGCCGCCTGAAGACCAATAATGACCGCCCGCCGGCGTTATTCTGCTTGTGACATACAATTCCCTTGATTGCGGCACAGGGAACTTAATAATATTTTCTCAGTCGATAAACTTCTTTGGGCGAGACAAAATATTTAACAAGGAAGCGGAACACTACCTCTAAACGGCGACCCAGGCATCATCGACCTTTTATTCAGGCACTCGTAGAAGGTTATACAAAAAGCTTGGAGGAGGGGGACATGTCTCTGAAAATCGCTCCGAGGATCCTTGCTATCGATGCCGGCGGCACCATGACGGACACCTTCATCATCAACGAGAAAGGTGACTTCATCGTGGGCAAGGCACAGACCACGCCCGAGGACGAATCCGAAGGCTTCTTGAACTCCTCGCGAGACGCCCTGTCGTACTGGGACATGACAATCGAGGAGGCGTTTCCCTGCCTTGTGACGGGCATCTACTCCGGGACGTCGATGCTGAACAGGCTGCTTGAGCGAAAGGGCAGGAAGGTCGGTGTCATCGTAACGAAGGGCATGGAGGATTACTTCCGCCTCGAGCGCGGGGTGCAGAGCTACCTCGGCTACTCTTACTCCGACCGCCTGCACGTCTGCACCCATCAGCACAACGAGCCGTTAATACCGCTCAAGCAGATACGCGGCGTGCCCGAGCGCATCGACGTCTTCGGCGACGCGGCCATACCTTTCGACGAGGATGCCGCAAGGCAGGCCGTCCGCGAGCTGCTCGACGAGGGCGTCGAAGCTCTCTGCGTCAACTTCGTCTTCTCGTATCGAAACCCGGCCCACGAGCTGCAGATGAAAGACGCGGCCGAGGAGGTCATGCGGGAGAGGGGCGTCGACATACCGCTGACGATTTCCTCGGACCATTACTCCGTGCGCGGTGATTTTCCCAGGCTCAACACGCTCGCGGTCGAGGCGTTCGCCGCCGAGCCGTCGAGGCAGCACCTGAGGAACATCGATACGAGAGTCAAAGACCACGGCGCGCACTTCGACCTGCGGATCATGGCTTCCCACGGTGGGACAATCTCCATCGAGTCCAAGGAGCTCGCGCGCACGTTGGTATCAGGGCCCATCGGCGGTGTGATCGGCGCGCGTTACCTGAGCGAGCGCATAGGCATCGAGAACGTCTTCTGCACCGACATCGGCGGCACGTCTTTCGACCTGGCGATCATCACCGGCGGCGAGTACGACGTGAAGCCTTACCCCGACATGGCCCGCATGCTCCTTGCCATACCGCTGGTGGAGCTCGACTCCGTGGGAGAGGGGACCGGCTCGTTCGTGCGGATAAACCCGACGTCCGGGCGGGTCGAGATAGGTCCCGACTCGGCGGGCTATCGCATCGGCACGTCGTGGCCGGAGGGCGACATATCAACGGTCACGATCAACGACTGCGACGTGGTGCTCGGCTTCATAAACCCCGACTACTTCCTCGGCGGAGACATCAAGCTCGACCGCGACAAGGCGTTAAAGGCGGTCGAGGAGCAGATCGCAAGGCCGCTCGGCATCGACGTCTACCGCGCGGCGAGCGGCGTCGTCGAGATTTTCGAGGAGGGGCTCAAGAACAACGTCCTCTCGCGCATCATGGGCAAGGGTTATGCGCCTATGAACTACACGCTGCTCAACTACGGGGGTGGTGGCCCGCTGCACGTGGGTGGCATATCTCAGGGAATGCGATTCGAGAACGTTCTGGTCCCGGCCTGGGCCGCGGGGTTCTCGGCTTTCGGCTGCTCGTGCTCTGAGTTCGAGTACCGGTTCAACGCCTCGCTCGACCTTCCGCTCGCCCCCGACGTCAGCCCGGACGAGAAAGACGGCCTCATCGACATGATAAACGGCCAGGCCGCGTTCCTGCGCGAGAAGATCGTGGAGGAGTTCGGCAAGAGCGGCGTCGAAGAGGACGACATCGCCGTGCGCATAGCGCTGCGCATCCAGTACATGGGGCAGCTGCGAGACCTGGAGGTACGTACGGGCCACGAGTGGCTCGACGGGCCGGAGTCTCTCGACCAGGTGATAGCCGATTTCGAGGTGCTTTACGCGAAGGTATACGCGCTGTCCGCACGCTCACCGGAGCTCGGTTACCTCATCACCCAGATAGTCCTCTCCGGGACCATAGAGGTCGAGAAGCCGGCCCTGCCACAGGAGCCGCTTGCCGACGAGAGCCCGCCGGGCGACGCGACCAAGGGGAAACGGGACGTGTACTGGAGAGACGAATGGATTGAGGCGGACATATACGAGATGGAGAGGCTCAAGGCCGGCAACCGGCTGGAAGGCCTCGCTATAATCGAGAGCCCGTCCACGACGTTCGTGGTGCCGCCCAGCTCCTCGGCGTATCTGGACGAACACCGGATATTCCACCTCGATTGGCGAGAGGAGGTTTAAGGCGATGGCCGATTTTATTCCAAAACAGAAAGGGCAGCTCGAAGAGAAATACGTGCCCATAGGATGGGACGGGATGACCTTGCGCCAGATGCTCGAGACGTCGGAGAAGCTCTTCGATGAGACCGGGCACTACGGGGGTGTCAAAGAGTTCAAGTTGAGGACCGAAGACCCTATCCGGTACGAGAAGATATTCGCGAAGTTGAGAGGCGGCCTGGTGAACGCCAGGGAGACGGCCATGAACGTCTCCGCCTCCCCTATTGTCCAGGAGATAGGGGAGCTGTGCTTCGCGCTCTACACGCCGGAGGGAGACTCGGTCGCGCTTTCCACCGGCATCATCGTCCACGTCCACACGATGAGCGACTGCATAAAGTTCATGGTCAGGAACGACTATGAGCTAAACCCGCGCATCGAGCCTGGAAACCTCTTCTCCAATAACATTCCAAAGATAGGCGACGTCCATAACGCGGACGTGCAGACGTTCGTCCCGATATTCTGGGAGGACGAGCTCGTGGGGTGGGCCGGTGGCGTCACGCATGTCACCGACATCGGTGCCTCCACCCCCGGAAACGTGCCGGTCGGTCCGATATCGAGCTACGAGGACGGCCTCGACCTCACTGCAAACAAGATCGGCGAGCTGGATATCGTCTACCGCGACCACCAGATACGGTGCGAGGCGGGGGTCCGCACCCCTATGTTCTGGAAGCTCGACGAGAGATGCCGCATCGCCGGGTGCCACATGATCCGCGCTGCCGTCGAGCGCACGATTCGCGAGGATGGGCTCGACACGTACAAGACGTTCGTCAGGGAGGTCATCGAGGAGGGAAGGCGCACCTTCATCGAGCGCATAAAAGAGCTCATGATACCTGGCAGGTATTTCGCCCCCTCGTTCGAGGACATGCCGATGGAGGGAGAGAAAGGCCTGCCTGACTACGCGGCCATCAACAGCATCACGCACGCGCCGCTCGAGCTGACGGTCGGCCCTGGCGGGGAGTTCCACATCTCCTTCGATGGCGCGAACGGGTGGGGGTACCACTCGTTCAACTGCCCACCTTCCGCGATGCAGGGAGCGATATGGGTATTGCTGACGCAGACCGTCATCCCCAACGACAAGGTCAACGACGGAGCTTACTTCGCGACCTCCAGCGAGTTCCCGGATTACAGCATATGCAACCCGATAGTGAAGGAGGCCGCCACGGGCGCGGCATGGGGCTTTCTCATCCCCGCCTTTACCGGGCTGATCCGCTGCATATCCAGGGGAGTCTACGCGCGCGGGTTCGTCGAGGAGGTGCTCTCGAGCTACGCGATGACCATGAACGTCCTCCAGGGTGGAGGCAAGGACCAGTACGGCAACGACACAGGCATCCTCAGTTTCGAGCTCTCTTGCGTCGGCGGAGGGGCGCGTGGTGTCTGTGACGGGCTCGATTACGGGGCGGCGATGTGGAACCCCGAGGGGGACATGGGGGACATGGAGGTGTGGGAACTCATCATACCGTTCCTCTACCTGGGCCGGGGAGTGAAGCCGAACTCCGCGGGCATGGGCAGGTACCGCGGCGGCAGCGGCTTCCAGTCCGCCCGGCGACGCTCCCACTCGGCGATGTCGACCAGCACGTCGAGCCGGCCGGCAGGCACGTCGAGGACCACCTGGTCGCCATCGACGAGCAGTGCGATCGGGCCACAGTCCGCCGCCTCCGGCGCGACGTGCCCGATGCACAGCCCGCGCGTGCCGCCGGAAAACCGCCCGTCGGT
>PMDX01000063.1 GCA_003154635.1 Actinomycetota bacterium | reverse complement strand
GCTCGCGATAAACGAGATAAACACCAGCATGTACGCTTTCGACCGCGCGCTTCTTGACGAGGCACTCAAGGCATTGAAGCCGAATAACGCGCAGGGCGAGTACTACCTGACTGATGTCGTCGAGCAGTTCATGTCAGCGGGCCGGATGGTCGTTGCCATCAGAGGCACGCCCGAAGAAGCCATGGGCATAAACGACCGCGAGCAGCTCGCCGAGGCCGGCACCTTGATGAGGAAGAGGATCAACTCGGCACTAATGGTAGAGGGGGTCACGCTGGTCGATCCCGACCGGACGTACATTGACCACGGTGTCGAAGTGGGCCGGGATACCGTTATAATGCCGCTGGTATTCGCAAGCGGCGCTACCAGGATAGGGAGCGGCTGCAAGGTCGGTCCGTGCTCGGAGATCAATGACTCCGTGATCGGCGACCACTGCGACCTGGGATTCTGCTGGCTGGACGCGGTGGAGGTCGCCGACAGGGTCACGATCGGGCCGTACTCGAAGTTGAGGCCCGGGTGCAAGATCGGCCCAGGGTGCAAGATAGGCAGCTTCGTAGAGATGAAGAACACGGTCGTCGGTGAAGGCAGCAAAGTGCCCCATCTTTCGTATATGGGAGATGCGGACATAGGAAGGGAAGCCAATATCGGCGCTGGTAGCATAACCTGTAACTACGACGGGGAGTCGAAGCACCGCACCGTTGTCGGTGACAACGCTTTCATCGGCAGCGACACAATGATGGTCGCGCCCGTCGAGATAGGCGAAAGTGCGACGACCGGGGCCGGCTCGACCATATACAAGGACGTTCCGGCCAACGCACTTGGGATCGAGCGGACCGAGCAGAAGAACGTTGCGGACTGGCGCGAGAAGAAAAAAGGGCACCGGGTCGCCGGCCGTAGCCGGCGGGTACGATAGACTGGCCGTTGATACATACAGGGAGAGGGAGGTTTGCGACTTGAGGGAAGTCACCCGAAAGAGTTTGATGGTGTTCACGGGAACGTCTTACCGAGAGCTGGGCGAGGAGATAGCAACAGGAATCGGAGTCACCCTGGGCAGCGTAGACATCTCGCGGTTTTCCAATGGGGAGATATACGTACGCTTTCTGGAGAACGTAAGGGGCGGAGACGTCTTCATCGTCCAGACGTGCGCGGAGCCTATCAACGATAACATAATGGAGCTCCTGATCATGATAGACGCCCTCAAGAGGGCGTCGGCCAAAAGGATCACGGCGGTAATGCCGTACTATGGCTACTCGAGACAGGACAAGAAGACCCTCGCCCGCGAGCCGATCACCGCGCACCTGGTCGCTGACATCGTTACCGCGGCGGGGGCGAACAGGGTAGTCTCGGTCGACCTTCATGCCGGCCAGATCCAGGGATTCTTTGATTATCCACTGGATCACGTCACTGCACTCCCTCTCCTGGCGAGCTATATCGCAAAGAAGAATCTCAAGGACATGGTCGTTGTCTCGCCGGACGCGGGGAGGGTCAAGGTCGCTAAGAAGCTTTCCGACCGGCTGCACCTGCCTATGGCTATCATGCACAAGAGGCGTCCAGAGAAGAACGTTGCTGAGATAGCGCACGTCATTGGTGAAGTGGAAGGAATGAACTGTGTGCTGATCGACGACATGGTGGACACCGCCGGTACGATGGTCGAGGCCGCGGACGCCCTCAAGAAGCGGGGCGCAAAAGACATCTATGCGTGTGCCACCCACCCGATACTCTCGGGCTCCGCGGTTGAGCGGATAGACCTGTCCGCGATCAAGGAACTTGTGGTGACCAACAGCCTCCCGGTGCCACCTGAGCGTAAAATTGATAAAATAACTGTACTTTCGATAGCCCCGTTGCTTGCCAACACAATCACGGCAGTGTTCAAGGAGGAGTCGGTGAGCGAGATAGTGGGCGGGGACAACCAGACGTAAACTGGAGAGTGGTTCAAGTTGGAACTCAAGCTGAAGGCCAGGCAGAGAAGTGAAACGGGAAAAAGCGCCGCGCGCAAGATGCGAAACGAGGGCGAGGTTCCCGCGGTCATGTACGGTCACGGGATTGACCCGCGGCCGCTCACCGTCAAGAAAGAAGAGCTGGGCGAACTGATTCACGGGCGGGCGGGCACCAATGTCCTGATCGACCTCCAAGTCCTCGATGGCAAAGACAAGACGGACCACCTCGTCATGATCAAGGAGCTTCAGCGACATCCTTTTAAAGAGAAGCTGCTTCACGTCGACTTCCTGAAAGTCGCGCGCGACGAGAAGGTCATTATGAAGGTTCCGATCTCCATTAACGGTGAAGAAGACTCCGTGGGGCTGAAGGCCGGTGGCACACTCCAGCACAACCTCTGGGAAGTGGAATTGGAGTGCCTTCCCACCGAGGTCCCGGACCACATCTTCGCCGATATCAGCCAGGTGCAGGTGGGCGAGCACCTGGTTATCGGCGACCTCAAGCTGCCTGCCGGTGTCGACATCGTTGCGGACCTTGAGGACGTTATCCTTACTATTCTAGCCCCGCGTCTTGCAGTCGAGGGCGCGCTCACCGAGGAAGAAGTCGCGCAGGCCAAGGAGGAGGCAGCCGCCGCGGAGGCAGCCGCCTCGCCAGAGAGTGGCGGGGAAGAGTAAGCCGGGCCGCGCTTCGCGCAGGTCGCGGCTGCCGGCTCTGGGAAATGTCGAGCAGGGAGACCTGCCCGCGCTCGTTGTCGGACTGGGCAACCCGGGGCGCAAATACCGGGGAACGCGGCATAACGCCGGGTTCATGGCAGCCGACAGGATCATCGAAGGCGGACGGCTCGTGAACAGGGCTACGTGGCCTGACGGAGAACTGTGGCTGGTCGAAGCCGCCGGCAGGCGATTCCTCGTGCTGAAGCCTGTGACCTACATGAACCTGAGCGGGCGTGCCGTCGCGCCGCTATTGAAGAGCTACGGGCTCGTGCCCGAGCGAATGATAGTGATTCACGACGATATAGACATCCCTCTCGGGGAGGTGCGGACAAAGGAGGGTGGCGGCACGGGAGGCCACAGGGGCCTCGCGTCCCTCGTTGAGTTTCTGGGCGATGCGGGATTTACCCGGATTAGGGTCGGGGTCGGAAGACCCCCTGAGGGACTGGATCCCGCGGATTACGTGCTTACACGCTTCCTCGATGGTGAGGCGGAGCAAGCCGGCGCATCTGTTGAAAAAGCCGCCGCGGCCGCGCTCGACCTGTTGACTGGAGCCGAAGTTGGCTGAGCGTGGACACGTGGCGGTGCTGGTGTTTGCCGCGGTCTTGCTCGCAATCGTTTCGGCGGGACTCGGAGGATGTGGTGGCGCGGGTTCGAGTGACCCGGTTGTGCGAGGCCACTTGGAGCAGGCGAACGCTCATCTGCGAAAAGCCTCCGGATACACCAGGGAGCTTGTAGGCTTCAAGCAGAAGTGGACGGCGCTACTCAACGGGCAGTTGACGACGGAAGTGCTATCGCAATTGAGGGCGCTCCTCGTAGATGCTCGCAAGAGCGAAGAGGCTGCCCTGGGCGAGGGCAAGCGGGCATACGATGCGCTGTCGTCGATCAAGGCCCTGAACACAAACAGCACCATGAAAACGTACGTAGATATGAAGCTCAAGGCTCTGAGCGAGCAGGAGAAATGCCTCTCGGCAGAGATAGAGGCGATAGACCTGCGGATCAAGACCGTCGAGTCCATGGCCCCAGGGGCTCCGCTCGACCAGATGTCGATCGTTCGCGAACAGCAGATAGTCAAGCTCGACAAAGAGTCAGAGGCACAAGCGAAGCGAGCAGTCGAGCTCAACAAGAAGGCCAATGCCTACTATGAGAAAACGAAGACGGGCAAGTAGAGACAGGGGACGACCCGGGCATATGAGCTTGGCGCGCGCGTTGATGCCGGTCGTGGTCGCGCTGCTTGCGGCGCTGTTCGTTGCCGGGTGCGGCCTGCAGACGGAACAAGCCAACAAGGACCTCGAACAGGGTACAAAGCACCAAGTGGAGGCCGAGACCGTCCTCGCCCGCTTTAAGTCCTTTTCATCGGACTGGCAGACCATATTCCAGGCTTCTGGAATAACCCAGGCCCAGATAGACAAGGCCAGGGCCTTGATCGCGGCCCGGGAAAAAGACCTCGAAGGCCTCGACCTTGCGCTCAAGAACTGGGCTGCTGACCTGACGCTGATACGCAAGCTCGACGTCGATGACAAGATAAAAGAGTACGTCGACCTGAAGCTCCGCGCAATCAGGCTATGGCAGGATTATTCCAGCATGTACTTGAGTCCGCTCGTCAAGGCTTATGGTGGTATGGTAGAGACCATCGCCTATGGAAGGCCGGCGAGCGAGCAGGTCGCCAAGGCACAGGAGATAACAGGCCTCGTTAACGAATCTGTACAGAAGCTCGAAGAGTGCCGCAGCGCTGAGAAGCAGGCCGAGGACTACTTCACGAAAAACAAGCTCGGCAAGTAGGCAAGAGCCGTGCAGCGATATTACGGAGAGGGAGGCCGAGTTGCCTGACGAAACCGAGGAACTGGTACACATCGAGCTCCGCGAGAAGCTCGAACAGGCGTTTGAGAAAGCATATCCCGATATCACAGTCGATGATGCCAGGCACATGGCGAGAAACCTTACGCAGGTCATCACAGGGACTATCGATATCGGCGAAAGGGTAGGCGCCAGCGGCGATGTCTCCCACATGGACGTCGCAAACGCATTCGTCTACTGGTCGATGTGCAACACCTACCTTGAGGATATCCACAAAGGCAAACGGAACGCCGACCTTACGGACGTCAAGTCACCCTCCCTGAGCGACGGTGAGATGCAGGCTCTTACCAACGAGTTCGTGGCCAGGACCGCCGACCTTCTGCTCGGGCTCGAAGTCCTGGCCGAATACCCCGAGATGTCCAGGGCTTTCATCAGGGGGTCCGTTGCGCTCGGAGCGTCTCACTGGGAGCGCAGCAGGGGAAAGCTCGCCTACTGAGCCCGTGGTCCTGCGCGGAAAGCCCTACACCGCGGCTCCGGATATTAACACAGGTCAGTCATGCCTACCTCATCGTCTGTTACCATTGGATAACTGAAGTCACAGGGCCCGGGCGCTTTGCGCCGAGGTCCAATCGCTGTTTCAACGAAAGTCGTCCGGAAGGGTGTCCAGGGCCATGCTGACAGAGCTCGTGCTGAAGAAGGTGCTGGGTTCGCGGTACGCCGAGGAGGTTGAGCTCCAGTCCGGCAAGCCGGATGGGCGCGTTTTTGCATCGGACGCGGTGCTCCCGCTCCTCGCGGCAACACTGTACAGCTTGAGAGGCGGCCCGCTGATAGTCGTCGTTCCCAGTGAAGCCGCGGCGCTCGCAGACGATATAGACAGGTTTATCCCCGGTGAAGCATTCCACATGGCAGCAGCCGGTCCCGCCGGGGACTGGTTCAAGCCTTACCAGGAGTCGGTTGGCCGGAGACTCAAGGCAGCGAGAGCCCTGAGGGACGGCAAGGTGGCGGTGCTCGGTATCGAAGCGCTGCTCGGTTGCATGCCCGCCGAACTCCCCGATGGATGGCCGATGGAGATCAGGGTCGGCACAGAGCTGGACCTAGAGGACATGCTCATTCGTCTGGTCGAAGGAGGCTATGAAAGGGAATACACGGTCGAGGGCTGGGGGAAGTTCGCCGTCAGAGGTGGCATACTGGACCTATTCCCATCTACAGCCGAGCGCCCCGTCAGGGTCGAGCTCGAGGGTGACACAGTAGAATCCCTTCGCGAGTTCAACGTCGTGACGCAGCGTTCGTCCAGTCGCCTCGACATCCTGGAGGTCTTTCCGGCGAGCGAACCGGGGGGAGGGAATGCAGCATCCCTGCCGGACGCCCTTGTGGTGGCAGTGAACCCCGGCTTGATAGAGGCTCGCATAGTAGAGTTCTGTAATGATACCGACATTGAGCCGCCCGCCGGCTCGGCCTTCGACCAATGGGGCACCATACTTCCTGTCGACACTATCGGGGGCCCGGGTGCGGGCGAAGTCGCGGGTGGAGCCGTGTTTCCTGGAGAGCCGGTGCGGGAGTTCAGGGGTGATCTGGAGTCGGCAGTCTCAACGTGGAAGAAGCTTTCGGGCGCCGGGACCGAGGTGCTCGTTATGCTCGACGCTGTCAGGCAGGTGGACAGGGCGAGGGAGCTCTGGCAGGAATCGGGTGCGAGAGTCCTGGAGCCGAGGATGGAGGTCGGTTCCATCCGACGGGGCTTCAACATCCCGCAGCTCAAAGTCGCGCTCTTCTCCTCGTCCGACCTGGTAGGCAGGAAGGCCAGGCCTCGAGCGCCGAGGAAGGTTTCCAGCGGGACGCCGATCTCGAGCTTCGCCGAGCTCGAGGTGGGCGGACACGTGGTGCACGAGGATCAGGGAATAGGTGTCTATAGAGGCCTTGTGCCGCGCGAAGCCCTCGGTGTCACACGTGAGTACCTCCTTATCGAGTACGCGGTAGGCGACCGGCTCTACGTGCCGACCGCGCAGCTCTCAAAGGTCCAGCGATACATCGGCGCGGAGAACCCGACGGTCCATAAGTTGAGGGGCAAAGAATGGGCCCGCTCCCGCAAGGCGGCACGGCGGTCCGCCGAGAAGACGGCGCGCGACCTGTTGCAGCTTTACTTCGAGCGAAAGAGCCGGCCCGGGCACGCGTTCTCTCCCGACGGGCTCTGGCAGATGGAACTGGAGAGCTCTTTCCCGTACGAGGAAACCCCGGATCAGGCCAGGGCCGTAGCGGAGGTCAAGGCGGACATGGAGTCCGCAGCCGTGATGGACCGGTTGGTGTGCGGAGACGTCGGATACGGCAAGACCGAGGTGGCGGTCCGGGCGGCGATGAAGGCGGTACTCGACTCGAAGCAGGTGGCTATCCTCGTGCCGACGACTGTACTAGCGAAGCAGCATCACGAGACTTTTTCAGAGCGCATGGCGCCGTTCCCGCTCAAGGTCAAGGTGCTTTCGCGCTTCCTGAAGAAGGCGGAGCAGGCGAAGGTGGCCGACGACATAAGGAGAGGCGAAGCTGACGTCATAATAGGCACGCACCGCATCCTCCAGGACGACATAGCTTTCAAGGATCTGGGCCTGCTCGTTGTCGACGAAGAACAGAGATTCGGGGTGGAACAGAAGGAGAAGCTGCGGCGACTGAGGCGTAACGTCGATACACTCACGCTGACCGCGACACCGATCCCGCGCACGCTCCAGATGTCGGTATCCGGCGTCAGGGACGTAAGCATCATCGACACGCCGCCGGAAGACAGGCACCCAGTCGCGACTTACGTCGGGGAGTTCGACCTAGACCTATGTACCCGGGCCATCCAGTACGAGGTTGCGAGAGGGGGACAGGTCTTCTACGTCCACAACCGGGTGGAGACGATCGAGGCGCAGGCGGACCAACTCCGGGGCATGCTGCCGGGTGTCCGGATCGTCGTTGGCCACGGGCAGATGCCCGAGGGCG
>PMDX01000271.1 GCA_003154635.1 Actinomycetota bacterium | reverse complement strand
CCGCGAGCACTGTTCCTGGGTCCACGAGGATGCGGACAGGGCCACGGCCAAGGCGCAGGCGCTGGTGCGCGGCGCGGTCCGCAAAGTCTGCTTCAACAGGGAGCTCTCCCGCAGGGAATTCCCGGTAACCCAGGCCGTACTGGTCGTCGGGGGCGGCATCGCCGGAATACAGGCGGCGCTCAACCTCGCATCGGCAGGCAAGAAAGTGTACCTGGTCGAGAGGAACCCGAGCATCGGCGGGCACATGGCGCAGCTCGACAAGACTTTCCCGACGCTCGACTGCTCGGCGTGCATCCTTACGCCGAAGATGGTGGATGTGGCGAGGTCCCCCAATATCGAGGTTCTGACTACGAGCGAGGTGGTCGGCCTGGAGGGTTTCATCGGTAACTTCAAGGCGACCGTGCGGACCGGCCCGAGGTGCGTCGACATAACCGGTTGTACCGGGTGTGGCGACTGCGCCGAAGCTTGCGTCCTGTCCGGACGCGTACCGGACGAGTTCGATGCCGGGCTCTCTAAGAGGGGCGCGATCTACATCCCGTTCCCGCAGGCTGTCCCGCTGGCAGCGGCGGTGGACACGAGCCGCTGCCTGTTCCATACGAAGGGCAAGTGCAAGTCCCCGTGTCTCGAGGCCTGCACGGTCAACGCGATAGACCTCGAGGCACGATCCGAGGAGCGTGAGCTTGAGGTGGGCGCGATAGTGGTTGCGACCGGCTTCGACGTCTTCGACGCGGGACTGATGCCTCAGTTCGGATACGAGCGCTACGGCGAGGTCCTCGACGCGCTTCAGTTCGAGAGGATGCTTTCGGCTTCCGGGCCGACCGGTGGAAAGGTCGTCCTGCCCGATGGCACCGAGCCGCGATCGATCGCTTTTCTGCACTGCATAGGCTCGCGCGACGAGAACGCCAACGAGTACTGTTCCAGGGTCTGCTGCATGTACTCCATGAAGCAGGCCCACATGGCGCGCGACAAGACCGGGGCGAAGGTATACGAGTTTTATATCGATGTGAACGCGTTCGGCAAAGGCTACCAGGAGTTTTACAGGCGGGTGCGCGACGAGGGCATCTTTTTCGTTCGCGGCAAATGCGCCGACGTCGCGAAGCTCGACGGCACGCTTAAGGTCTTTGCCGAGGACACGCTGCTCGGCAGGCAGGTTGAGCTTCCGGTCGACATGGTGGTCCTGGCGGCCGGTCTGGTCCCGGCGACCGGATCCGAGGAGCTTGCCCGCGTGCTGGGAGTACAGCGCGGTCCCGAGGGTTTCTTCACTGAAGCTCATCCCAAGCTGCGCCCGGTGGAGTCGCTGACCGACGGGATATTCCTTGCGGGTTGCTGCCAGGGGCCCAAAGACATCCCCGATACGGTCGCTCAAGCCGGCGCCGCGGCGTCGGAGGCGCTCGGACTGCTCGACCGGGGTATGGTTCAGGTCGAGGCGGGCATCAGCATTGTGGACGAGGCCCTCTGCAGGGGATGCGGTATGTGCGTAGCGTCGTGCCCGTATTCGGCTATAGAGCTGACCGATGAGGGCGTGGCGAAGGTGAACGAGGCCGTGTGCAAAGCCTGTGGAGTCTGTTCCGTCACGTGTCTCGGAGGCGCGGCGGTGCTGGAGCTGTACGACGACGAACAGATATTGGCGAACATCGAAGGTCTGTTGCAGTAGCCGTGGGTGGCTGCTCGACCGAGCAATCGAGGTGGTATGGATGGACGCGCAGCAGCAGAAGGAACGGGTAAAGGAGTTTGCCCGCGAGCTTGGCGTCGACGACGTGGGCGTGGCGGCGGCCTCATCATACGAAAGCCCGAGGTCGCCCGTGCTTAAGTCCATCTTTCCCGGCGTCGCGTCGCTGGTAGTGATGGCATATAAGGAGCTCGCGACATGCGAGAGCGAGAATATGCAAATCGCCATGAACGGCAGGCTCGACCTGATGGAGTTCAGCCGCTCGTGTAACTACAAGATGGCAAGGTTCCTCGACCGTGAGTTCGGCGCGAAAGCGATGACGGTTCCGATCTCCTACCCGCTGATGATGAGCCGTGAGACCCAGGGCTCCGTCGGGGACGTATCTACCCGTCACGCGGCGCTCGCGGCCGGGCTCGGCACTTTCGGTCGGAACAACCTCATCCTGCATCCCGATTTCGGAAGCAGGGCGCTCTTCACGGTCGTGATGACCGACCTCGCGCTCTCCGGAGACCCGCCGTTGACCGAGCGCCTGTGTGACGATTGCAATGAATGTGTAGAGAGCTGCCCCGGTGGAGCGCTGGACGTTGAGGGCAGGACGGACGTCATGAAGTGCCTCAAGCACAGCCAGCCGTACGGCATCGGCGGCAACATCAGGTTCTGGTGGAAGTTCGCCGAGAGCTCGCCCGAAGAGCAGCAGGCGATGCTGGCCGACGAGCGCTACTGGCGCCTTTACCAGGCCGGCTCTATCGGGTTTCAATACTTCTGTTTCAACTGCATCAAGAATTGCCCGGCCGGTTCGTAGAGAGTGGGGAATGTGCCCAGGGGAGGTTTCCGGATGGTGAGGAAGAGCACTCGTTGGACAAAGCTGGCGCTATCGGCGGTGACGGTTGCCGCAGTGGTGGTGGCGCTTTCGATTCCGCTCGGAGGCTGCGGCGGACCGAGCGGCCAGACACGGGTCGTGCGGATCGGTACACTGAAAAACGACCTCCACCAGGTTGCGTTCTATATCGCTCAGCAGAAAGGCTTCTTCGAAGATCAGGGGCTGGATGTGCGAGAGGGCGGTGTGTTCAGCGCCGGGCCGGAGGAGATGAGCGCATTCTCGGCAGGAGACCTCGACATGGGTTACGTCGGGACCGCTCCCGCGGTGACCTTTAAAGGCCAGAACATGGCCGACGTCAAGATAGTCGCCCAGGCTAACACGGAAGGCTCGGCGATAGTCGTGCGCAACGGGCTCGAGGCCAATGACGTCGCGGCGCTGAAAGGCAGCACCATCGCTATTCCCGGTAACTCCACGGTCCAGGACTACCTCCTCAGGACGGCCCTCAAGAAGGCGGGCATCAGCGACAAGGACGTTAACATCATCGTGGTCAAACCGCCTGAGATGCTGCCGGCGCTCGCGAGTTCGCAGATAGACGCTGCAGTGGTCTGGGAGCCTTACCCGTCGATGATCGTCGCGCAGAAAGCCGGCCGGGTCCTGCTGACGTCGGCGAAGATATGGCCGAATCATCCGTGCTGTATGCTGGTGGCAGACTCCACTTTCCTGAAAAAGAACCCCGATACCGTCAGGCGGGTAGTCGCCGCCCAGGTCGCGGCAACGAAGTTCATCCAGCAGAATCCGCAGGAGTCCGCCGACATGGCCCACCTTTATACGGGCCAGCCTGTCGACGTCGCGCGGGCGGCGATGAAAGATATCAAGTTCAACTATACGCCTGACGAAAAAGGCATCCAGCGATACGTGGAGTTCCTCAAGGCTAACGGGGTCGTCAAGATCGGCAGCGTGGGTACGTTCATGGATAACCTGATGTACACGGTGTACCTGCCCGGGGGCGGTTAGTGAAGAAGTGGAAAGTCATATCACCCCTCGTATTCATTGTCCTGTGGCAGGTGCTCGCAAGCGCCGGGGCGCTCGGAAAGGGTGTGCCTTCACCCGTGCAGGTGGTCCAGGGGCTCTACCAGTTGACGGTCACGGGATTTCCACCGGGGTACAAGCTGCTTGGCGATATACTGTCGAGCCTGGCGCGCGTGCTCCTCGGGTTCGGCATAGCGGTGGTCCTGGCGGTCCCGATCGGCATCCTGATGGGTTGGTCTTCGTGGTTCGACGTGGTTTTGGACCCGATCGTGGAGGCACTGAGGCCGATTCCGCCTCTTGCATGGTTGCCGTTTGCGCTGGTCTGGTT
The DNA here is from genome assembly GCA_003154635.1 of Actinomycetota bacterium. Classification (GTDB taxonomy): domain Bacteria; phylum Actinomycetota; class Geothermincolia; order Fen-727; family Anoxymicrobiaceae; genus FEN-727. The sequence goes on along the minus strand of PMDX01000271.1, from coordinate 7,262 downwards.
CGGGCTGGGGTATCTCTCGGCCGCGTTCGTGATATTCCTCGGAGTGTTCTTTCCCGTGGTCCTGAACACGGTCGCCGGAGCGCGATCCGTGGATCCGTACCTCGAGGAAGCCGCGCGCACGCTGGGGGCCGACCGACGCACCATATTGTTGAAAGTGATCGTTCCGGGCTCGCTGCCGTCGATATTCACCGGCGTTCGAATCGGGATAGGCGTAGGGTGGATGACCCTGGTCGCAGCCGAGCTTATCGGGGTCAAGAACGGATACGGTCTCGGTTACATGATCATGAACGCAGGTGAGGTTGCCAGATTTGATTATGTAGTCGGCGGCATGGTCGTGATCGGGCTTATCGGATTTCTGATGGATAGAGCGATAAAGTACGCTGAGAAGAGGTTGCTCAAATGGAGATGAGTGGCTCAGGCGGGACGGTGCTCGAGCTGCGCTCGCTTGAAAAAATGTTCACCGAGAAGAAAACCGGGCGCGAGCTCGAGGTCCTCGACGGCATCGATCTCGAGATCGGCCAGGGTCGATTCACTTGCGTCGTCGGTCCTTCAGGCTGCGGTAAGACGACCCTGTTGCGCGCGATCGGCGGGCTCGTGGAGCCCACGTCGGGTGAGATATTCCTCGACGGACATCCCGTCACTGGTCCCGGTCCGGAAAGGGGCATGGTCTTCCAGGAGTACGCGCTGTTTCCGTGGCGGACGGTCCTAAAGAACGTGACTTTCGGCTTGACCCTGAAAGGTATCTCCGCTATCGATGCCCGCGCCAGCGCGCGCGAATACCTCGAGACTGTGGGGCTTACCGATTACGAGAACCTGTACCCGCGCGAGCTATCGGGGGGCATGAAACAGCGGGTCGCCATCGCCCGCACGCTTGCGGTCGAGCCCCGGATACTACTGATGGACGAGCCGTTCGCTTCTCTGGACGCACAGGCAAGGAACGGGATGCAGGAGTTCCTCGTGGAGCTTTGGCGCGAGACGCCGGTGACCATAGTATTCGTCACTCACTCCGTCGACGAAGCCGTGTTCCTGGGACAGGAGATAATCGGACTTTCCGGGCGCCCGGCGCGCATTGTAGAGAAGTTCACTAACGAACTGCCTTACCCGAGGAATCGCACCGACGCCGCCTTTACCGACCTGAGGGCGCGCATCCTCGATTACCTTACAAAAGAGATGGCCGATTCTTATGTCTGACCTGATGGAGTAAAAGGGCGGGTAACATGGCGAACAGCAGAGCACCGATAACGGATTACTCAGGGGAGTTCTTCGACGAGCTTGTCGCGGGGCTCGAAGTTGGTGAAAAGGTGCGGTCCTGCCTGCAATGTGGGACGTGCAGCGCTTCGTGTCCTGTTGCGCGATACGCCGAGATGGGCCCGAGAGAGATAGTCCGTCTGGTTCTATCCGGAGGGGCTGACGAGATACTACGGCCGGACGTCCTCTATTACTGTTCGGCGTGTTATTCGTGCGCGGTCAGGTGCCCGATGGGGATAAGGTTGACGGAGCTCATCAACCTGCTTCGCGACGTTATGGTGGCCAGGGGCGAAGGCCCGCTGGCGGCTCAGATGGAGCTCGTCAAGAGCGTGGAGAACTACGACAACCCGTGGCAGATGCCGCGCGCGCAGCGCGACCGCTGGGCGAAGAAGCTCAAGTCCAAGGTCAAGATACTGCCAAAACAGGATGCCGAAGCGCTTTACTACCCCGGGTGCACCGCCGCGTATCTGCCCAACATGCAGAAGGTGGCCGCGGCTACCGCTGAAGTGCTGACGGCGGGAGGAGTCGACTTCGGTATCATGGGGCGGGAGGAGATATGCTGCGGTAGCACTGCCATGAGGGTCGGCATGCGGGATACGTTCCTGGCCCAGGCCGCAAGGAACATCGAGAAGCTCAACGGGCTCGGGGTCGGCAAGATAATCACGGCGTGCTCGGGTTGCTATGGAATAATGAAGCACGAATACCCCAAGGTCGCACCGTTCGAGATAGAGGTGCTTCATGTCTCGGAGGTCCTGGCTGATTTGATAGACCAGGGAAAGCTTCAGCCGAAACCTCTCGAGCGTACGGTGACGTATCACGATCCGTGCCACCTCGCGCGTCACGGTGGGGTGGTCACTCCGCCCAGGAGGGTGCTCGAGGCCATCCCCGGGCTGACCTTCGTGGAGATGTCCCGCACCGGAACCAACGCGCGATGCTGCGGTGGAGGTGGAGGACTCAGAGCGGGCCATACCGACGCCGCCGTGGAGATAGCCTCGTCGCGGNNGTCACCTGCTGCCCGTTCTGCGAGATGAACCTGTTGGATGCGGTCCAGCAGGGTGGCGGCCTGCCCGTGGTGGACCTGGTCGAGCTGCTGCTCGAATCGCTTAGCCCGGCGCCACCGGTGGAAGGGGAAAATGAGCAGCGGGAGAATACCGTAAAAGAGTGAGATTGGTGTGGACGACCGCGGGAGACATCCATGACGGATAACCTTCGCAAGATGTTCTATCCGGAAAGCGTCGCCGTTGTCGGCGCATCAGCGAGCCAGAAGAACATCGGGCGCAACATTGTTCAGAACCTCATCGGCTGGGAGTATCCCGGAAAGATCTTCCCCGTAAACCCCAAAGGAGAAGAGGTCCTTGACCTGGAAGGCTATGCTTCTCTGGAGAAAGTCCCCGGAGACATCGACCTCGTAGTAGCTTTTGTCCCGGCGCGGGTCGTACCATTGGTGATGGACCAGTGCGCCAGAAAAGGCGTCAAGAGAATGGCGATACCTTCCGGAGGCTTTTCGGAGCTCGGTGCGGAGGGCGAAGAGCTGACAGCAACGATCAAGCGCAAGGCCGAGGAGTACGGCATCCGGTTCGTAGGTCCGAACGGGTTGACGATCACCAACACCGAAAACGGTCTCTGCCTCTCTTTTCTTCCCATGAAGAAGAGGATTCCCGGGGGAATATCCATTGTGAGCCAGAGCGGTGGCGTGGGGCTGAGCCTCATAATGTTTCTCGACAACCAGAGCTCGCGCTTCAACAAGTTCGTCTCGGTCGGCAACAAGGTGAACATGGACGAGCTGGACTTCCTTGAATACCTGGGAGACGACCCTGGAACCAGGGTCATATGCATGTTCCTTGAGAGCGTAGTCCGCGGGCGCGACCTGTACGAGGTGGCGAGCAGGATCGAGAAGCCGATACTCGTCTACAAGGCGAACACAACCGAGATCGGCGCGCGCGCCGCGTCGAGCCACACCGCGGCCCTGGCGAACGACGACGAAGTGCTCGATGATGTCCTCAACCAGGCCGGGATCATGCGAGTGGACGCTATAAAGAAGCTGACCGACATGGCCAGGGCATTCGAGCTTCCTCCCATGCGGGGAAACCGCATTGCGGTTGTCTCGCAGGCGGGCGGATACGCCGTGATGCTGAGTGATGAGGCGTATAAGCGAGGATTCGAGTTTCCGGGCTTGACCGATGACCTGGTGCAGGATTTCAAAGAGCATGTCAGGGGAGACGTCATAAGGCTCGGCAACCCGCTCGACCTTGGAGATATCCTATCGAGTGACGCGATAGCTTATACGATCGACAGGCTGCTTTCGCGCGACTATATCGATGGTGTCGCCGTAGTGCTGATGCGCCGAGCGGACACCCAGTACAACGGAGCTTACAGCGGGCTCTCGCGCGAGGTGTATCCGGACATCGGTGAGCTCATGAAGAAGCACAAGAAGCCGGTAGCGCTTTGCCTGCTGTCACTCTGCCATTATCTGCGGCACGTCCAGAATCGCATGGACTATCCCATATTCGAGAATCCCGAAGACGCAATCGAGGCGCTTCAGGTCTCGCGCGACTATTACAGGCGGCGCCCGGCGGGATAGCGCCGGCCCGCGATGGTCGGTATCTCAACGGGCCTTCTCGATCTCGTCGTTCCCGGGGCGGCTCATGGACCTACAAGAACTCATAGATCTTGCGGACCCCGAAGTGACCGTTGGAATAGGGCTGACCTCTGGTGACCCGCGAGAGCGTGAGTTGTTTGATGCCGCGACGTTTTGTCCGGTGCGGGCCTATAGTGATGCGGCAACGATGCTGCGAGATCTGGAAGCCGGGGCCATCAGCGCGGCCGCCAGGGGCTCCCTGGCATCCAGCCCGTTCCTGCATGCGCTTCATTCCCGCTTGCCCGGCGTAACCTCGCGGCGCATAGCGTTGCTGCGCCTTCCCGAAGGAAAGCCCTTTCTGCTCGGTCCCGTTGGCATCGATGAGGGTGGGACGCTCAACGCGATGCGCGCGCTGGTACGCGACTGCCGCGAATTTTGCTCGCTGCTCGGCTGGGACCCGAAGATCGCCGTGCTTTCCGCCGGAAGGCCGGAGGATGCCGGTAGGAGCGCGCGCATTGCAGGCAGCATAAAAAGGGGAGAGCGGCTGGCTTCAACCGAGCCTGATGTCAGGCACTGCCACATACTCATCGAGGAAGCCGCCGAATGGTCGAACTGCATCATCGCCCCCGACGGCGTGACCGGCAATCTCATCTATCGGACCTTGACGCACCTCGGCTCCGGAACCTCTCTGGGTGCTCTCTACTTCCCCATGAGCCTCCACCTCGCCGATACTTCCCGCGTCGGCACCCTCGACGAATATCTCGGCGCCATTGCCCTCGCAAACCTCACCATAGCCTGGAGAGACCTGGGTCAGTAAGTAAAACGACTCGGTGGGCGAAGGTTACTTGTAGATATAAACGGGGGTGCCGACTTTTACGCGGTTGAAGATGTATTGGGCGGACCACTCTGAGAGCCTTACGCAACCGTGCGAAGCTGAGTAACCGAGAGACGCCTCGTCCGGTGTCGAGTGTATGCCGACGTCATTTCCTATCCCCATCCAGTATGGACCCAGGGGATTGCCGGGGCCGGGAGGAATCGGCTTCAGGTTTTTTGCCCAATCGCTTTTCGGTGGGTACCAGGTGGGGTTCTTTTCCTTTTTCTCGATGGCGAACTGACCGGTCGGCGTCGGGTACTGGGACTGCCCGACCGCGCATGCGAAGGTATCGACAAACTCCGAGCCGTTATACAGGTACAACTTGTGCTCACTCTGGCGCACCACGATAATGTAGCCGATATCGGCCTCCGTGACCCTTGGTTTCACGCTCTCGGTAATGACGGACATGCGCCTGATCCCGGTTGGAAGTGCCGCCACTATCGCTTTTTCCGTGTCTTCCTGTTTTACGCTGAAACCGTACTTGGACTTACTGACCTTGGGCGCGCCAGTGGACATGTCGACGTACGAGCTCCTTGCGGAGATGTTGACGTTATCCGCGATGCCGCTCACGAAAGCCTTGACCTTGGCTTCGTCGTACTTGACGATCACAGGGATGTTGACCCTGAGGGGTTTGTCGAGAAACCTCCGGAACATCCGGGCAAAGATGTTCTCGTGCCGCCCGGCGCTATAAGCCTCTTCCACCATCTTGTTGACGTGCACGGCCATCTTGATCGATTTAAGATCCAGCTTGTACTCGTGTTTGCTGGTGGTCAGCGTCATGGGCTCCTGCATCGGGGCCGCGACGTTCTTGTTCACAAGTTCCGCCGCCTGTGCCCGTGTCATGCCCCCGACCGCGAGGCCGTTGATCGTTACGCCGGAGAATATGTCGCCCGTGTGCGCTAGATCCTGCACGAAAAGCACGAACGAGGCCACGACGACCAGCAGCACGAGGAACACAGCGGACAGCAGCAGCATCACGCGCCTGCCGTTCGCCCGGCGCAGGTACAGGTAGGCCCTTTTCAGCCCCCTTGTATCCATAATAGTGTTCTTAACGGCCACGCCGTTCGCCCTCATACGGGACCACTTCCTGCTTTGACCTTTCTCACGTGCTTTATGATGCCGATCACGTATTTCATGGCATTATGGGCATGAACGGGTGTGATCGCAAGGAAATCCATCAACCATCCTCTCGCTACCTTGATCTGCCTATGTATTCGACGCATATGCACTCTGTCCCGTTCTCCGGACGCTATTTGGTATACTTTTTGCCGCCGGGCCGTCTCGGCCGGGCTTAAACAGCGTTTAGAGCGGAGGGACTGATGGAGCTAGGGCTCGTACAGGTATACACCGGAGACGGCAAGGGTAAGACAACTGCTTCTATCGGGCTTGCAATGCGTGCCATAGGCAAGGGCATGAAAGTCTACATGATCCAGTTCCTTAAAGGCCGTGAGTACGGAGAGCTCGAGACGGCAAAACGCCTCTCTGACAGCTTCAAGCTGGTGCAGGCGGGGCTTGACTCGTTCGTAAAGAAGGGAGAGCCCGGCGAGGAAGACCTGCGCCTGGCGCACGAGGGGCTGGAGCTCGCACGCGAGGCCATCATGGGTGGAAAGTTCGATATCGTTATTCTCGATGAGGTCAACGTAGCGGTCGAGCTCGGTGTCCTCACGGTCGATGAGGTGCTGCCACTGATCGACGAGCGTCCCGAGGGCGTCGAGCTGGTGTTGACCGGACGATATGCCCCTGAGGAGTTCTGCTCCCGGGCGGACCTGATAACCGAGATGAAAAACGTAAAGCACTGCTACGACCGGGGCGTACCGTTGCGGGAAGGGATCGAGTTCTAGGGATGGACCATCAGAAATACGAGAAAGAGAGAGACCGCTGGCTGAAGGAGACACATAGCGTATCTCCCGAGAACGGAGGCAACTACGTCTCTGTGTCCAGCGAGCCTGTCGAGCCGCTCTACGGCCCCGCCGATATCAGCGGGCTCGACTACGAAAGAGACCTGGGATTTCCGGGAGAGTACCCGTACACGCGGGGAATAAGAGGCAACATGTACCGCGGCCGGTACTGGACCATGAGGCAGTTCTCCGGGTTCGGCACCGCCGCTGAGACCAACAGGCGCTACCATTTTCTGCTCGAGCGAGGCCAGACCGGCCTGTCCGTTGCGTTCGACATGCCGACCATCATGGGATACGACTCGGACGACCCGATGAGCGAGGGAGAGGTCGGCCGTTGCGGGGTGGCTATCGATTCCGTAGTAGACATGCAGAAGCTGTTCGATGGGATTCCCCTCGACAAGATAACCACGTCCATGACGACCAACGCCCCCGCCAGCATACTGCTGGCGTTCTATCTCGTCACCGGTGAGAGGCAGGGCGTTGCTTTCGCCACCATGGGCGGCACTATTCAAAACGACATCCTGAAGGAGTATATCGCCCAGAAGTCCTGGATCTTCCCGCCTCGCCCATCGATGCGCATCATCATCGATGTCATGTCGTTCTGCTCCACTGAGGTGCCGCGCTGGAACACCATCAGCATAAGCGGCTACCACATCCGCGAGGC
>PMDX01000157.1 GCA_003154635.1 Actinomycetota bacterium | reverse complement strand
AATGGGGTCGAACGTACCACCCATTACACCAATCTTCAACGGCCCTCCCCTTCGACCACGTCTCGCCCCCGGATCGAGGCTCCGAACCTCGACTTGAGCGCGTCTATCACGCGATCCATCTCTCCGTGCGCAAGCTCATCGGTAAGCGTCCCCGACGCGGAGCCAAACTCCAGCGCGTACGCGAGGCTTTTCTTCCCGTTGGGAATCTGCTGCCCGCTGTAGACGTCAAACAATCTCACCGTGCGCAGTAGCTCTCCCCCGCTTGCCATGATCTCTTCTTCGACAAGCCCGGCTTCGATATTCGCGTCGACGATCGCGGCAATGTCGACCTTGACGTTTGGAAAGCGTCCCACGGGTGTGTAGCTTCTCTCCAGCGCGGCGCTCCGTGTCACCGCGGTAACCGAAAACTCGGCCACGTATACGTCCTGTTCGAGGCCGAACGCTTCGCCTATTGAGGGATGGAGCTGCCCTATCAAGCCCGCCGGCTCTCCCCCCACGACGATGTTCGCTGAACGGCCGTGGGCGAGAAACGGAAGCTCCACGCACGAGAACTTTACGGATATGCCCATCTCCGCGCAGACATCCTCGATAGCGCCCTTCAGGTCGAAGAAATCCACTTCGCGCGATTCCGCAAGCCAATCTTTCACCTGGTGCTGCCCGCACATCAAGATGCCGACGACCTCTCTCTCCTCGGGAAGCTCGTCTGGCTCCCTGCCCATGAACACACGGCCTTTCTCAAAGAGCGCCAGGTCGCGGTTTCCCTTGTTGGCATTGCTCACCGCTATCCTCAAAAGGCCCGGCAACATGGTCGTTTGCATCACTTCGCCGGTCTCCGCAATTGGATTGACGAGCGTCACAACCCGCCGCAACTCGTCTCCATCCGGAACACCCAACAGATCGAGGTCTCCCGGATGCATGAAACTGTACGAGATGACCTGTGATATGCCCCTGGATATCAGCGCTTCCGTCAACCTCTCGTCAAGTTGCTGTTCCGCGGAAAGTCCGGCGTCGAACCCCGCTCCCGAGGGTACCTCCTCGGGAATCCTGTCGAAACCGTAGACCCGCGCTATCTCTTCGATCAGGTCTATCTCTCGCTCAAGGTCATGGCGGAATGAGGGGGCGGTCACTTCCAGCACTTCTCCCTCGCTGATGGTGGCCTCGAGGCGTCCGAGGATCTCGACCATCTCCGCCTTGGAAACCTCAGTTCCAAGAATCCTGTTCACCCGTGCCGGCCTGAGCTGGATCGTGACCGGAGTGATCCTGGACGGGTATACATCCATGACGCCTCTGGCCACGCTGGCATCGGCGAGCGAAGCCATCAGCAGTGCCGCCCTGTCGGCCGCCGCGCGCGTACCCTCCGGGTCGGTGCCGCGCTCGAATCTCGCGGACGCCTCGGTGCGTACGCCGAGCCGTTTGCTCGTGAGGAGTATGGACTTCGGGTCGAAATAGGCGGATTCGATCAGGATGTTCGTCGTGTCGTCGCGGACTTCGGAGTCTTCGCCGCCGATTATCCCGGCAAGTGCGACAGGGCGCTCCGCGTCCGCGATCACAAGCGATCTGTCGTCGAGCTGCCTCTCCACATCGTCGAGAGTGGTCATGCCCTCGCCGCGCCTTGCTTTCCTGACGATGACGGTGCGCCCTCCCAACAGTTTCATGTCGAAGGCGTGCAGGGGTTGACCCAACTCGAGCAAAACGTAGTTCGTCACGTCGACAACGTTGCAGATAGGCCTCAGCCCGGCTGCAACCAGCCGCCTCTGCATCCACGGAGGGGACGGAGCTACCTTTACCCCGGTCACAGCACGCGCCGTATAGCGCGGGCACCCCTCAACGTCTTCGATTCGTATCGTTATCAGATCCTCGATCGGCCCGCCAGTCTCTTTTACGATGAAGTCGGGCATCCGGAGCTTGCCTCCGGTAAGCGCCGCAACCTCGCGCGCTATTCCGACCATCGACATGCAGTCAGGCCGATTCGGAGTGATGTCGACGTCCAGGACGACATCTTCCAGCGGCAGGACGTCATGGATGTCGAGGCCCGTCTGAGCTTCAGGCCCGAGCTCGATTATCCCTGTGTGATCGTCGCTGATGCCGAGTTCGGCCGCGCTTACGAGCATCCCGTCGCTTTCAACCCCCCGTATCCTGGCTTTGCGAAGCGGTTTGCCGGACACCGCGGGAAGCGTTGCTCCGGAAACAGCAAGCGCGGAAACCATGCCCTGGTAAAGGTTGGGCGCTCCGCAGACCACCTCGCGGACCACAGTTCCGTCGTCGACCACGGCGAGTTGCAGCGCGTCGGCGTTGGGGTGTGGTTTTACTCCTGTCACCTTCGCGACTACGACTCCGGTCACGCCGAAGCCGACCCTGGTAACCCTGTCCACCTCGGTGCCTGACAGCGAGAGCAGGTCGGCAAGTTCATCGGCCGACTGCTCGATATCCACATATTCGGAAAGCCACTCAATCGATACTTTCAAACCTGTCTCCCGCAGCGGGCGCCGGGCACTCGCCTCTCATAGAGCCTCAGAACTGGCGCAGGAAGCGCATATCATTCTCGAACAATACCCTTATGTCATCGATCCCGTATTTCAAAATCGCAACGCGCTCGATGCCTATCCCGAACGCGAACCCCGTGAACTCTTCCGGGTCATACCCTACATAGCCGAAAACGTTGGGATCTATCATGCCGCAACCCAGTATCTCGAGCCAGCCCGAGCCTTTGCACA
>PMDX01000222.1 GCA_003154635.1 Actinomycetota bacterium | reverse complement strand
CCCGAACTGGCCATCACCCTGAACTCGAAGAAAGCCCTGATGAACGGAGCGTCCCCCGGCCGGTCGCGAAGCAGCTCGAGCCCTGTGAAAAACAGGTCGAAAAGCTCTGGGTGCGACTCCTGCTCCACCGTTATATTGTCGACGAGCTCGGCCATCGCTGAAGCGTTCACAAACAGGTCCAGGTCCTCCCTGACCTCTCGAAATGAAGTCTGGATCTCGGTTTGCTTGATGGTGTCCATGTTTCTGCCGCGATGGAGCAGGAGGCGCGCGCAGGTGAGTGGCTCGAGCCTGCCGCCGAACCTGCTGGTCGTCTTCCGGATGCCTTTGGCCACGGCAGAGCGCTTTCCGTGTTCCCTGGTCATGATGCGAAGAATCTTGTCGGACTCGCCCAGCTTGTGGGACCGCAGGACAATGCCGAGGTCGCTGATCTCCTTTGAGCCCCTGTGCCGCGACCCGCGTGCCTGCGGGGTCTCAGGCTCAGGTGATCGCACGGATGAAATCCTCGAGCAGTTCCGGGCCGGCGCTCGTGCCGATCCTGTCCGCCCCGGCTTCGAACATCGCCTTTGCGTCTTCCCAGGTGCGGATGCCGCCCGCCGCCTTCNNGCCACCGAGGCGGAGGCGCCGATGCGGCTAGCGCCGGCTTCCAGCAGCGCCTTCACGTTGGCCAGGGTGCGGATGCCGCCCGCGGCCTTCACGCCTAGTTCATCCCCTACCGCCTCGCGCATCAGGCGGATATCATCGACGGTCGCGCCACCGGGGCCGAAACCCGTCGCGGTCTTGACGTAATCCATGCCGCCCGTGGCAGCCCTCTTGCACGCCTCGCGCTTCTGCTCGTCATCGAGATATGGGGTCTCGAGTATGAGCTTTACGAGCACCGGGCCCTGTAGCATCACCTTTTCCCACTCCCTGACGGCCACCACCACCGCGGTGATGTCCTCTTCGATGATCTCCCACTGTCCCGAGCGGGCGGCGGATACGTTCATGACCATGTCGACTTCACGAGCGCCGTCCTCGAGCCCCGCGAGCGCCTCGGCGGCCTTGATCTCAGGAGCGGAATACCCAAACGGGAACCCTAGCGGAATACCAACCTTCACGTCCGTGGCGGAGAGCATCCCAGAGGCCAGCGGCACGTAGCAGGGAGGCACGAACATGCTGTTGAAACCCCAATCCCTGGCGTCAGCGACTGCCCTGGTGTACTCCTCGAGGGTCGCCTCCGGTTTGAGAAGAGTATGGTCGATCATCAACAGCAGGTCTTTGGTTTTGAGCTCTCCTGGATCTGGCGCCTGGTAGCGGGCCATTCGGTTCCTCCTACATCAATAGGAGCCTGCCGATCCCTAGGTAGATGGCAAGGCTGAGTACGTCCATGGTAGTGCCAAGCAACGGCCCCGATATCGTTCCGGGGTCTCTATTGAACCCCTTCAAGGTGAGAGGAAGCGCGCATCCCACGAGTGACGCGGCTATCACGGTCAGTGCCAGAGAGAGGCCGACCACGATACCGACCATCGGCTCCTCGTGGAAGGCGAACGCTATTGCCGCTACGACCCCTCCGGTGAATAACCCGACCAGCACGCCCCAGATGACCTCGCCACTCATGGCTCTGATCGTAGCTCTTTGCGGAGGAGTGCCGGAGGTAAGCCAGCGCCCGATCACGGTCGAGGATTGAACCGCGACGTTGCCCCCCATCGTGACAAGCAGCGGGATGAAGAATATCAGTACGAGGAACCTGGTAAATATCGGGGAGTAGATCTTGAGGATGCCGCCCGCGATGAGCACTTCTATCACTACCGCCACAACGAACCAGGGAAGGCGCCTTCCCAGATCGGACAGAAGCCCCCGCGGCGCTTCTTCCTCGTAGCCGGTGGCGCCGGCGAACCGCATGATATCTTCCTCGGCCTCGTCACCAATGACATCCATTGCATCGTCGACCGTGACTATACCCAGCATGCGGTCTCGAGCGTCTGTCACTGGCAAGGCGAGCAAGTCGTACTTGCTTATGAGATCGGCAACCTCTTCCTGGTCCTGGTCCGGTCGGACGGCTATCGCGTCTTTGCTTATCATCTCCCCGACTTTTCGGCCGGGCTGTGAGACTATGAGGTCTCGCAGGCTGAGAACACCCTTGAGCTTTCCGTCGCCGGAGACCACGTAGAGGTAGTAGATGGTTTCGACATCGTTACTTACCCTCCGCAGCTGGGCGATGACCTCGTCGGCAGTGGCCTCGGGGCTAACTGACATATAATCGGTGGTCATCAAGCCGCCTGCCGTCTCGTCGCCGTAGGCAAGGAGCCCTTCGAGCTCTTCGGCTTCCTGGCGCCCGAAGAGCTTCAACAGGCGACGGCGCTGGCTTTCGGGAATGTCACCCAGCAGGTCGGCGGCCTCGTCCGGCGGCATGCGCTCGATGAGCTTTCGAAGCTCGCCCGTCCTGAGATGCCCAGCGACCTCGACCTGGTGTGACTCCTCCATCTCGAGCAGAGCGTGGGCCGCGGCGTGCGGTTCCATGTTGACCAGGATCTCGGCCTCGTCTTCAGCGTCGAGATGCGAGAGGACCTCAGCGGTATCCGCGGCGTGAAGGTCGGCGACGGTCCGAACCGCCTGCCTGATCTCCCCCAACGCGAGCTGGTCGCGAACGGTTTGCAGTATGATCTTGTTTTGTTCTTCCATGTTGAACCACCGGCATCCCGACCGAACCGGGTCGCGCCCGGCTCCAGAATAATCCGTATGGAGCTACTGGTAGTCGAGCCTCTTTATGAATTGAGGGTTCTTCGACCAGTCTTTCTCGACCTTCACGCGCAGGTCCAGGAACACCTTGCTTCCCAGGATAGGCTCGATGTCCTGGCGCGCGCGACTGCCGATATCCTTTATCATCCGCCCGCCCTTGCCTATTATGATACCCTTCTGAGACTCGCGCTCCACGTATATCACCGCTTCGACGTCGACCAGCTCGTTGTCCTCTCTGGGCTTCATCTCCTCGATCAGGACCGCGACGCTGTGAGGGACTTCGTCACGAGTGAGCAGCAGCGCTTTCTCCCTTATCAGCTCAGCGACAAGGACTCGCTCGGGCTGGTCGCTGACGACGTCGTCGGGAAAATACTGCGGTCCCGGCGGCAGGAACGCAAGCAGCGCTCCCTGGAGCTCGTCCACTCCGGCGCCGAACTTCGAAGATACCGGCATCACGCTTTTGAACGGAAAGAGATGACGCGCGACCTCGACCTGCGAGTCGATCTTGGCGCCGTCGAGCAGGTCGGTCTTGTTGATGACGGCCATTACGGGCGTCTCGACCTTCTCGAGCTCTCCCGCTATGAAGATGTCTCCCTTGCTGATCGTCTTGGCGCCGTCCAGCACGAACACTATGACGTCCACATCGCGCATGGTGCCCAGGACAAGGCTGTTCAGCCTCTCGCCCAGGGCACCTCGCGGCTTGTGAAAGCCGGGTGTATCGACGAAGATCATCTGCTCATCGGGGGTCGTTATGACCGCCTGTATCCTGTTGCGGGTCGTTTGCGGCTTATCGGAAGTGATAGCCACTTTGCGTCCTGCAAGCCTGTTGAGCAAGGTCGACTTTCCCACGTTGGGGCGGCCGATCAGCCCTATAAAACCCGACCTGTATTGACTGTCATCGTCCAGATCCAAATCAATCAACTCCGTTCCGCGCCGGCCTCGAGGCGACCGCGATCAGCTGCCCTGTGGGAACCTGCGTATGCCTATGTTCAGCAAAAGGCCCACGCAGAAGAAATTAACGAGGAGCGAACTGCCCCCATAGCTGAGGAAGGGTAAAGGCACACCGGTTATCGGCATTATCCCCATTGTCATGCCTATGTTGACCAGTATCTGCCAGAAGAACATGACCACGATCCCAACGGCGATTATGGTCCCAAACGAGTCCCTCGCGGTCAGTGCGATCTTCAGAGCTCTCCAGAGAAGGATAGCGAAAAGCGCCAGCACTAATACGCCGCCGATGAACCCAAGCTCCTCTCCGGTTACCGAGAATATAAAGTCGGTATGGTGCTCGGGGATGAACTTGAGATTCGTTTGGGTTCCATTGAACAACCCCTTGCCGACGAGCTGTCCGGAGCCGATGGCTATCTTGGATTGCATCAGGTTGTAGCCCGAGTGCAAAGGGTCGAGGTCGGGTTTCAGAAAGACGAGCAACCTCGTGATCTGGTACGACTTCATCAGGTGGGTCTGAATGCCCACCACGATCGCGACCAGGGTCGCGGCCCCGAGCACTCCTATCTGTTTGAGCCGGGCGCCGCCCACCATGAGCATGCCGATAGTGATGACGAAGCACAGCAGTGTCACGCCCAGGTCCGGCTCGAGGAAGACCCACATCATGATGCCGCCGGCTATAGCCAGGGCGGTCAGAAAATCCTTGTTGGAGGTCATCTCGAGACGGCGGTCGGCCAGAAAAGTCGCCAGCATGATGATAAGTGCGACCTTGGCGAGCTCAGACGGCTGCAGAGGAAATACACCGAGGTTGATCCAGCGGTGAGCGCCGTTGATCGCAGGGAATAAGAGAACGATCATCAGCAGGCCGATGACGATCGCGTAGATTATCTTCGAATACGGTATTATCTTGTGGTAGTCGAAACCCGCCCCGAGCGCCATCATCAACATCGCTACGATAAACCACATCAACTGACGCTTGAGGTAGTAGGTCGACGGATTATCGGCGCGCGTCGCGCTGAATATCATGAGGACACCGAAAATCCCGAGAGAAAGCGCCGACAAGAGGAGCATCTTGTCTATCTTGCGGAGCGGAAAACGCTTGAGTATCTCCTTTGGAGCGCTCTGGCGCACCAGCCCCGGCGAGAATTCCGCCGATCCCGGCCTGCTCATCATGTTGATAGCACCAACCTAGTCGCCCTGGCTCGGCCTGATCTCGCCCGCCGCGGGGATCTGGAAGAGCCCCTCAAGGATGCGGCGCGCTACCGGCGCGGCGACCTCGCCACCGTGTCCGCCCTGCTCGATCGAGACGCATATCACGTACTTGGGGTCGTTCGCCGGCGCAAAACAAACGAACCACGCGGTCGGCTGCTTGCCGGTTATCTCACTGGTTCCCGTCTTGCCCGCGACCGGTATTTGCTGAAGGGGGAATCCTTGGAAAGTCGCGGCCGCGGTTCCTTTGCCCTGGACAACACCGGTGAGCGCCTGAGTTACAAAACTGGCGTATGTCGGGTTGAGCTGTATCTCGGCCTCGGTCTCGTTCGCGGCCTGCTTGACCACTTTTCCGTCTTTGTTCTCGAGGCTTTTCATTATGTGAGGCTTCATGAACTTGCCGTTGTTGGCGAGGCCCCCGTACACGTACGCCATCTGCAGCGGGGTGGCGAGGATATCTCCCTGGCCGATAGCCATGTTGACAGTGTCACCCGGATACCACGCCTGGAATTGGGGGTTGTTCTTGTTGAACTCCTTCTTCCACTCCGGGCTCGGGATGCGCCCGTTCTGCTCACTCGGCAGATCGATGCCGGTGGACTTGCCAAGCCCCCAGTCTCGCGCGTACTCCCAGAGCGGCTTGCCCTGATTTGCGCCCTGGCGCTTGTAGAACGTGTATCCCAGGTTGTAGAAGTAGATGTCACACGACTCCACAATGGCGTTGAAGAAATCTATCTGGTGGTGCGTGCCCCAGCAGTACTTTGGGTAGTCCTTGAACTCCCCCTCAGTGAAGACGTGTTCGCAGTCGAAGGTCGTGTTCGGGTTGGCGATACCTTCCTGCAACGCTCCCATGGCGGTGACCATTTTGAAGGTGGAGCCAGGCGGCAGCTCGCTCATAATGGCGCGATTATTGAGCGGGTACATGTTCTTGGGGTCCGTAAGGTCCTGCCAGGACTTCTGGCTGATGCCCCCCACGAAGTCGTTCAGGTTGAACGTTGGATACGATGCCATCGCGATAACCTCGCCCGTCTTGGGATCCAGCACGACGGCCGCGGCGCCGGTCGCCTGGTACTTGGCGGTCTTCGCGGTCTTTGCCTCGGGGTCGTTCCTCGTCCGGGATATCTCAACGCCCGACTTGAGGGCGGCCTCGACGAGTGTCTGCACGTCCTGGTCGATAGTGAGCCTCATGTTCACCCCGGCACGAGCCTCCACCCGTGATATCTCTCGGATGGAGTTGCCCTGGGCGTCGACCTCAAGCCTGTACTCGCCGACCTTCCCACGGAGCTGTTCGTCGTACGTTGCTTCAACTCCGGAGAGGCCGATCTCGTCGCCGGCGGTGTAGCCTTTGCTCTTCTTCTCTTTGAGGATCTCGGGGTTGATCTCACCCAGATACCCGATGACGTGGGCGGCGAGAGTGCTGTACGGGTACTCGCGGACAGGGCTCTTCCCGGCGACAACGCCGGGGAACTCTTCCTGGTGCTCGCGGACGTAAGTCAGTATCTCTTCTCCCACGTCGCTCTCGATGAGGACCGCCCGCCTGTTGGGGGCCTGCGCTTTTTCGATCTTGTACGCGATCTCTTTCTCGCCCATCCCAAGGAGCTTGGAGAGGCGCCCGATCACCTCTTTTTTCTGATCCTTGAGCTCGGCTGGAACGACTGAAATCGTGAGCGCGTCACGGTTCTTGACGAGCACCTTGCCGTTTCGGTCGAGGATCCGCCCGCGCGGCGNNTGCCCGAGACTATCTGCATGAACCACAGCCTCGTGAACAGAATGGCGAAACCTATCGCGATCACGATACCCAGCACTGCTATCCGGCGCTGGAGGTTCTCCTGCGCGGCGTCGGGCCGGTAGTGAGTCGTCTCATCCGGTTTTAGCTTCAGGCCTTTTCTATTGATCAACTGCATGACGGATCACCGATATGGTCAGGCACGCTTGGCCATGCTGAGCGATTCTTCCTTCACCGGGAAGCGGAACCTCCTCAGCAACGGATAGATGATGAATGTAAGCAGGACATTGTACAGGGCTGACGCGAATATTGTGGCGGCGTTCAACGGCGGAAGCTGCTCCTGCCCGAGGACCAGAAGCACACCCTGGTGGAGGAACAGTTCGAAAAACGTCAGGAAGAACACGAGCAGCACCGGCAACAGTATCGAGTAAGTCATGAAGAAATCTTTGAGCATGCCCGCCATAAAGGCGGCGAGCGTCTTTGTGAGCGCGCTCACGCCCATGACCTGCGGACTTGCGATGTCCTGCAACATGCCGCCGAAGAAACCGACGATGGCACCCGCGACAGGCCCATCCGTTACCGCGACCACAATCGAGACCACGAGTATGAGGTCCGGCTGGGCGCCCAGGAGCTTGAACTGCGGAAACACCGACAGCTGCAGCACGAACGCCAGCACGACCACGATTGCCAGGAATATGCGGCGGTTCCGGCTCACTGTGCCTCCTNNCCTCGACCAGCCTTGCGAGCCCGCTCGACCGCGTCTTGACGCTGCTCACCTTCCCGATGATCACTCCGGGTGGACACGTGCCGCCAAGGCCGCTGGTCTCGATGATATCGCCTACTTTCAAATCCGCGTCGTCTTTCATTGGATCGAACTTCAGTATGCTTCCGTTCTGCCCGTCCAGGATGCCGGTTTCCCTTGAGCGCTGGTCTCGCGCTCCTACGCCGGACCTCGAGTCTGTGATGAGCTGAACGACCGAGGACCTCGAGCCGACCGAAATGACGCGCCCCACCAATCCCTCGTCGGTTTCCACGCCCATGTATTTCTTGATACCGCTGGAGGAGCCCCTGCTTAGAATCATCAAGCGCTGCCAGTTGTCGGGAGACTGCCCGACGATGTCCGCGCCGACCAACTCGAACTCCGCCTGCGTCTCCTCCCAGCGCATCAGGCGCTTCAACTCAGAGTTTTCGTTCTCGAGCTCATTGTTTTTGATGCCCTGCTGCCTCAACTGGGCCACCTGTCTTTGAAGATCGTCCCGTTCCTTGCTTAGCGACGGGAGGTGCAACAGGTTGACGAAGCCGTCCTTGATGGGTCTCACGATCTTGGCGAACGCGCCACCGATAGGTGAGACAAGATCGAGGAAAAAGTTTTGTATCTTGTGAAGCGGACCCGAGTCGCTCTCCCTCACATAGAGAGTGACGACTGCCACGCAGATGATGATGATTACTATCAGGATAATCCGGTTTCTGTTGGTCCGGGGCCTGGAACTGGCAGGCATGGCAATTCCTCCGGGCGCGTCACTGACCCGCCGAGGAAATCAACACCTTCTTCATAATGTCGAACTCCTCGAGGCACTTGCCCGAACCCATTGCTACGCAGAGGAGCGGGTCTTTGGCGGTGTGCACCGGCATGCCCGTCTCATTGCGTATCCTCTCTTCGAGGCCCCTTAGTAGAGCTCCTCCTCCAGCGAGGATTATGCCTTCATCCATTATGTCGCTTGCAAGCTCAGGAGGTGTCCTGTCGAGGGCGTCTTTGACTGTCTGGACTACCTGGCTGACGGGCTCCTCGATGGACTGCCTGATCTCTTCGGCAGTGACGACCACGGTCTTTGGGAGACCGCTCGCGAGGTCTCTACCCTTGATCTCGTCTTCCATATCGTCGTCGGTGACCGGGAATGCCGACCCGACCTTGAGCTTGAGCGCCTCGGACGTGCGCTCGCCGATCATCAACTGGTAGTCGCGCTTTATGTAATTGATGATGGCCTCGTCCATCTCGTCGCCTCCAACTCGGAGCGACTGGCTGGTCACTATTCCTCCAAGCGAGATCACTGCGACCTCTGTCGTTCCCCCGCCAATGTCCACAACCATGTTCCCTATCGGCTCATGAATCGGTAGCCCGGCGCCGATAGCGGCCGCCATGGGCTCCTCGATGATGAACGCGGCCCTTGCCCCCGCCTGTATAGTGGCCTCTTCGACAGCTCTCTGTTCGACACCAGTGATGCCGCTGGGCACTGCGACAACGACTCGAGGCCTGGCGAGCGACCTGCGCTGATGTACCTTCTGTATGAAGTAGCGCAGCATCTTCTCGGTTACATCGAAGTCGGCGATCACGCCGTCTTTCAGTGGCCTGATGGCCACTATATGAGCGGGCGTGCGCCCCACCATCCTCTTTGCCTCTTCGCCGACGGCGATGATGGCGTTGGTGATGGTGTTGACCGCGACGACCGAAGGCTCGTTCAACACTATTCCCTCACCTTTGACGTAAACGAGGGTGTTAGCTGTTCCCAGGTCCACCGCCATGTCCTTTCCAAAGGACCCGGACCCGAGCATCCTAGCCATAAAAGACACTGTTTACTTTCCCCCATTGTAATTCGACGGCACTGCCACCGCGCAAACAACCCCGCGGCCCGGTACCGCATCAATCATCAGATTATGCATAATTTGCCGGATAACACCACCGGCCATTTTAACACAACTTTACATCTTGAACATTAGAATACCAATACAACAACCCAAGATATTGTATTTTTTCGGACGGGAGCCGACCCTCGAAGGAATGGATCGCATCAATCGATGGCCAAACCCGAAACGAGCATGCCACCCTCTCCCCAACCCTCCCTACTCAAGAGATAGCGGAAACACGGCATCCGCGTTATTCGGAGAAGAAAAGGGCGATCTCTCTAGCTGCGCTCTCCTGTGAGTCCGAGCCGTGAACGAGGTTGCGGGTGACGCTTGTGGCGTAGGCACCCCTGATAGATCCCGGCGTGGCATCAAGCGGATTCGTAGGGCCCATTATCACCCTCACGTTCTCAATCGCGTTTTCGCCCCTTATGACCATGATCACGGAAAGCCCACTCGTGATGTACTCGATCAGTTCCTCGAAGAATGGCTTTCCCTTGTGTTCGGCGTAGTGCCGCTCGGCCAGGTCGCGATCGATTACCTTGCCTTCGATCTTTTCTATCCGGTAACCCTTGCGCTCGATACGCGCCAGGACTTCACCGACAAGCCCTCTAGACACACCATCCGGCTTAACGATCAGAAGCGTCTGCTCCATCGCCATAGGAATTCCCCCTACCTGTCCTGTCTCATCTCGCGCGAGGCTTTCTGCTGGCGGAAAAAAATCCGCGCCTCCGATACCGTATATAGCGAACCGGTAACGCAGATCTGTCCCTGCCGCCCCGCGCTATTATACGCGAGCTTCATCGCCTTGGAGAAATCGGGCTCGACCTGGTGCTCCATGCGCTCCATCCGGCAGAAGTCTCCCAGCCGTTGCGCGCTTATGCAACGGGCGCTGCGGTTCTCGGTAAGGATGAGCTCATCGGCTATAGAACTCAGCACCTTCAACATGCCGCGAGCGTCCTTGTCGGCGAGTATGGCTACGACTATGACGAGGCGCTCGTAATCGAACTCACCCGTCAGCGCGGCAGCGAGCCTGTCCATGCCGAGGACATTGTGCGCCCCGTCGGTCAACACTAGCGGGTGCGTGGCGAGCACCTCGAGTCTCCCGGGTACGCTGCTGGATTCCAGTGCGCTACGGTAGCTCTCCACATCGGTACGCTCCTTACGGTCGGTATACGCCTGGCACGCCGCGATAGCGCACGCCGCGTTGACCGCCTGGTGCTTTCCAAGAAGTGGCAGCTTTATCTCGTTGAACTCCATTCCCTCGAGTCCCCGGACGGAGATGATCTGTGCCGGAGTTTCGCCACGGACGCGATACGCAAGGTTGTATTCGAGCCTGAAATCCCGACCGAACACCTTCATGTCGGCGCCGAGCTCTTCACAGCGCTGCGCAAAGAGCATCAGGATCTCGCGGTCAGGTTCGCTCGTGACCAGCACGCAGCCCTCGTTGATTATCCCAGCCTTCTCACGCGCTATCTTCTCGCGGGTGTCCCCGAGCTCGTTCACATGGTCGAGGTCGACGTTGGTGATTACCGCGACGTCGCAGTCCACGACGTTCGTCGAGTCCCACCTGCCGCCCATGCCCACCTCCAGCACCGCGACGTCAACACTTTCGCGCCTGAAATACGTGAGACCCATAGCGGTGACTACCTCAAAGTAAGTGAGGGCCTCGCCCACCTCCGCTTCCACCTTCTCGATGACCGGCTTCAGCTTGCTCAGGACATCGGTGAACTCTGATGCCGATATCAGCTTGCCGTTCACGGTCATCCGCTCGCGGACGGTCTCGAGGTGAGGAGAGGTGAACAACCCGACCTTGAAGCCGCTGGCCTTGAGGATCCCCGCCGTCATGTGAGATACGGAAGTCTTGCCGTTGGTCCCCGTGACCTGTATCGAGTCGTACGCCGTCTCAGGCTCTTCGAGCATGCGGCAGACCGCTTTGATGCGGTCGAGGGATGGCTTGACCCCCAGTACGACCTTGCTGTCCAGAAAATCAACTGCTTCGGAATATTTCATCATCGGAACCCGACTATTTCTTCAAGGCCTCTATCTGGGCGTTTAGCTTGCCACGCGTTTCGAGGAGCTCGCGCTCCTTCTCGCGCTCTTTTTCAACTATCTCGGGTGGAGCCTTCGCGACGAAACCGTCGCTTGCGAGCTTGGCGACGCAGCGCGCGAGGTCCGTCTCGACCTTCGCCAGGCGCCGGGCAAGACGGTCGATCTCTTCGCCGGCGTCGACTCCCCGCTCGTATGAGAGGTACGCCTCGGCGCCCTCCAGGACCACTCGCATCCCGTAACCCTGTCCCGGCGGCTCGTCGGCGAAAGCGAGTGAACCGAGCCCGGCAAGAGTCTCCACGTAGTGGCTATGCCCCTCCAGAACGGCACGGACCTCGGGAGAACAGACCAGGACGGCATCGACCTTGCCCCCGGGCGGTATTGCGTGCTCCGAGCGGGCCGAGCGGATGCCTACTGTGAGAGCCTGGATCATCTCCATATCGCGCTCCGCGGATTCGTCACGCGCGAAGTCGGATGAGGACGGCCACTCGGCCTTCATCAGCGACTCACCATGACCCGGAAGCCTTTGCCATAGCTCCTCGGTGACGAACGGCATGA
>PMDX01000084.1 GCA_003154635.1 Actinomycetota bacterium | reverse complement strand
ATGCAGACGTTCAACCAGTCGCTGGTGTCGCTCTACGCCGACGGCCTCATCGACTTCCAGACCGCGATGAAAGCTTCGAACCAGCCTCACGATTTTATCCTGATGGCCAAGCAGATGGGCCTGCCCGTCGAGGAGACCCTGGCGATTCGCTAGGCTTCATGCCCAATATTTCGTCATCGGAGCAGCTCAAGCACACCCAGGTATATCAGCAGAACGATCCCAGTGACAATGACAGCGAGCCCGGAGATGTTCGGAAGTACCGCCAGGATTATGACCGCCAGCACCAGGCCGCCGATTCGGAACCACCAGGCGTACTCGTCCATGAACAGTGAGAACGGGGTCTTGCCCTTCTTGCCTTCCCGCCTCTCGCGCCAGTTCGTGAAGAAGTCGGCAACATGTTCCCGGGTCCAGACGGCCCACCTTGAGGGCCCCGCGAGAGCGGCTCCCACGGCGACCACCACGCCGAGCGCGAACGCGGCCCAGAGTCCCTGCCTCAACCCGTTTATGAGGGTGCTCCAGATTACGTTTGCCGCGGCCAGGTTGTCCGGTTTCTTGACGAGGCCGATCAGCTGATTGTGCGCGACCCTGCCGATGATCAGGACTACCAGCATAGCGATGGCAAGGCCGATTCCCTCTCTGAGGAGAGCTTTCCGCCGATTTCTGGCGATCACCGCCGCGAGTAAGAAGCAGATGAACGCGAGCAGCGGGAACACCCAGCTGAGCGTCTCCAGGAGGTGGACCATACCCTGCGCCGCGCCCAGTTGCTTGGCGGTGAAGAGCGTGACCTGGCCGACGTTGGCAGGAACCTTTACGTTGTTGAGGAAAGTGAGGCCCGCATCGACCAGCCGCGTCTTCACACGGTTGATGAGGGGCGAGATGTTCAGGACTATCTTGTCTCCCTTGCTGGTGACGACCGCGTTCTTATTGCCGGTTAGGATATTAACCGCCGCGGTGTGGGCCACAGTGAGGGTTTTCACCCAAACCTTGTAGAACGTGTCGCTCTGGAGGATCTTTTGAGCGGCTTTGCTGGCGAACGTCTGCAGTCCGTTCGAGACAGGTTCCGCGATTATCGAGAGGTTGATGTTCGGAATGGGGAGGTTTGCAGGCCTGAGGTTCTGCACCGCATCGGAGATGTCGTTCAGTCCCGCTTTTATCTGGCCGGTGACGTCGTATTTGGCGAAAAGTTGCTGGACCGCCGCCTCGCTTACCGCCCTGGCGACCGCGTCATTCTTGACAAGCGGTGCTACGGTGCTGACGAAGGTGCCGGTGTCCAGGGTGGTGGTCTTGACCCAAGCCGAAAGCGCGCCCAGCACCGAGAAGATACACGCGAGGATGATGAGCAGCCACACGGTGAACCGGCGCCAGAATCCGCCCCGCTCTTTGTGCCTGTCCTGCTTTGCAAGCCTGGTCTTGAGCTCTTCGTTTTCGGCCCTGAGCTTCTCGAGATCCACGATTGGAGGTGAGTCGACTTGCTCTTGTGAACCTTTGTCGTCTTCCACGGCGGACTCCCTTCCATTCTTCGCGCCGAGCACATAGGGGACCGTACCGGAGATTCGGCCGTTCCAGGAGATCAAACTGTGCTCACGGGTTAATAACTGGCGAAACCCCGAGAGGCTTGCCGGAATCCTTGTGCCCTCGTTGATCTGCTTTGGAATTCGACGAGACCGCCCCCGCTCCTCCCGATGGTCCATGCGCGCATTACTCATGAAGGGGAAGTGATGGGAAAAGGTTGGTTGAGAATCTAGACCCGGTCGACCCTGTCCGGGAGACGATCCGAGTCGGAATAAGCGACGACGCGGTTTCGCCCCCGCTCTTTGGCGAGATAGAGTGCCTGGTCCGCTTGGGAGATCAGGTCGTTCACCTGGTGAAGGGCGTCTGAAAAAGAGGTGACCCCGGCGCTGATGGTTGTACGAACGGGCTCGTCCTGGCCATCCGCGCGTATGTAAAGCGCCTCGACCATGCGCCGGAGCTTGTCAGCGAGTTCGAACGCCTCAGGCAGGTCGGTCTCAGGAAGCAGAAGGCAGAACTCGTCCCCGGCGTAACGGTACACTCGGTCGACCTCGCGGCGACCATCTTCGAGCGTGCGCGCAACCTCGCGCAGTGCGGCGTCTCCAGCGAGGTGCCCACGACTGTCGTTAACCTGTTTGAAGTGGTCGATGTCGGCCATGATAAACGAGAACGGCCGTCGGTAACGTTTCGATCTGACGAGCTCCCGGTCCATGTCGCGCATGAGCTTGCGATAGTTGTAAAGCTCCGTGATAGGGTCGGTTATCGCCAGGAGGTTGACCTGCTCGAAAAGGGCGGACCGCTGGATAGCCAGTCCGAACTGGTATCCCATCGCTTCCGCGAACTGGATGTCTCCACGCGTGAAAGCGTCGGGGAAGCTCCGCCGGAGGTGCAGCACCCCCCACAACGAGCCTTCGGTCATGATGGGAAGACATATGCTGGAGCCGGATTCGACTTTCTGAAGATTATCGCATTTTGGAGCCGCGGACAGGTCGTCAACGGCCACCAGTTCCCTGCGCACGCACGCTTCGCAAGAAAGCGCGTCACCCCAGGTGCTCCACTTCTTGTTCATCTTCTCGAGGATCTCGGGGCTGTAGCCGAAAGAGCTCGCGATCGAAAGCCTGTTGGTCTTCGGGTCGAAGCTGTAGATGAGCCCGGAATCCGCTCTGAAAACCTTCCTGGCTTCGGCGAGGCCTTCAGTGAAGACGTCCTGCAGGTGATTCTTGGTGCTGATGGTCCTTGTGACCACGAACAGGGCGGTCCCACGCGCCAACCACTTGCTCAACTGCGTCAGTGCCTGCTCCCTCTCGGAGGCAAGGCGCTTCATGTCCAGGTAGATATTGTGACCTCGCTCCATCAGGAGCGTCCCGAAGAACGTGATGAGTAGACCGGTAACGGTAAAGCGTGCAAGGACGGAGAAAACCACGAGGCCGCTCACTCGCTCTCGCAGGATGAGCTCCGCGGCAAGCGCTGCCACCAACGCGGCCAGGAGCGCATACCTCCAGGGGCTCGCCGTCAATAACGATACGCTCCCGAGAATGGCCGCGCTCGCGATTATGACGAGAGCCGTCGCATTGGTTACGCGGAATATGCAGACGAAAAGCATCAAAGTCATGACGCCCAGCCCGATGGCCGAGAGCAAGGTGCTCATCTGCAGTTCGTTGAGGTTCTTGAGTCGAGACCTTATATCCATAAGTGCATAATGATGATGTTCGGCGACCGTGCTGTCAATAGCACGCGGAGAGACCTTTCGAGCCCCCGGTCCGAGCCGTTGCTGACGATTTTCCCGCCTCAACCGGTGAGCTTGGTCACGAACGAAAAAGCCTCCTCGAAGACGCGCTCTTTGTCCACGTCGAGCGTCGCCACGTGATAGCAGTTGTCGAGCCATATCAACTCTTTGTCCGTAGAGCTGACATGCTCATATATATACTCGGAGTTTTTGGGCGGGACCACGTGATCGTTTCGGGCTGCGAAAATCCTGATCGGGACGCTGATGCGGCTGATGTTGCCGTCTACGTATTTGCCGAGCTTTGCAAGCTCGTGAGCGGCGCTGGTGCTGAGCTTGTCGTAAGCGACCTCCGTAACGTTCGGGTCCTTGAGGTCGTTCCCGGGCCCGGGAAACGTCTTAAGAACGTGTTTGACAATGGGGATAAGCTTTAGAAGATAGTAATTGAAGCCGGGGGCGAGCCACTTTACAGGGGAGCTTATCGGCATTATTCCCGCGAGCGTATCGGAGTGTTGCTCGCCCAGGTAGAGCGTCAGCAGCCCTCCCATAGACAGCCCTGAAACGAAGACCTTGTCGCACATCTCCCGCAATTCGGCGAGTGCCTCTTCGACCGTGGCTATCCAGTCGTTATAAGTGTAGCGACCCATGTCGATGACGTCGGTGCCGTGTCCTGGAAGCCGCGGCCCCAGTACCGTCAACCCTTTGGCGGCAAGGTACTCGCCCATGACTCTCATACTCGATGTCGTGCCGGTGAACCCGTGAATGAGGAGGCATCCGGTCTTTCCACCCTCGAAGAAGAAAGGTTTGCCATCATCCATCACCTCGATGCCGGCGGGGATATCAAGCGTCTTGAGTCCGGACCCATGACCCCCCTGAGCGTCCCGGTTCATGTGCTTCCTCCTTCAGTTGTTGGAGTTTCCGAAGGTGTCCATGCTGTCGGTGGGCGGTCCCGTCCAGTCGCTGCCTGAAGGGCCGAACTCGGCCCAGTAGGTGAAGAACGCCTGCAGGGTCTTGTGGAACCACGACGGGCTGCTCATGTGATAGAGCGCGTGGCCGCCGGTCGGTACGATCAACGCTTCGACCATGGGGTTGTTGACCGCCGCCGCCAACAGCTCGTAAGCTTCGTCGACCGGCACCATGAAATCGTCGAGTGCGTGGATCACCAGGCACGGCACCTCTACGTTGCCGACCGCCCCAACGGGGCTACCCCTTGTATACAGCTCCTTTTCAGACACTTCGTAGTACTGCGATGAGATCTCCCTGGTATAGGATCTGAGGTCGGCGAAATACCGGGGGCCGCCCGCGAGGGTCTTTAGGCTTAGCAAGAACCTGAAGACGAACCACCGGAAAATGGATTCCGCGGAGCGGTCGGAAAGGGTGCACGCGCGCTCTACCATCCTCTCGGCGTCGGAGTATCCATTGAGAGCGATAACGCCTCCCGAGAGAGGACCGTCCAACCTGCAGCGCGAAGCCGCGAGGAGAACGGAGGAGGCGCCCATGCTGATCCCGCATGCGCCGACGGTGCTTACCCTGTGAGTGTTCGAGAGGTACTCTGCAACCGCGAGCACGTCCTGGGATTCGCGGTACCCCCAGCTTGTAGGCGCCTCGGAGAAGCGACTGGAATCCCCGAAGTTTCGCAGGTCCATCGCAAAGACGTGAAAGCCCCAGTCGTAGAAAGCCCGCAGCGCCAGGGCCTGAACGACCTGGGAGTTTTTACTGCTGAAGAGCCCGTGGACGACTATGAGAGCGGGGCCGTCCGCGTTGCCCGGTTGAAGTGCGAGAAGACCGCATACCGGCGTGCCGTCATGCGATTCCACGACTAGCGGCTCGAAGACGCTCGGGTAGGGAAAAATGAGACCGGCGGTTGCGCGGAGGTTGCCCAGAAGGCAGGAGACAGAGTCCATGAGGCCGTACGCGGCCGTCGCAACCACCGTCGGCACCGAGGCACTGAAAGGAACGGTCCTGAGAAAAGACATGATCTCCGACATCGTCTTGACGCCGGACGTATGCTGAAATGACGGAATGCCGCTTTCCCTTACTCCCGCGACACGACCGCGATGCCGCGCGTGCACGTACAGGATAAGCAACGCGGTGATCAATACCGGCGCGAGCGCCACGAGCGCCATTATTGCCAACAGCGCTCTCGAAACGCTCGGAACTTTCCTCTCAGGAGAGACTAATTTCATACTGCAAATATTCTACCACAGCAGGGCCGTGCAACCTGTACAGACAAAGGTACTCCTGCTCTTGAGCCGGGTCTCTCAGGCCCGGCTCCCTCTCCTGGCTCGACCGTCAGCCGCGAGCCAACGCGCCGGAGATGACAAAACGGGCAGTTTGAGATAGTTTGATAGTCGTCGTGCGGCGGTACCGTCCACCGCACCAACCATGAATGCCGCTTTTTGCCCGCGCGGTCGCGCTGGCCGTTTGTTGGAGGAGACCGATCAGATGTCCGAATCCGAAAAGCGAGTCCTTGTCACTGGCGGCGCCGGTTTTATCGGGTCCCACCTGTGCGATGCACTGCTGAAAAAGGGCTATAAGGTCGTATGCCTGGACAACCTCGTTACGGGTGACCGGCGGAACATCGCCGGTGCCCTGGAGAACGACGCGTTCTCTTTCGAGCAGGCGGACGTGTGCGACCCATTCGACTTCGATATCGATTTTGTATTTCACATGGCGAGCCCCGCAAGCCCGGTTGATTACCACGCGATGCAGGTTGAGACAATGCGCGCGAACTCTCTGGGCACGCTCAACTGCCTCGAGCTTGCGAAGCGCCGCGAGTGCCGGATGCTCCTTGCTTCGACTTCCGAGGTATACGGCGACCCGCAGATATCCCCACAGGACGAGTCTTACTTCGGGCACGTAAACCCCGTCGGGCCGCGCTCTTGCTACGACGAGGGCAAGCGCTGCGCCGAAGCACTATGCAAAGCCTACGAGCGAGAAGCGGGGCTCGACCTCGTGATCGTAAGAATATTCAACACGTACGGACCCCGGATGCGGGAGAACGACGGCAGGGTCATCCCTAACTTCGTCTGCCAGGCATTTGACGAGAAGCCGCTGACTATCTATGGTGACGGCAGCCAGACGCGGAGCTTCTGTCACGTCAGCGATATGGTCCGCGGGCTGATGCTCGCCATGTTCCGCCCAGAGTCCGGTGGCCAGGTGATCAACCTCGGAAATCCCAACGAGATGAGGGTCATCGACCTCGCCGGCCGAATAAGACAGAAGATCTCATCCGCCTCGGATATGGAGTTCGAGCCGCTGCCCCAGGACGACCCCTTGCAGAGGAAACCCGATATCTCAAGGGCGATGTCGATGCTGGGTTGGGCGCCCGAGGTCGACGTCGAACGGGGGCTCGACGACGTGATCTCGTGGTTCAGGGAGAACCGGTAACCACCATGGACCCCAACGAAAGTCTCTGGGACGAAGCCGCCAGCGCCGAAGAAGAAGACCGATATCGCGAGATAATCCGCGAGCGCGTCGAGAATTCCCCCTTCTACCAGCTCATCGGCATGGAAATAACGGGGCTCGGCCCGGGTTGGGCCACGTTCAAGATGCCAACCGGGAAGCATCTCCTCAACATCGGTGGAATAGTACACGGGGGGGCAATCACTTCCATCGCCGACGCCGCGTCCGGCGTAGCGCTCGCGACGCAGCTCGAAAAGTCCACCGAGCGCCCCATCACAATAGAGCTGAAGATCAATTTCTGCGCCCCGGTGGTCGAGGGCCTGATCGAAGCGCGGGGCTCGGTCGTCCAGAAGGGGGGCCGCATCGCGGTCTGCGAGGTTGAGGTCACCGAAAGCGAGCGCCTGGTCGCCAAGGGTATATCGACCTACATGATCCTGAGGGTCACTGACTGAACCGGCGTTTCAGGGGTCCGAACCTGTGGATAACTACTCTTTTTCGATCTCCCAGAAGTCGGAGATGTAGTAGTAGGTCAACCTGAAGCTCCCGCCGTCACGGTCGAGCACGCGCCACACCTGACGCGTCATGCCCTCCATTCCCTCGCTCTCCTCGAGCCAGGTGCCGACTATCCGTTTGACGATATGACGGTCTTCGCCCGTGAAGAACTCCAGTGGAACGTTAGCGTAGCTGCACCCGCTGTGAGCAATGACACGGTGCTCCAAGACGCCCCCCGCGAGCAGGTCCTGCCAGTGTTCGGTAAGCGTTACGTCGTTAGTCGTTTACCTGGTCCGGCAGCTCTTCGAGCTCTTTCCCGTTGCCCATCTCGGCGGTGGTCATGAGGCCCCTGTCATCGCCGCGGATAAACGCCTCGGTCATGTCCCGCGCCTCGGTGTCGGAGAACTGCACCGGCGGTGACTTCATGAAGTAGGCGGCCGGTCCCATAAGTGCGCCCGACATGCCCCTTTCCATAGCGACCTTGCAGCACCGCAGCGCGTCTATGACTATGCCGGCGGAGTTTGGTGAGTCCCAGACCTCGAGCTTGATCTCCATATTGAGCGGAACGTCGCCGAACGCCTTTCCCTCGCAGCGGATGTATGCCCACTTGCGGTCCGTGAGCCACGAGACGTAGTCGGAGGGTCCGATGTGTATGCAGCCGCTCTCGATGTTGTAATCGAGCTGGGAGACCACCGAGTTGGTCTTGGAGATCTTCTTTGACTCGAGACGCTCGCGCTCCAGCATGTTCTTGAAGTCCATGTTGCCGCCGANNATGAACACGGGGATGCAGTTCACCACTCCGCAACCTGCCTCGAGCGCTTCGCTGATATAGAAGCGCGTGGCGTCCTCGCTCCCGACGGGGAGGTAGTTGATAAGTATTTCGGCGCCTGATTCGACAAGCGTCTCGGAGACGTCGACAACGGGAGCGCTGCTCTCGTTGATGGTCTCCCGGTAGTACTTGCCC
>PMDX01000065.1 GCA_003154635.1 Actinomycetota bacterium | reverse complement strand
GTCCAGACGTTCAGGTAGAGGCAATCCTCACTCGTCTTGCCGAACGATACCGGACCCGGTGGCTGGGGGCAGGTAGCGCCATACTTCGTGCAGGCACGAGTGCCGCTCCACGCAACCGGTGCTTCGGGGGGCTTCCAGCGCAGGTTTCCCACGGGAGGTTTCGCGTAGGGGATCCCGAGATATGTCCATGTGCCGCCCTGCTGAACCCCGCTTATCTTGCCCGAATCGAGCTGGACGACCTCGAGGCTCGTTTGCCCCGTGCCGCAGCCGGAGAATATTCCGAGCGCGAGGGTCACAATACAGAGCGCCGCCAGTACCGCATGCCATTTTCTCCCGCTCACTGGAACCCCTTTGCTCAAGAAAAAGCCATTTCCGCACCTTTAAGAAGTATAGCACCGAGTTTTTCTAAAGAGCTGCTGTTGCCCCTGCCCTCTACACACAAGTAATCTCAAACGAGTTTCCATAGATTGTTCACCCGTGGTCGGGGTCCCTATCTTCAGCACCACGATACAAAGATTAACTTCACGATGTGGAAAGCCAAAGAGCCAATGGATTGACCGCCAAACACTCCTTTGGCGTGGAGCCGGCGAGAGGACTGGAACCCCCAACGTCGCTTCACCCTGAGACCAGGTTGATCTGGGGTGTTTGCTGGTCAGGGTTCGCTTCCCATAGGGGTTTATTGGCGTTAATGAAGGGTGGAGCCGGCGAGAGGACTTGAACCCCCAACCTGCGCATTACAAGTGCGCTGCTCTACCTTTGAGCTACGCCGGCTAGCTAGCGACAGGATGGGCTTCCCTGCCGTTGCCTTTGGGCAATATGCCCTCGGCGAGCATCTCGCGGTACTCGAGGTGTTGCTCGACTTTCCGCTTGATTCTCTGCAGCGCATTATCGATTGATTTCACATGCCGGTCAAGTTCGGCGGCGATCTCCTGGTAGGAACAGCCCTCTATGTAGAGCCTGAGTACCTGCGTTTCGAGATTGGAGAGCATCTTGCGGAAGTTTTCACGGATGCTCTCTGCCTCCTCGATGCTCACGACGACCTCACCCGGATCAAGAGACTTGTCCGAGAGAAAGTCGATATAGAGGCGGTCGGGGTCGTCGGATTCGCTCACAGGGTTGTTGAGTGAGACGTACGAGTTGAGCGGCGCATGCTTTTGCCGCGTAGCCGTCTTGATTGCGGTGATGATCTGCCTTGTGATGCAGATCTCCGCAAATGCCTTGAACGACGTTTCCCGGTCGTCGCGGTAGTCCCTGATGGCTTTGTACAGGCCGATCATGCCTTCCTGGACTATATCGTCGCGGTCGGCACCGATCAGGAAATACGAACGAGCCTTGAGCCGCACAAACTCTTCGTACCTCTCGAGCATCGTCACCAGCGCTTTGGTGTCCTCATCACGAGCCATCGCAACCAGCTCGGCATCACCTTTTTTCGCATACTGAACACCGAGCTTGTACTTGATCTCAGTGACTTTTTCCAACTCGTTCACCTCCAACCCGCCTGAGGCTTAAAACAGACCGTTTAACAGTTATTCATAACCGTTTAAGCTTGATTCTTGCACATATTAGGATGTCCGAAATAGTAAGTCAAGGGTAATCTACATAAATATTGAAAATCCGTGGAGCTTGTTCTATTTGTCAACTATCGTGGCTTGCGAAAACGATCAAGGGCACTTCGCACATCTTCAGGGAGTCGCTCCCCCAGCGGGACGCGCTTCCTGCTTTTACGACCTCGCGACGCGGTCTCTTCAGCCAGCTTCCGGGAACCTCGCATATCTATGAGGAACTCCCTCGAGGAGACGCGCAACAGCCCGGCCCCGGATGCCACCTTCTGCTGGTCGTAGTCTCCGGTCACGAGCATCGTCGAGCGGGATTCCTCGCCGTGGAGCCTGTAGGCCAGCTTCTCGATGTATGCGTCGGCGGTCTGCCCCGCGGCCGTGAAAGCAACCTTGAGAAAAACCGAGCGGTTTTCGGTAGTCGCCGGGCCGGGACGCCCCCCTGCGTCAAAGACCACCAGTGCCCGGCGCTCCTCACGCGCGCAATAGTCTTCGATGAGAGCAAGAAGCCTGTCGCGTGCCACCTCGAGGTCCTCTCGCATCAGCGACTTGAGCTCCTCGTCCGCGTGCATGAGGTTGTAGCCGTCAACGATCAAGCGGTCCGGCATCGGGAGTCCTCGATATCTGTTGCGGTCTCCGGGGTGCACGGAACCGGGCCTGAGAGACCCGGCTCAAGTAGGTCGAGATGCGGTTTATCTGAAGGTGAGACCCGGCTCATGCGGGGCCTTCTTTGAGAGCTCGCTGGCGTACGGCTTCATAGGCGAGTACCGCTCCGGCGGTCGCGACGTTGAGAGAAGATACTGAGCCAAGCATCGGAAGGCGCGCGATGAAATCGCATTTCTCGCCGACGAGCCTTCCGAGGCCTTTGCCCTCGCCGCCGAGCACGAGCATTGTAGGGCCGGTCATGTCGATCTCGTAGTACGGCTGGCCACGCTCGGAGTCTGCGCCGACCACCCAGAAACCTTGCTCCTTGAGCCGCTCTATAGTGGCTGCGATGTTCGCGACCTGAGCTATCCTTACGTGCTCCACCGCGCCGGCGGATGCTTTTGCCACGGTCGCGGTGACGTGCGCGGAGCGCCTCCTGGCTACCACCACACCGTCAGCTCCCGTGGCGTCGGCAACCCGTAGAAGCGAGCCGAAGTTTCTCGGGTCTTCGACGCCATCAAGCGCCATGACAAGAGGAGCGCGCTCCCCGTCTTTCTTCAGGAGCTCCTCGAGGTTTGCATATCGATAAGTGGAAACTTCAGCGATAACGCCCTGGGGAGCGGTGGTCTCCGCCAGCTCATCAAGCCTGTCCCTTTGCATCTCGCTGACGATGATGTTCTCTTTCTGGCATCTGGAGAGAATCTCTGCGATAGGGCCTTTTCGCTCTACTCCTTCGGCGATGTAGACGGCGTAGACCTTGCGGGGCCCACGAAGGGCCTCAAGCACCGGGTTCCTGCCCTCCACGAGCTCTCTTTCGCCAGCCTTCTCAAAAGGCATGGAAACCTCGTTTCAGACTAGCGCTCGAAGCGCCAGCGGTAACCGTCCCTGACATCCTCGACACGGACGCCGAGCGCAGCCAGGCCGTCTCTTATCTGGTCGCTGAGCGCAAACTCGCGCTCCTTACGAGCGGCCTGCCTCTTCTCCAGCAGGAGTTCCACCAGGTCGTCGGCGGAAGTCTCCAGCCCGGCCGGCTCGACACCCGTCTCTTGCGCGAGGCGCGCAAGCCCCTCGATGTCAGGTCCTTCCGCCCTCTTTTCCTGCATCAGGCCCAGGGCGCCGCCGTGCTCCAGGAGAAACGTGCGAGTGCGAGCGAGTACCTCAGCCGTCTCTGGAGGATACGGCTCGGCGGAGCCAATCTCGCCCACATAAGTGTTGATCTCCCTGACAGCGCCGAAAATGGCCCCGAGGGCTGCCGCTGAATTGAAGTCGTCATCCATATGAGACCTGAATTCCGTGTCGGCTTCCTCCAGGGCTTCCAGAAGAGCCGTCCCCCGGTCTGTGAGAAACGTTTCCCCGGCCGGCCCTGGTGCGCGCCCAGACAGGTCGTCGATATTAAACAGGCAATTCTGTATGCGCTCGAGGGAGGTGCGGGCTTCGGAAAGACTATCATCGGAGAAGCTCAGCGGGCTCCTGTAATGGGTACCGAGCAT
This sequence comes from Actinomycetota bacterium, assembly GCA_003154635.1. Classification (GTDB taxonomy): domain Bacteria; phylum Actinomycetota; class Geothermincolia; order Fen-727; family Anoxymicrobiaceae; genus FEN-727. The sequence continues at coordinate 4,797 of PMDX01000065.1, read as the reverse complement.
AAGCATCCGCACCGTATCCGCGTCGTGCTCCGCGAGGACCTCGCGAATCATCTTGATGTTTCCAAGTGACTTGGACATCTTCTCCTGGGCGATATTGAGCATGCCCGAGTGAATCCAGTACTTTACAAAGCGCTCACCCGAATATGCCTCGGCCTGGGCGATCTCGTTCTCGTGATGCGGAAATACGAGGTCGAGCCCGCCACCGTGCACGTCGAAGCACCTGCCCAGATACTTCATCGACATGGTCGAGCACTCGATATGCCACCCCGGGCGCCCCGGGCCCCACGGGCTGTCCCACGAGGGCTCCTCCGGCTTGGCGGCCTTCCACAGGGCGAAGTCCCAGGTGCCTCTCTTGCGCTCCGCCTCGGGGCCGCACTGGATATTGGACTGCTGCTCGTCAACATTGCGCCCCGACAGCTTGCCGTAGTCCGCGAAGCTCGAGACCTCGAAATAAACGTCGCCGCCGGACTCGTAAGCGTTGCCCTGGTCCACGAGCGCGGAGATGACCTCGATCATGTCGGGTACATGTTCCGTCGCGCGCGGAGCAATGTCCGGCCTCTTGACCCCAAGAGCATCCATGTCCTCCTCAAAGGCCGTACGGTAACGCGTAGCCACGTCATCGGCCGTGGTTCCCTCCTCGTTGGCGCGGTTGATAATCTTGTCGTCGACGTCCGTCACGTTCTGGACGAACGTGACCTTGTAGCCCACGAACTCGAGGTATCGGCGTATGACGTCGAAATTGAGAAATGTCCGGGCGTTCCCGAGGTGGATATAGTTATAGACAGTGGGTCCGCAAACATACATCGAGACCTTACCGTCATCCCTCGTGACAAGCTCTTCTTTCTTGCGGGTCATCGTGTTGTAGATCTTTATTGCCATCCGCTTCCTCGAGTCTTGAGTTGTTGGGGTGTTTGGGGGCGTTAGCGCCACCCCCGCCCTGACCCTCCCCCTCGAGGCGGGAGAGGATATAAAGACTATTTATTCTCTTCTGGGGGAATCCTGATCGCAGCTTCGAGTTTCTGTTCGAGCCTGTCGAGCCTGCGTTCGATGGTGTTGAACATGTCGAGTACCGGGTCGGGCAGGTTCTCGTGGTGAAGGTCGATCGGGCTGATGCGCTCGCCGGAGCATACCGTGACGCGTCCGGGCACTCCGACAACAGTGCAGTTGGGAGGCACGTCCTGGAGAACGACAGCGCCGGCGCCAACACGGGCGTTCTCTCCAACCGTGATGGCCCCGAGCACGCTGGCTCCAGTAGCGATCACAACATTGTCCTTGATCGTAGGATGGCGTTTGCCCCTCTCCTTGCCGGTCCCGCCTAACGTGACGCCCTGGAAGAGAGTCACGTTGTCGCCGATCTCGGTGGTTTCACCGATGACCACGCCCATGCCATGATCTATGAAAAAGCCGTGGCCTACAGAAGCTCCCTGGTGGATCTCGATGCCGGTCAGGAACCTGGCGAACATCGATATCGCCCTCGGCAGCCCGGGAACGCCTTTCCTAAATAGATAGTTGGCAACGCGGTGCAGCCAGATGGCGTGCAGCCCCGGATATGTAAGCGCGATCTCGAGCGAGCCGGTGGCGGCGGGGTCGCGCTCCTTGACGGCCCGGACGTCTTCGACCAGCACCCGGGTCGCCCTGCGTGTGAGTCCTATCAACCTGACTGGAACACTACCTTCAGACACCGGAGGCCTCCATTGTCGCGCGGGTCGCGTCGATGCGCTCGGCGCATCCGGCGGGCCCCCAGAATATGATCAGGTAAACGAGGTCAGGGCCGACCGTGAGGCCGGTCACGGCGAGCCGAAACGGCCAGAGGACCTTCTTGGCTCCCCAACCTTTCCCCTTGGCGCCCTCGCGCAGCGCGGCAACCATCCGCTCGGCGGACTCCATGTCCGCCGAAGGCCCGGCACCCAGTACTTCAGCGCACATCGCGAGCGCATCGTCGAGCTCGGCGGATTTGCGGAGCTCCGCCCGGGCCTTATCGTCGAGCTCTCCAGCCGGGCGTACGAACACGTCCGTCGGTTCCACGGCATCACCCAGCACTTCCATGCCGTTACGCACCGACTCGACGGCAAGCTCCAGCTTCTCCCTCGGGAGCGCCAGCTGCGCATCGCGTCCTTCACGTTCCAGAAAAGGTACAACGAGGTCGGTCAACTCGGAGGCGCTCAACCGCCTCATGTGCTTCCGGTTCAACCAGTTGAGCTTATCGAAGTCGAATATCGCCTTGCTGGCGGAGACTCCCGCGATGCTGAACTCCTTGACGAGCTCCGGCAGGAGGAATATTTCCCGATCATCGCCCGGCGACCACGAGAGTAGCGCCAGGTAGTTGGCTAGCGCCTCGTGCAGGTACCCTTTCTCCCTGTAGTCGGAAACCGATGTCGAGCCGTGGCGCTTGGAGAGCTTCGAGCCGTCAGGCCCCATCAAGAGCGAGTGGTGTAGAAACTTCGGCGTCCGTGCTCCCAGCGCCTCGAACAGCAGTACGTGCCTGACAGCGTTTGTGAGATGGTCATCGCCGCGGATAACGTGCGTCACTTCCATCGTCATGTCGTCTATGACTACGGCAAGATGGAAGCCGGCGCTGCCGTCCGACCTCACGATTATGAAGTCGTCGATCTCGGACGCGTCGACGTTCACATCCCCGCGCAGCATATCTTCGACCGTGACCGTGCCGGCCGGGACCTTGAACCTGACGGTGTACGGGACACCCTCGGATTCGAGCCGCCCGCGTTCGTTCTCCGGGAGCTCGAGGCACCGCCGGTCGTACCGCCACGCGCGTCCATCCGCAATCGCGGCTTTCTTTCGCGCGTCGAGTTCCTCTGACGTGCAGTAGCACCTGTAAGCTTTGCCCTGCCCGAGCAACTGCCGCGCATATTCGCCGTACATGCCCATGCGCTCGCTCTGCCTGTACGGGCCGTGGTCTCCGCCGACGTCGGGACCCTCATCCCAGTCGATACCCATCCAGTGGAGCGAACCCAGTATGTCGTGCTCGAACTCAGGCGACGAACGCTCTTTGTCGGTGTCCTCGAGCCTCAGGATCATGGTGCCGTCCGAACCCCTGGCGACAAGCCAGTTGAACAGCGCGGTCCTCGCCGATCCCAGGTGCAGCCTGCCGGTGGGACTCGGCGCGAACCTCACCCTGGGCTTTGATATCTCTCGGGCCGGGCTCATGCGCCCTCCCCGCATGGGTGCCTGTAGGAATCCGCGTTCCCGGCGAAGAGCTTCCTGGATTCCTCTTCTTCGGAGCTGTAAGCCCCGAGGCGCATCAACAACATGTCGAAGTCGACCTCATGCCCGTCGAACTCCGGGCCGTCGACGCACGAGAACATGGTCTCGCCGGCGACCTCGCAGCGACATGTCCCGCACATGCCCGTGCCGTCAAGCATTATCGCGTTGAGGCTGACCATGCACGGTATGCCGCGCTCCTTTGTGAGCATTGCCACCGCTCTCATCATCGGCACCGGCCCCACCGCGATCACCCTGTCCGGTTTCCATTCCTCGATGGCACGAAGGAGCAGCTCTGTGACAAAACCTCTGACCCCCACCGAACCGTCGTCGGTCGCGATCTCGAGTCCCGCGTCGAGCTCCTCGATCCTGTCCGTCAGGATGAGGTGCTCGCGGTCACGCGAGCCGAGCAAGACCTTTACGTCGTTTCCGGCTTCGACGAACGCCCTCGCGATCGGGTAGAGTGCGGCAATACCGACCCCCCCGCCCACACACACGACCTTCCCGACGCTCTCGACTTCTGTGGGCCTGCCGAGCGGGCCGACCACGTCCTCGAGGCAGTCACCCACCTCAAGCCTCTCGAGCTTCGCCGTAGTGGTGCCCACAACCTGGAAAACTATCTCGATGGTGCCGTCCGTGTCTGAGAAGTCCATCAACGTCAGGGGAATCCGCTCGCCCATCTCGTCCGGCCTGATTATCACAAACTGGCCGGCCTTTGCCTTTGGCGGAATGCGCGGCGCACGGACCGCGATCCTGTACTCGTCAGACGCTATTCTTTCCTTTTCAGTAATCTCGAATCTCTCAAGCGCCAATGCGCTCTCCTTCCAGTTCCTTCTCGAGCCTCTTTTTGATCTCGTCGAGCTCCTTTACAAACTGCGGGTCCAGGTCGAACGCCGACTCTCCGGTGAGGTCCGCCTTTCGCACCTGCTCGCTGAAATGGATGGTGCCGATGTACTCGACATCGTCCAGGTCCACTTTGAGCTTGTCTATCTCAGCGTCGTCGACGACCTTGTTGAACACCACGAACAACCTCTTTATGCCGATTTCTCTCGCGAGCCTCGCGGTGGTCTTGGCTGTGTATACGCTGCGGAGGCCCGGCTCCGCCACTATTACTATCGCGTCAACGCTCTCGGAAGTCCCACGGCCGAGGTGCTCTATGCCGGCCTCCATGTCCATGACGACAACATCATCGCGGTCGAGGAGTATGTGGCGCATCAACGCCTTTAGAAGCACCGACTCGGGGCATACGCAGCCGCCTCCGCCCTCCTTGACGGTGCCCATCGCCAGTAGCTTGACACCCTTGTGCGTAAGGCAGATCTGCTCCGGCAGGTCATCGACCTTGGGGTTCATCTTGAACATCTGGCCGTACGTTCCGAGCTTCGCTCCCGTCCTCTCCTCCACAATGTCTTTCATCTCTGAGAGAGGGATCAATTCGGCTGCGGCTTCGGGAGATATGCCGATTGAGACCGCGAGGTTGGCATCGGGATCGGCATCCACGGCCAGCACGCGATGCCCGTCCTTCGCCCAGAGCAGCGCCAGGGTGCCGGCCACAGTGGACTTACCCACGCCGCCTTTGCC
>PMDX01000333.1 GCA_003154635.1 Actinomycetota bacterium | reverse complement strand
GGGCGTCGAGACCGCGGATGGAGAGACCATCCCGGCCCGAGTGGTACTCTCGAACGCGAGTGCGATACCGACGTACATCGACCTGGTAGGTCGCGACAACCTCCCCCGCCGCTTCGCGAACGCTATCGAGGGTTATACACTATCTATTCCAGCGCCGATGACTTACTTCGGACTCTCGCAAAAGCCGGACCCGATACGCTGCCATTTCACGGTGATGGTACCTCCACCAGAGCAGCTCAACGCTTACTGGGACGAGTACTACGGCGCCGGTCTCATGCCGACCATCGAGGATACCCCTTATGGCCTCATCTGCCCCAGCATCACCGACCCCGACCTGGCACCGCCCGGTAAGTTCTCGCTCGGCCTCCTGTCNNTGTCCTGCGGTCCCTATCACCTGAAATACAAATCGTGGGACGAGCTCAAACCCGCGTTTATCGAGGAAGCCGCAAGGCACCTCGACCGCACGATGTTGCCCGGCTTCAGGGGTATGATCCAGGACCAGGACATGCGAACGCCGCTCGATTTCGAGCGTGAGCTGCTGCTACCCGAAGGCTCGATCTATGGGCTGGAGATGAGCGTCCCCAACCTGGGTCCGTTCAGGCCTTCCTGGCGTTCCCCCGTCATCAAGAATCTGTACCTGGCGGGAGCGAGCACCAACCCCGGCGGTGGCGTTCCACTGGTCATGATATCGGGGATAAACGCGACGGCGTGCATGGTCAGAGACCACAACTGGTGATGCGGTTCCGGCTTCCATCGTCAGCCTAAAGACACGGCTTCACCGCTCGACATGAGCGTCGGAATCTGTGAGAATAACCTGTCGCTACACAACACTGCTTTGGCTGCATGACTGGACATAATGGAGAGTGAATAATGGGAAGGCGAGTTGGAATAGTTGGAGTCGGCCAGACATATCATGCTTCAAATCGACTCGACGCCTCTGGTGTCGAGCTCATCGCGGAAGCTGTTTCCAGGGCACTGGATGACGCGGATATGACCATCGCCGATGTCGATGCTTTTGTCATCGGGAACATGGACCATTTCGAGAACATCAACTACGTCGACGCGTGGGCGACCGACGGGCTCGGCTCATTCATGAAGCCGGTCTTCAAGCTGACCACCGGCGGTACAACCGGCAACACCGTTGCGGCCGCGGCTTATTACCACGCCGCTTCAGGCCTGTTTGACACTATCATGGCCGTCGGCTGGGAGAAGAACTCCGAATCGGACACAACCGGCGCGATAGCGACCTGCGCGCACCCGGTGCTCGAGCGCGACGCGTTCGCAGGGGCCATCGGGCCTCTGGCCACCGAGTACTCCATGTACATGGCCGCCTACGGGGCGACCGAGGAAGACGCCGCAATAGTCGCCGCCCGCGACCGCTGCAACGCGCTCAACAACCCTTATGCCCACAACCGCATGCACGTGACCGTCGACGACGTCCTCAACTCGCCGGTGCTCGCGTACCCGATCAAGTTCCTGGACATGTGCCCCCGCTCCGACGGAGCGTGCGCGGTCATATTCGCATCCGAAGAGAAGGCCAAGAAGCTTGCTCCTCAGCCGGCCTGGGTACACGCCTCCGTGGTGCGCCACGACTTCACTCACCTGGGCGACCTCGAGTGGACCAGGCTCCATACCCTCGAGTCCGCTTCCCTCGAAGCGTACAAGTACGCCGGCATTACCAACCCCCTCAAAGAGTTCGACGTCGCCGAGCTCTACTGCCCCTGCTCGACCTGCGGGGTCAAGTGGCTCGACTCGCTCTGGCTCTGCGACCGGGGGCAGGCACCCAAGCTCGTCCGCAGCGGAGCGACACACATGGACGGCATCCTTCCGGTCAACCCGTCCGGTGGCGTTATCGCGACCAACCCTATCGGTGCGACCGCGATGATCCGCGTGGGAGAAGCCGCCTGGCAGGTCATGGGCCGCGCTAAAGACAGGCAGGTCCCCAACGTCAAAAAAGCCATCTGCACCGGCTACGGCGGCTGCGCCTGGTCCAACGTCATGATCCTCGGCGCCGACCTTCCCTGACAACCGATATCCCTGGAGGCCAGATCCCAACCAATCTGGCCTCCTTTTTTTATGCCTTGAAAGAAAATCTGCCGATACGTATTTTGAAGCCGCTTCCGTGGGTGGGATCGAAGGGCAGCGACTCGCACCGGCCTCCGCGCCGGGCGCCCCTGCCCTGTCCATAATATGTGATTGAGCTCGGCTACTCGTAAGATGCGATCTGAAGTTCGAGTTCTATCTCGGGGTAGCGGCGCTTGCCGCGCGTTACCAGAACCGCTCCCAACTTGCTGCAAGCAGCAGCAACAATACAATCGCTAAGCTCAAACCCGTCTCGAGCGCCATCAGATAAGAGAAGTCCAGCAAGTAACGCCACCTCCTTGTCGACAGGGACTATCCCAAATGAACCGAGCAAGCTGCCGGTAGCTTCTTGTGAGGACCTCGAGGAGGCCGCCATGACCTCTGTTGCGCTCACGGCGCTGACCCGGAGCACACCGCTGTCCGCCGCCCTCTCGAGCGCGGACTTCGCACCTTCGACTCCCTTGAGGAAGTCGATTATGACGTCGCTCTCCACCAGGAAGTCTTTCGTCTGAGCCTCCTTGCGGGTTGCACCTGCAACCCCTTCCTCACGCGCCGGCCCCTTTCCATGCGCCGAAGTATTCACCGAGCGCGGCGTTGACCTTGATCCTCTCGAGCTCTCTCTCGAGGGCGGTTGCCACCACAAGGCTCCTTTTCTTTGGGGGCACGAGAGTGCGCAGCTCATCGATGAGCTGCTCGGGAAGCAGGAAGTTCGCCTGCCTCTTCTTCTCTTTGCGCGAAAAACTCTCGGTTACCATAACTATACATAATATATATTAATTATATTTGTTAAGTCAATATATCTTTTATGTAGTAATTGTCATGCCAAATTGCGCGGAGGGATGGAGTCGTTTATGATTTTGCATAAGTTCCAGCGCGCCCACCGGGAATCGTTCGGACGGACCGCAGACCTGGCTGACCTCGGGGATTCGCCTTGGCCATATTCGAGCCAATCCTGAAAGATAAATACGAAGTCATAGTCATCGGCGCAGGCATAGGAGGCCTGTCTGCTGCCGCGGTACTTGCGCGGGAAGGCGCCGATGTGCTCGTCCTCGAGCAGGCACACGAGCCCGGAGGTTGCTGCTCTTCCCTGCGTCTCGACGACTTCATCTTCGATACCGCGGCTTCAATACTCCACGGCTTCGGGGATGTCGGGTTCAACGTAACGAGGAACCTGTTCGATTTCCTCGGGCAGCAGGTGGACCTGATTCCCCGCGACAGCTCTTACGCGATGATCTTCGGCGATGAGCGCATCGACTTCCACAGAGACCGAAACGCGTTTACCGCCGAGCTCGGAGCCCTTTTCCCGCAGCAGGCGGGCAGCATACTGGCGTACATGCGCGAGCTCGAGCACCTGTACCACTCAGTCCTCGACTGTGGGGGGCCGTTGCCACCACGAAGCGACGCAACGCTCATGCTGAGGTCGAGCATCATGACGAGGCACCCGGCGAGCAAGACACGCCTCTCCCGGGCGCAGCGCTCGAGCGCGGCAAAACTGCTGGAGCGCCATACGGATGACCCAATCGTCAAAGCGTTCTTTGATGCTGACGCCTTTTACAACGCCGGCTACGGTATGTCCGATCTCTCCGCCCCCAACCACGCTCTGCTGGCGATGGAGCGGCATATAGGTGGAACCCACCATGCTATCGGCTCAGCCCAGCAGGTGGCCGACCGGCTGGAAAAGAGCATCAACGAGCACGGAGGCCGGGTAGAGTATCACTCGCCCGTGGAACAGGTGCTTGTCGAAGCAGGGTCGGCGAAGGGCGTTCGACTCGCTTCCGGGCGTACCGTCGTTGCCAATGCCGTCATTGCCGGTGTTTCGGCTCGCGTCCTCTTCGGGCACATGATCCCGACCGAGGCGCTGAAGCCTCAGACGCTGGACTGGGCCCGGGCGCTGAAGCCCTCCAGCGGTGTGATGGCTATCTACCTTGGAGTGCCGGAATCCGCGGTTCCTGAGGACTTCAACCCGAATACGGTCCTGATCGTCGACCCGGAGCGCCAGCCTGGCGCGTTCATCAGCGTCAGCATCCCATCGCTGTTCGACCCCAACCTCTCCCCCGAAGGTTTTCACTCTGTTACTATCCATGCAGTTACAGACCCGGAAGCATGGCCGCACCCCGATGACCCGGACTACATGAGCGAAGATTACCAGGAGAGCAAAGAGAAAGCCTCGCGTAAGGTCCTGGAGAGGCTAGAGCCCGTCCTGCCGGGAATAATCGCGGATTCAGTAGTCCAGACGATAGCTACCCCTTCGACGTTCGAGCGTATTCTCAGGCGCGAGATGGGTGCACTTGCTGGCCCAAGCGTCCCGGGTACCCTGGTGCCCGCGGGTTCTCCCGGCGCCGTTACCGAGATAAAAGGGCTGTTCCTCGCCGGCGATTCAACATACTTCGGGAGGGGCATCGCCGGGGTTTCGGCGAGTGGATTGCAGAGCGCGCTGGCTGCCATCCGCCATCTTGGGATGAAAGCCCCACGGTTCCACGAGACCGGCGAGAGCTTCGTCCTCGAGACCGTTCCGGTAAGGCCGCAGATATCGGGCGAGAGCGTTGTGGATTCAATATCCGCCGTCCTTGAATCCCACCGGTGCATGCGCTGTGAGGACGCCCCGTGTGCGGATACATGTCCAGCGGGTATTGACATACCCAACGTTATCAGGCGCGTGAGCTCCAGTGACTTTGCCGGCGCGGCGCGGCTTCTGAGAGAGTACAACACCCTTGGTGAGGTGTGCGGGCTGGTGTGCCCCGCGTCCACGCTTTGCGAGCGGGCCTGCCGCAGGGCGACGCTCGACAGCCCGATCAAGATCAGTCAACTGGAAGCTTTCCTGTGTGGCTACGTGTCCGGCCCGGAGGGATGGCCCGCCCCATATAGCGGCACGCGTAAGGAGAGGGTGGCGGTCATCGGTTCCGGCCCCGCCGGGCTGTCATGTGCCTTCTACCTGTCACTCCTCGGATACAACGTCGAGATGTTCGAAGAGGATATCGTTGCAGGCGGCTTGCCCGCGCGCGCCATGACCGACTCGCGGCTTCACCGACAGGTCTTGCTTAGAGAGATCGAAGGCGCCATGGCTTCGGGCATCGAGTTCAGGGGTAACACGTCGTTTGGCAAGGACTTCGATCTCGAATCCNNGCCCTCTCGTTCCTGGAAGCGGCGCGCAGGCGGGTCAAACGCGAGCTCACTCCCGACGTGGCGATCCTCGGCAGCGAGAACCTTGCGATAGATACGGCGCTGCTCACCCTGGAGATGGGAGCCGAGAACATCTACCTCGTGACCGCCAGGAAATACGGCCCCGTTGACTCATCCCACGACAGGCTCGAAGCAGCTCGAGGGGCGGGAATCAAGGTCCTGACCAACAGGAAGATCGTTGAGATCTTCGGCGATGGCCGGGTAGAGTCGTTGAGGGCGCCGGTAAGCATGGGCGGGCACACCGGCGAACAGGACGAGGAAAGCGGCGGAGCGGCTGGAGTGCTCAAAGTCGGCACCGTGATAATCGCAGGAGACCGCGAGCCGTCACCTGACCTCTCAAGTTACCTCGCGGGTCAGCTCGAGATGAACGGGGACGGCACCATAGAGATCGACCAGCGTACGCTCGCCACTTCACGCCCCGGAGTATTCGCCGGGGGCGAGATTGTGAGCGGTGGCGGCCTCGTGGCCGAGGCGTGCGAGCAGGGCCGTCGGGCGGCGCGTTCCATCGATCGCTACCTGTGCTTGAGGCCTGCCAAAATAGACTCTCATCTCCAGGAATATTCACCCGAGAGTTCCTGATCGGGCGCACGGAAGTTCTTAACTCCCCCCTGACGCGTCCACTTCCAGGCAAGCTCAGCGGGAGCCCCGCGAAAGCAACGCAAAGCCTCCACAGGACCAGGGTCCATGCCCTTCGTCAAACACCTGGATCAAGCATGAATTGAGCAGTATTAAGTAATGTAACGTGTGGATTTGAAGGAGCAGTTCTTGCTTTATTATTTCTGATATACTTAGTTGTCCTGAGCCCGGATCGTGTCATTCTCACACACACGTTTCCTGGGTAAAAATACTGTCGTATCGGATTTACGGGAAGAAGGATGGGGTGATATGGAAATTCTGGACAAGAAACGCAGGGTGTTCGTCCTGGGAGGCGGCATCTCCAAGTTCGCCGCCGAGCGGGAAGACGGAGCAATGCGCGACTGGATCAACGAAGCGGTACTGGAAGCGCTCGAAGATTCGGGTACGAAGATCGCGGACATCGAGCACAGCACAACCAGCTATTTCAGCGACCACTTTGACAAACAACTGAAGGCGGGGGCCATATTTCACGACAACATTGGAATGTGCCCCAAGCCTAATGTTCGCGTAGAGGGCGGCGGAGGCACGGGAGGCCTCGCTATCCGTAACGCCTATGCGTACATTATGTCTGGCCTCTGCGATTCAATGATCGTCTTCGGCTCGGAGAACATGGGCCGTCAGGTCCCCTCGGACGTGGCGCAGCAGTTCATCGCGCTCGCGTCAGATACAGACTGGGAAGTGCAGGTCGCCGGATTCTACATTGCGTACTATGCCGTCATGATGCTTACGCATATGGAGAAGTACGGAACGACCGAAGAGCAGTTTGCAAGGGTCAGCGTCAAGAACCACCGCAACGCCATGTATAACACGAAGTCGCATTACCCGATGGACATCACGATAGATGACGTCTTGAAATCGAAGATGATCACCTATCCGTACAAGAAACTGGACTGCAGCCTCCTCTCGGACGGCGCGGCATCCCTCATCTTCGCTACCGAAGATTGGGCAAAGAAGCATTGCTCAATATGGGAGAAGAAGCCGACGATCGAGCTGACCGGCACCGGATGCGGAACGGACTTCATGAGGATGGCGGACCGGCCTCACCCGTACCCGGGGGTTACGCACTTCCGTGGCAAGCGCACAGCGGCGGAGCAGGCTTACCCCATGGCTGGTATCAAGAACCCACGCGAGGACTTCGACTGCTTCGAGGTCCACGACGCTTACTCCGGAGCGGAACTCGTGTCCTACGAGGACCTTGGCTTCTGCAAGGAAGGCGAAAGCGGAAAGCTCATGGAGAAGGGCGTCTTTGACCTCGGTGGCGAGCTTCCAACGAACACATCCGGAGGCCTTATGGGCTTCGGGCATCCAGTAGGCGCGACGGGTGTTGCCCAGGGCGTCGAGGTGCTCCGCCAGTTGCGGCAGGAGGCCGACCCCAGGCGCCAGGTGGAGCTCAACTCGAAGCGCGGGGGCATGGACTCCCACGGCGGGACCGGCACATTCTGCGCGCTCAACATATTCGAGAGGAGGGACTGATTATGGGACTGGAACTCATTAACAACCTGATGGACGTCTTCACGGCCGAGGACCCGATGGCGTTCGCGCATCCTGATGGCGACCCATGGGCCGACTTCCGCGAGGGAATGCGCATCGAGTGGAAGATGGACTTCACGTACAAGCACGTACTGGGTAAGTACTCGAAGTTCTTCATAGAGCTCACGAACCACAAGTTCCTCGCGACGGAGTGTCCCGGCTGCGGCAAGGTGTGGGCTATACCCAGGCCGCTGTGCGCCGACTGCCTCACGATAACCAAATGGAAAGAGCTTCCGGGGACCGGAACTCTCGAGAGCTTCTCGATCTCACAGTTCGTTCCTTCGTTCATGAAGGTCGAGGTGCCCTACGTGCTGGCGCTGGTGAAGATGGATGGCGCTGACACGCTGTTCACCCACCAGCTACGCAACTACGGAGATTCGACCGATGTCGTAAAGATGGGCATGCCTGTCAAGGTAGCCTATGCGACTGAGCCTGTCGATCATCCGATGTTGCTCATGCATTTCGAGCCGGCGTAAGCTGAACTCAAAGCAATACGCTCGAGGGCGGGCATCAGGCCCGCCCTCTTTCTTTTGCCCGGGATCTGACCCCTTCTATTTCGAATAACCGATGGAGCAGGTGCCACCGGTGCGGTTGTTCCAGTAGACTGCACGCTCTGCGGACACTGGCGAACTGGCGGCTACTCGAATGGAGAGGTTGCCCTGGAAGAAGTCGTTGAGCCTCACGGTCTTGCGCTTGTCAGCGGCCAGCTTGAACTCCGTTATCTTCCGCTCCCCACCCCCGGTCATCGCATAGACCGTCACGTCCGATTCCACATCTCCCGGATTCGCAACCAGCAGCCAGGTATCAAACCCATACGCGGTGCAACCTTCCGGCATGAATATCGCGCTGGCGGGAGCCGTCATCCCCTGGGTCGCATGACCGGCCCTGCCACCGGCGACAGGCCAGAGCATCGATCGCTCGGCGACGATCGGCCTGTCGGAGTGGCTCTCTGTCGCCACCGTGTTGGCGAGTGCGGCTCTCTGGCAGGGATAATTGAGCCTGGAGGGCTTGCGCGCGGAGCGAAGGAGAAGCCAGACGATAGACAGGACTCCGAGCAGGACCACGTTTCCGTAGACCGCTTTTTCGAGCTTGCTTCTTAACCTGCCTGCTTCGGAGCATNNGGTCATGCCTTTTCATGGACGCCTCGGAACCTCCTCGACAGCGCCCCCGGTGCCCGCTGTGCCAATCGAGCGTTCTCAAGCTCACATGCCTAAAGGTAGTCACATCCGCGCCTTTTTTCAATGACGCCTTGAGCTATGTGTCACCTGGCCGCACCGTGGAGTCGCCGGAGCCCGCGCCGCCCTCGGCCTCATCTTTTCCAGTCGCATTGCTCACCTTCACGTCAATGACTTCGTTGAGCAGCTTGCAGACATAACCGGAGTTATTCACCGAGATCACGTACGGCTTCGCGACTCCGTTGATGACAAGCTTTATGCCGGGGCCGTTGCGCGTGTTATAAGCGATGGTCCCGTCCCTACCGAAGCGTATACCGTACCCATAGTAATTCCCGAACGTAAGGGCATACGGTTCACATGAGACCAGGTCCGAAAGATCGAAGGTCTTCTTGATAAAACCGAACCCGAAAGCAAGCTTGTCCTCGGTGATGACGAAGACGAGCCTCCAGAAGTTCGCAAGGAGAGCAAGGAGAAGCACTGCGATTATCCCGAAGACTATTGCTGTCGTATCAATATGTTTTACGATGGCGCCTATCGTTATAGCGATGTACAAGATTATCAGTACCAGGACGAGGAGTGCCACGCCTGGGCTGAAATGTACGTTCTCACGGTAGATCCGCGTCCCGCCACCGGGACCCGTTTCATCTTGCATTTACTCTCACCTCACGGCCTCTGCTCGTCAGTTAAAATCCCCGAGCTTCTTATGCCGGGATACCGGCCTCTTTAGATCGGAGACAGGCTTATCGACATCGTGGAAGCACGCGCCCGGCTTCTCGGCTTCCTTGACTTTCGGGTATATGACCTCACTGACGAACCGCAATGCCGAATCAGGATCTTCATCCATCATGATGCGCTCCAAATCCATGCGATCCTTCTCCCCAAACGACACAGCCCACGTCCTAGCCACTTTGACCTCCGTTCTTAATACAACATGGCAACGACCGACTCCCGAGCCATCGCCCGCTCGCTCTCGTTTTCTTTCGATTCTACCATTCACCATATTACATTCGATTCACCATACACCCTCCAGGGCACCGCAATCCCAGCATCCAACCTGACGTACCGCGAGACGAGACTCCGCCTGTGCACGGAATCAGTAGAAACTCGCGTCCACCAGCCCCGGGCCCGTGTGTCTGCCCATCACCGGTGTGAAATCGGTAAGGTACGATTCGACATGCTTTACCGTCCGCTCTACGTGCTCCTTCAGCACGATCGCGTCGCCGGGGAAGCAGTATGGAAGAACGCCAGGTGCAACGGACCCGAGACAGACTCGGCCTCGGCGGCCTCACGCACTATCCTCTCGAGCGCTCGCTTATGCGAGAGCGAGCCCCGGGCGCGCCGTCAGCGCAATCCAAGGACCCCCACGGAGCGATAACCTTTCTTCAGTTGCACGAGGGCGTTAACGTTCGGTTCGTCGAACTCGGTAAACGCACTCACACCGCACCCCATCGACGCCGCAATGAGTGACATATGCGACAAGGCAATTGGAACGTCGACCATCCAGAATGGCTTATCGAGCAGGTCCGCGATATAAGAGCTTGCCTGCCCCGCCGCCACTATGCCGGCTCGCCAGTTGTTCTCGGACCCGCACGCCGCGGAAAGCCGCTGAAGCTTCTCGTGCTCCCTGACTTCCGTGAAATGCCAGTTCTGAGCGTTGCTCCCACTCGGGGCAATGCGCGCGGCCTCGAAGCAGGCCTCGATGGCCAGATCGATCGGGATATCTTCCGAACCGGCGCCGGTGTCTATCTGCAGCAGGAGCCCGCCGATATCCTGCGTGCCGGCGGCGGAGAAACCACCGGATGCCAGCGCGCCCGGCTCGTAGCTCCTGTCCATGGTCTCGATGGAGGCTATCGAAGACATGGGCTTACGCCTGCGGCCCTGCATCTGGTTTAACAGCCTGTCGTAGTTGATGGCACGGCTCGAATCACTCGGATTCCCCACGCAGACCACCAGCGGGACCATCGAATCCGCCCCGATACCAAGGAGGTTCTTGATCTCCTCGCCGTTT
>PMDX01000177.1 GCA_003154635.1 Actinomycetota bacterium | reverse complement strand
TCCTTGCAAGCCAGGGCAGGAAAGTGCTCGTGCTCGAGCAGAGCGACAGGGTGGGCGGCTGCTGCTCGACGTTCGAGAAGGAGGGATTTCATTTCGACGTCGGCGCGTCGATAGTCGAGGAGATACAGCCGACCGAGATAGCCTTCGAGATGCTTGGCACGAAGTTCCAGGACGAAGTGGACCTCATAACGGTCGACCCGATGATGAGCTTCATCTACAAGGACGGCTCCAAGGTCACGTATCCGATCTCGATCGAGGGCACGGCTGAGGTCATGTCAAAGATGTCGCCCGAGGATGGCGAGAGCTTCCGCAAGTTCACCAAGTACTTCAAGGGCTTCACCGAGGTATTGATGAAAGGGTTCTTCGTGAGTCCGGCGACCTCGATGACCGACATGATGCGCCTCGTGGTGAACTCGCCGGCACTCATGAAGTACTTCCCTCTCTTCGTCCAGAGCTACCAGGACGTCATCAAGAAGTACTTCAAGAGCGAAGCGGTTCAGAGGACCATGGCCTACCAGTCGCTCTACCTGGGACTCCCGCCTGAACTTGTATCGGGTATCTTTGCCGTGCTGCCTTACTCGGAGCACGAGGGCATATGGTACCCGCGGGGAGGCATGATCCAGATACCGCTCGCGTTCCAGCGGTGCGGAGAGAAATTCGGGATGGAGCTCAAGATGGGCGCCCGGGTTGTCCAGGTCGTGGTCCGCAACCGCAGGGTCGCCGGCGTGCTGATGGACGACGGGACCGAGATAACCGCGGACATCGTGGTCTCGGACATCAACGCGATAAAGCTGTACCTCGAGATGATCGGCGAGCAGCAACTGCCGTGGCTCGCGCGCGTGGGCATGAAGAGCTATGAGTACTCCAAGAGCGTCCCGATGGTATACGTCGGCCTGGACTACGAGCCTCCGCTCGAGGCGCACCACAGCATAATCGCGTCCTCGCTCGAAGAGGTCAACGACTACTGGTACGACAACGCGAAGAAGGGCAAGCTCCCCGACGAGATGTTCGGCCTCATATGCTGGCCGACGCTGTCCGACCCGGGTCTCGCCCCGGAAGGCCACCACGGCCTGAACCTCATACCCGAGGGTTTCTACGACCTCGCGGGCACCGACTGGGACGCCGAGAAAGACGCTTTCGTCGAGCGTACCATCGACGACCTGGACAGCTACGCCATCCCCGGTCTGAAGGAACATGTGGTCGTCAAGGACTGTGCGACCCCGATGGACTTCGAGCGGAGGCTGCTGATGCCGAAGGGCGCCATATACGACATTCAGGAAGACTTTACCGAGCAGACGATCTTCAGGCCGTCGGCGAGGTCGAAGAGCATAAAGGGCCTCTACCTGGTCGGTAACTCCACACACCCCGGAGGGGGCGTACCGACGGTGATAGCCTCAGGAGTAATAGCGTCCAAGCTTATAGACAGGTACGAGTGATCGAGGGGAGAGACCATGGATTCGAAGCCCTGGTACAAGTCGTACGCCCCAGGAGTGCCCGAGTCGATAGATTACGAGAAGATGACCGTTTCCGCGAGCCTCGCCAGGTCCGCAAAGAGATTCGGTGATGCTCCCGCCCTTTACTACATGGGCAAGAAGATAACCTTCGCCGAGCTCGACGCCCTGGTCAACCGGTTCGCGAGGGCGCTCATGGGCCTCGGCATAGTGAAGGGCGACAAGGTCGCCATGGTGCTGCCGAACATCCCGCAGGTCGTCATAGCCAACATGGCCACGCTCCGCCTGGGAGCGGTGACGGTCATGAACAACCCGCTCTACACGGAGCACGAGCTCGCGTACCAGCTCAACGACTCCGACGCCAGGATAGCCCTTACGCTCGGCCCGCTCGTCCCTAGAGTATTGTCCGCGATGCCCCGAACTAAGCTCGAGAAAGTCATCGCGTGCAACATAAACGACTACCTCCCGTTCCCCAAGAAACAGCTGTTCCCGTACGTGATGAAGGCGATGTACAAGAAGATCGAGACCAGCGACAGGGTGCTCGATTTCACCCGGCTCATCAGGTCCAACCCGCCCGACGCCGTGGAGGACCGGGGGGAGTGGGACGGGCTCTCTACGCTGCTCTACACCGGCGGGACCACGGGCGTCGGCAAGGGCGTCATGCTGAGCCACGCCAACATCAGCAGCAACGTCCAGCAGTTCCATGCCTGGTTCCCCGACCTCAACAACGGCGAGGTCTCTCTCATCGGCACCTTTCCCATATTCCACTCGGCAGGGTATACCGCGATGCAGAACGCGCCGCTGTGGGGCGCCTGGACGCACATCATGATCCCGCGCCCGGAGCCCAAGACGATGATAGAGCTACTCAAGAAGCACAAGCCGCAGTTCCTGCCGGGCGTTCCCGCGATCTTCGTCGGCCTGCTGGCTTCGCCGGAGTTCCGGGAGATGGACCTGTCGTTCATCAAGGGATTTTTCTCGGGGGCCGCGCCGCTCGCCATCGACACTATCAAAGACCTGCACGACCTGACCGGCGCCAACATGGTCGAGGTCTACGGCATGACCGAGACCACCCCGATAGCGAGCGCACACCCGTGGGGCGGGCTGGTCAAGCCGGGCACCGTGGGCATCCCGATGCCTGATACCGACATCAAGGTGGTCGATGCCGATACGGGAGCGACCGAGATGGCGACCGGCGAGGTCGGAGAGATAATCATAAGCGGGCCGCAGGTGATGATGGGCTATTACAACAGGCCGGACGAGACCGCCGCGATACTTCGGGACGGCTGGATATTCACCGGGGACCTCGGCTTCATTGACGAGGACGGCTACATCAGCGTGGTCGACCGCAAGAAGGACCTGGTCATCCGCGGCGGGTTCAACGTCTACCCGCGCGAGGTGGAGGACGCGATCCTCGAGC
>PMDX01000249.1 GCA_003154635.1 Actinomycetota bacterium | reverse complement strand
ATTATCGGCGTGCGCACCCAGACGGGTTTTTCCTGTCCGTCGACCATGCGCGCGCTGTTTAGGACCGGTTCGATATCGACACCGGTAAGCACTCTGTGCCTGCCCGGATCCATCACCTTGAGGTCGAGCAGCACCATGTCGGCAAGTCGGAGCAGGCGTTCAAGGATTTCCGGCGAGGAATACCCGCATGTATCCAGCGCGACATTGAGACCGCCCTCGCGGCAGATCCTCATAAATTCTTCGACAAACCGGGGCTGCATTGTCGGTTCTCCCCCCGAGACCGTGACCCCTCCGCCGGAGTTGCGATAGAACGCCTCGTCCCTGATCACTTCGTCGAACGCCTGTCGTGGGGAAAACCTCTTGCCCACGACCTCGAGTGCTCCGGCCGGGCAGGCATCTGCGCACTTTCCGCAGGCATCGCAGGCCTCACGGTCGATGACCATGCCCGACGGCGTGAGGGCAAGGGCGTCAGTAGGGCAAACCGAAAGGCAGTCCCTGGCGCCTATGCACCGCACGTCGAACCACATGAGCTGTCGCTTTTTCTCGAGCCCTTCGGGATTATGGCACCACTTGCACCGCAAGGGGCACCCTTTCATGAACACCGTAGTCCTTATTCCCGGCCCGTCCTCGATAGAGAACCGCTGTATGTTGAAGACTATGCCGTTGTCGTTACGGACATCACCATCCATGCTAGAGCTCATGTGATTCCCGGGCTATTATCTCGTCCTGTATCTCCTTACCGAGCATCACGAAATACGCGTTGTATCCGGTCACCCTTACGAGCAGGTTCGAGTACTCCGATGGGTTCTGTTGGGCCATCTTGAGCGTTTCGGGGTCTATGACGTTTATCTGAAGTGCGGTGCCGCCCTTCTCGCCATAGCCCCTGAGGTACGCGGCAAGCTTATCGACCCGCCCGGGCCCCTTCAGGAGTGACGGGTTGAACGATATCGTGTGTGAATCGCCGTTGGGCGCCGTCTCGAGTCCGAGCTTTCCAACCGATATCGCAACCGCCGTCGGGCCTTTACGGTCAGTCCCGTCGACGGGGCAAAGCCCATTCGAGAGGAAGGTCCCCCTCTTCCTCCCGTCGGGAGTCGCGGCGGTACAGGGAGCGTAAGCTATCCAGTAGTTCCACGACAGGTACCCGCCCCGGTACTGCTTACCTGTAGAGGTCTTGTGTTTTGTTACTTCCTCGGTCCAGAATCGCGAGAGATAACGCGCGACTCCATCGGCGTAGTCGTCGTCATTTCCATACTTGGGCGCTTTGTTGATAAGTGTCTGGCGGAGTTTCTCATGGCCATCGAAATTGTCTCCTATTGCTTTTACGAGGTCGTCCATGGATACGATGCCATCCTCGTAGACCAGCTTCTTTATCGCGACAAGAGAATCAGCCGCGGTTGCAAAAGCGACCCCCTCCACCGTGACGAAGTTATGCTCAGGGCCGGCGTTCGTAACGTCGCGTCCGGACTCGGCACAGCCACCAACCAGCGCGGACAGGTAAGGGGTGGGCTCGTAAGTCGCCCTGATCGAATCGCTGAAATCATAGTATTCGAAAAACCTGCCCAGTAGGGCCCTTAGCTGCGTCTCGAAAGCGTTTCTGAACTCGTCCCACGTCCTGAACTTGCGCGGGTCGCCGGTGCCCGGCCCGAGCCTGTCGCCTGTCGCCTGGTCTTTTCCGTCGAACAGCGTAAACTCGACAGCCTTTGCGAGATTTACGTTGACATCTACCGTGCCGGAGCGGTCATTTCCCTGGAGGGTGTTCTCGAGGCACCCGACCGGCGCGTAATCCCAAAGCTCTTCTTCGGGCAGGCCTTGCCAGCACAGCGCCGCCTCTGAAGCCTCGTCGAAGTTCAACAGGAACGGGGCTCCCTGCGCGTTCGATATCATCCCCGCCACCCTCATGAGCAGGTCGTCAGGAGTATTCTTGTGAAGTCTCACGTTGGGTTTTGGCTCGAGAAGATTCATCTCCTCGATTACGTCGAGTATCAGCCAGGTCAGCTCGTTCGAAGCGTCCTCGCCGTCAGGGCCGTGCCCTCCTATCGTGATCAACTGGCCGTATCCGCTGGTCACACCACGTATTCGCATTACGCGCCACAGGAAATCGTATGCGTAGTTCGGCTTGATCCAAAAGCAGTCGAGGAGCTCCTTCGCCTGCTGTCGGTTGAGTCTCCCAGCCTCAATGTCAGCGTTGTAGTACGGGTACAGGTACTGGTCTATCCGTCCCGGGGAAAGGCCTGGGCCCGGGTACGACTCCTGGACCATTACCAGCATGTGTATGAACCACAATGCCTGTAGAGCCTCATGGAAAGTCTCGGGAGGCTCCCACGGTACCTTCTCGCAGATGCGAGCTATCTCTTCCAGCTCGGACTTGCGCAACGGGTCGTCGCACTCATGAGCGAGCTTCCTGGCTTCGGCGGCGTACCGTGCAGCGAACTCTCTGGCGCCTTCACACGTGATCACGAGCGCACCGAGAAAATCTTTATGGTTCTGGTCTGTCACTTCGGACCCCAGCTCTTCGAAGTACCTTACCAGACCCTTGAGCCCGAGCTTCAGCGCTCGCGGGTAGTCGGGAATGAGATGTCCGGGTGTGGCCCCAGCGTTACCCATTCCGTGGGAGTTGAGAACCTCGATCTCCTTGAGCCATTTGTCGGTCTTTTTTCTCCATGGCTTTGACTGTTTCTTATCCATCGCGCGCGACATCGCCGTGTTGTACTGTCCTCCAACGATGAGTTCCCCATCGAGTATCTCCACGGGCAGGTACTTCGAGATCACCTCGCGAAAAAACAGCGCTACCCGCACCACGTGAGGCTTCTCCCAGAAGTCCGGCGGCAGCTCAACTTTCTTCGCGGCCATGGGAAGAGTCTCGAGAAAAGCTTTGTGAAATGCGAGCAGGTCCGGGACCACTCCCCACAGGACGGGCGACCATACGGTGTCCCACGGCGTACCGGTTGTGAACGGCATTATCTCGTTGTGGAATTCACGTTCGTGAATATCGACGTACTCTTCCCTGAGCTTCGCAACCCTTTCGGAAAGAGAACTTGAAGGGTTCCAGAGTTCTTCGGCCTTGAGTGCGCTAGAGTCTTTCATCCCATACCTCCACATCGGCGCATGGCCTGTCGTTGAATTAAAATATAACACAGGGGCCGTCTGCAGCGCCTTGACGGTTCTCACCTTGAACTGGCACGTTGTCCCAACTTGCGGTTTCGTTGTATGGCGGGCCGTCATCATCGATAATGTCAGTTGTTGCTACATCGTCGACCCTTTGAACAGGAGGTTTCGAGATGGAAGAAAAACGCAGGCCTCTGGCGATGACCGTTCTCTCAATCCTTCTCGCCATAACAGGATTTGGCACCGCCCTTTTCTGGATACTCTTCTTTGCCGGCAAGATGGAAGCTACAGAGACCCTCCAGGACGAGGCGTTCGAGAGAGCTTTTCCACTTGCCGACTCGTGGATGATCTGTTGTGCGATGGTTGCCGCCATCAACATCCTGAAGATGAACCGCAAAGGCTTTTTCGCCGGCGCCGCCGCCGGAAGCGCCATGATGTTCCTGTCATGCATGGATATCCTCTACTCGCTCGAGAACAAGAAATACTGGCCCCTCAACTCCGACCGCGCTCAGATGCTCGTCATCCATTCCTGGACGGCAGCCCTCGGCTCTTCGACCCTGAGCCTCCTCTGGAGAAACAGGGATGCATTCGGCGACGACTGAGTGTTCAAGTTCCCGACCTCTGTCTCTTTAGAGAGCCGGGTCAGGTACGTTCTTCCTGAGGGGGAGTAGAATCATCAGAAGGGAGGGAAGGGAGGTAAGCTCTTTTTCGGCTTGGACACAGCGGCGACTGTGAAAGCTATGATGATCAGCAGGCCTGCATATACAAAGCATAGGATCAGGAAGAGCCATAATCCCAGTGCTCCCAGGACGCAGGCCGACGCGCCGGTGGCGGCTCCCTGGACAACCCTGGCCTGCAATCCAGGCCCTCCTCCAACAGTGGCCTTGGTGGCGGGGAGCGACATCCCCGCGCCGGCCGTACCAGTGTCCGGATCCCCAGAAGAATTGATATCGGTACCGGATTTCAGCGTGTTAGAGCTGTTCAACGGGAAGGAAACTCCCGAGATCGAGGGTAGCGCAATTGCGGTAGTCATGGCCGGTTGTGACTCTGTCCCTTTCGAATACTGGAAGTGTCCGTCGGAAGCCTGAAGCGAGTTCAGAAACCCGAGGGGATTGTTTCCATGGAACGACCAGGAATCGGACTTCGGGTCTTCACCGGCCGCGTAGATGGCACGCAGCACAGTGGAAGTCGTCTGGGCGTCAGATTTCTTTGAGGTGCTCATGTAACCGCCGTCTCCGTCCATCTTATCGTGGAGAAGTTGCAGCGCTGAATCGACTTTGACGCCCGATGACTCACCCGCACCGTTCAGTGCCTCGAGTGCGAGTGCGGTATCTTTGACCACCACCTGGTCTGATTCCCCCCACCCGCCATCGACGCGTTGTTTTTCGACGAGCCATTCCGTCGCGGCGGATGGCGCGTCCTCACCGGAGGCGATAATCGCGATGATCCCCCAGCAATGCTGATATATGTCGGCACCGATCTTTCCGCTCGAATCCATCTGTGCTTTTATCAACGACACCAGGTTCTTACCCGAGACGTCGGTGGGATCACCGCCGGATTCCGCTATGGCCAGCGCCATCAACTCGATATCCTCGAGAGACGACACTGAACCGACGGCAGCGTCCAGATACTGTTCGGCAGTGGAACCCGAATTGCTCCAGGAAAGCGGGTCTTCTCCAACCGCGGCACCCGACAGGACGGCCCAGCACGACGTGCGCGGGTCGGATGCGGCATCAGGCTCCGAGAACCCTCCGTCCGCGTTCTGCCTCGACTTTATGTAACTCAGGGCTTCTTCGGCGCCTTTTCCGGCCTGGCTGGCTGCCGCTCCCACGGCAGACATAACCGTAAGCATTGCCGCCGCAATGATTATCGCTACACGCCTTTTCCACATACATCAATGTTATGACGAGTCTCTCTCCGTTACAAACATCAAACACCCGGTCAGTGAAACGATATACTGGCTTGCAGGTCATTACGGTGAATGCAGGGGAACTGTTGGAAAGCAACCGCGCCGAAAAAAATATCTGGGCATTCTACCCTCTGATGATAGTCCCGGGCATGGTTCTCATTCTCGCACCCTCGACGGTCGAGACGATAATGAAGTTCTATCACTTCCACGAGAGCCTGGGAGGGCTGCTGCAGGTTGCGTATTTCACCGGGGGCCTCGTCGGCGCACTGGCCATCACGCTTCTGATGCAAAGGTTCAATCCGAGGCGGTTGCTCCTATCGCAGGTCGCTCTGCTGGTCGGCTCTCTCCTTGCGGCGTCGTTCGCTCCATCTTTCTCGTTACTCCTCTTTTTCTACGTGATGTCCGGTCTGGCGAACGGCATCCTNNTATAGCTTCTTCTCTCTCGGTGTCGTCATCGGCCCCCTGCTGACCGCATTTGTTATCCACGACCATACCTCCGCCTGGCGTTGGGCTTTCAGGGCGCCAGCTCTGCTTATCATCCCACTCAGCCTGCCCTTAGCGTTCGTCTCTCTGCAAAAGCTGGATGGTGTCAAGGCGATCTCACGCCGGACAATCCATGCGGCCGTCAATTTCAACAGGAGGCTCTTCTGCGGGCTCTTGGCTGCGCTGCTTTTCTATATCGCCGCCGAGACCGCGGTATCGATGTGGCTCATCACGTATCTGGAGGAGCGGCACCACATGGGCCTCGGAGCCGCTCACTGGGTGCTGACAGGACTCTGGCTCGGGCTGACCGTCGGCCGCTGGATTCTCAGTCCGCTGCTCAAGAGAACCGACCCCTTCAACGTGCTCGTCCCGCTCAGCATAGCGGCCGGCGTTGCTCTTCTCGTCGCCCCACTGACCAACTCAAAGGAAGCCGCGATCATCATGTATCCACTGGTCGGGCTCTTCTTTTCCTGCATCTACCCGATACTCATTGGATACGCGTCCTGGTTTCCCGATGACCTCTCGTCCCTTGTGTTCACCCTGTTCCTTTCAGTAGGCGCCATCGGTGGCGCTGTTCTGCCTTACCTCATCGGGCTCATAAACCAGTACGCGGGCCTGGTCGTCGGCATGTGCTCCATCTCCGTCCTGCTGGCAGTTGTTGCCGCATGCCTCTTCTGGCTCCACCCGTCGGTAATCCAAAAAAAAGGGGGGGCAAAGCCCTCCGGCATTGAATCCTCCCGGGACACCGGGAGGTGGACTTGAAGATTACGGAGCGGCTTCCGAGAGCACTCGCTGATCGGCGGCTCGTAGCACAGATCCTGACCAACCTCATGTCGAAGGCCATCAAGTTCACTTCCAGGCAAGATAAGGCTATCATCGAGGTTACCGCCGTAGAGTACGGTGACCGGAAAATCTAGATGGTGCCAGACAGTAGGGTTCGATATGGAATATGTTGACAGGCTATTCGGGGTCTTCAAGCGGCTTCACAGTGACGTAGAGTTCGAAGGCACCGGTATCGGCCTGGCAAATGTTCAAAGGATCGTCCACCGGCGCGGCGGCAGGGTACGGGCGGAAGGCGAGGGTGGGGTGGGAGCTGCGTTCTTCTTCACGCTTCCGAGTGCGCAGCGTGACGTGGCCGGGGCGGTCGCATGAGCCGCACACTTCGAATCCTCATGCTCGAGGACAACCCGCTCGACGCGGAGCTGAACGAGTATGCCCTTCGCAAAGCCGGAATACAGTTCGAGTTCGTTCGCGTCGTCACCCGAGAAGATTACGAGATCGCCCTTATCGATTTCGACCCCGATGTCATCCTCTCCGACTACGAACTGCTGTCGTTTGACGGGATTGCCGCGATGATCATTGCGAAAGCAAGGACACCAGACGTACCTTTCATCTTCGTGACAGGGGTAATGGGAGAAGAGATGGCGATTGACACTCTCAAGAGGGGCGCCACCGACTACGTCCTCAAGAACCGCCTCTCACGCCTCGCTACCGCTGTCAACAGAGCGCTCGATGAAGTTGTTGAAAAGACTGAGCGGAAAAGGGCGGAAGAAGGGCTTCGTGAATCCGAGCGCAGGTATCGCGCGGTTTTCGAATCGACCGGGACCGCGATGTGTGTCATAGATGCGAACGCCACGATATCGTTTGCAAACAAGCAGTTCGAGCGTATGTTCGGGTTCGGGCCCGGCGAGGTCGAAGGGCGGGACATCTTCGGGCTGCTCACCCCTTCCCCCGAGGTATTAAAAGAGTTCAAGCAGAAGTACGCGGAAGTCCTGCAGAGGGAGGGATCTCCCGTTGACTTCGAGAGCAGGGTCATCGGAGCCCATAACGAGGATCTCATCGTGCTTACCACCATGGTCGTACTCCCGGGCACCGATAACCTGGCCGTCTCGCTCATCGACATCACGCTGGAAAAAGAATACGAGAGTGAGCTCGCCAAACGAGCCGAGCGCCTTGAGCACTTCATGACGATCGCTTCCCACGAGCTACGGCATCCCGTTACGATAATAAAGGGCTACACTACGATACTCACGAAGCGGCCGGAAGACTTCACGAGCCAGAATGTCACCAACATCTACGAGACCCTCGAGCATGCCGCCGACCGGCTGACGTCTATTATCGACGAGCTCATGGACGTATCTCGATTCGAGACGCTTGAACTCTTGCACGATAAGCGCGAGGCCGATATCGAGCTGCTCGTGAACATCGCCGTAGACCGGATCGATACCATGGGCTTTGACAACCAGGTCAACGTCAGCATGGGAACGGACGCCGGCTACGCCGTCGTCGACGCCGAAAAGATGGTGCAGCTGCTCATAATCCTGCTCGAGAACGCAGCCTACTACTCACCGGATCACTCCGCCATCGACGTTAAGATTGCGAACGCTGATGGAGAGATCATAATATCGATAATGGACCACGGCCCAGGCATACAACCCGAGCACCGCGACAAGATATTCGAGCGCTTCTATCAAGTCACCGACGCTATGCATCACTCGACCCCCGGCCTGGGGTTGGGGCTCTACATCGCAAGAAAGATCGCGAACGCCCACGGCGGCGACGTGACTTATTCTCCCAGGGAGGGCGGTGGCTCCGTCTTTTCGATCTCGATTCCGTTGCGGGCTGATTGATATCCTGGTGACGCTGAATCAACCGGCCCCGGCCGAACGCACCTGGGTCCACTCACCTGGGTGAAACTGCCCGTATCTTCCAGTCACTGTTCTGTTTTACCAGGGTCATGTCCCATGCTGAAGTGCTGCCATCTCTCAACGCGAGGTTCATGACTATGGTGGCCCTCCCGCTACCAGTCATGTCAATATTGATGTTGCTGGTGTTCCACTTGGATATGGCGCCTTTCAAGTCTCCCAATTTTGAATCGAATCCCGACCTTGTCTCTTCCTTCTGCGTCGCGGTCGAAAGATACGACCACGCGGTGTCAAGTTCGCCCGCGTTTACCGCCTTGACGTAATTATTCGCGACGTCCGCTGGTGCGCCTATCACGTTCGCGAAGAACACGACTCCAAATACGACGGCAAGCACTATCAAGACCAGCGCACACACCGCCAGCACTATCGCCAGCGTGGCTCCTTTTGAAAGGCCTTTACCTTTTCGCCCGTGAGCTATCGGTTGTCCTTCGGGAACCGCGCTTTGAGTGCTCCAGACCGGTGGTGGTAGTGGTGGTGGCTTGCTTTCAAGCAGCCCGGCGGAAGTAACCGCCCTCTCGGGAGGCTGCTGCGCGGTTCCGCAGTGTGGACAGTACCTGGTTCCCTCCGGCACGATCGTTCCGCAGGTAACGCACTCCGGCATATTGCCCCTCCTTCCGCTTCTTCCTGCCTTCCGCTGGTAAGCCTTTCACTTGGCCCTGTTCATATATATGGTTGTTATCTATTTCTACCGGTCATGGCTCCATCCCTCTCCTCGAGCGTCGTTCCGAAGCACGTCAGCAGCCCCGGGGTTGACATATCCGGAGAGCCTGTGCGCACCATTGTTTGGTTTATCTAAATAGGAAAAGACGGGCTTCGAGCCCGCCTTTTCCTACTGCGTTTTTGGTATTGGATCTAAGACTTGATGATCTCCCAGGCGGCTTCCTTGTCCAGCTCGTTGACCATCGGGATTCCGCTTAGCTTTGAGGCCTCTTCCGTCAGGGAGGCTATGTCATCCCTCGCGATGTGCTCGAGGCCGAACTTTCTCGCACCGGCCATGAGTTGGCGCAGCCCTTGAGCGAGCCTCTCGTAGTACGTATACACGCCGATTGCGCCGGGATGCAGACTCTCGAAATCCTTGCCGTAGGTGTCACGAAGGTGGACTCCTGTGATGAAGACCTCGTCCAACGTGGAACCGAACTTCGAGATGGACTTCGGAAGGTCGCCCTCGGCGATCTTGGCGCCGATGGTCTTTCCTACCATCGCGGCCGCCAGCGATGACCTTGCCATTCCAATCGCCTTGACGTATGGTGCGCCGAGCGCGAACGATTTGAACATCTGGTCTTCCATCGTGATGCCGCCCGCAAAGACTACTGCTGGAACATACTTGCCTTGCTTCGCGAGATAGTCGATGTACTCGTATGTCAGGCTGCACAGCTCTACGGTCGGAACGCCCCACTCGTTCATCATGCGCCAGGGGCTCATTCCGGTTCCGCCGCCTGCACCGTCAACCGTCAACATATCTATACGGTTATCCGAGGCATACTTCACGGCGCGCGCCAGGTCAACAGGCCTGTAAGCGCCAGTCTTCAGGAAGACCCTCTTTGCGCCCATGCCGCGGAGCCCGTCCACCGCGGCGGCGAACCCTTCCTCGGTCACCATGCCCAGGCGCGAGTGCCTCTCAAAGTCTTTGACCCCACCCAGCTTAAACGACTCGACGACCTCAGGGTTGTCAGGATCGGGCAACACTATGTAGCCCTTCGCCTTCATCTCACACGCCTTATCAATGCTCTTCAGCCTCACCTCGCCGCCAATATCTTTGGCTCCCTGGCCCCATTTCAGCTCGACTGTCTC
>PMDX01000132.1 GCA_003154635.1 Actinomycetota bacterium | reverse complement strand
TCGAACGTATCATCCACGCCTACAATGGCGACATCAAAGCCTACAACAACAACGGTGCCTGTTTCGAATTCACCCTCCGAGACGCACCATGATTATCAGGAATGTCGAAGTTGTATAATCGAAGTGCCCGGATTGAGACACCGACCATGGGGATGGGGAAGCACGGGACACCATGGTAGAACTCAGTCGATCCTGACGAGACCGCAGAGTGGTCTTAAGGGTGGTCATGGAGCCGGAACCACAGCCTCGAATACTTGTCGTTGAGGACGAGAAGGCCATTTCTAGTATTATCAGAAGGCTTCTCGAGTCCAAGTTCCCGCATGATGTAACCATTACCGGCAACTGTGCCGCGGCGCGAGAGGCGCTGGGCTCTTCGCGCTTCGACCTCATTACCCTCGATTACCAGCTTCCCGACGGGACAGGCCTTGAGCTCCTCGAGGAAATAACCTCCGCCGAAGCTAGCCCCCCGGTGATCATGGTCACTGGCCACGGCGACGAAGCAACCGCAGTCGAAGCGTTCAAGCTCGGCGCCACCGGATATGTGGTCAAGGACAAGAGAATGGGGACCCTCCTCATCGAGGAGGCCGAGAAAGCTCTCGAGCTCAGGCGAGCTTTGAATGCGCTCACCGAGAGAGAGCAGCGCCTGCGCCTGCTGACCGACAACATGGTCGACATTGTTACCCAGGTGGATGCCAACGACCGCATCATGTATATAAGCCCGTCCGTCGAGCGCGTGACGGGTTTTACGCAGCAGGAATCCATCGGGATGAATACTGTGGACAACATCCAGCCCAACGACCGGGGCGAGGTAACCCGAATCATGCGCGAAGCGGTTGCCAACCGGAAATCGCTGGTCAAACTGGAAGGGCGCAATCGACACAAGGCCCACGGCTATGTCTGGATAGAGTCGGTCGGCCATCTGCTGTACGACGAGAACGACCGTTACATTGGAGCGATATACAGCTCTCGCGACGTCACCGACCGGAAGCGTTCGGAGGAGTTGGTCGAGGCCCAGCGTGACCTCGCCATAGCGCTGAGCGGCATTACGGATACGTCGGGCATCTTGGAGGTGGCCCTTACCAGGATCCTCGAAGCCACGGGTCTGGATGCTGGCGGGGTCTACATGCTCGACAATGGGACCGGCGCATTGGAGCTGACATACTCCATCGGCGTTTCGGACGAGTTTGCGAAGGCCGTCGCGGTGCTGGACGCATCGAGCCAGCAGATCGAGCTCGTCCTCGCCGGGAAACCAACCTACATATGGCTTACCAGGCACGCTCCTGTTGACCCGTTCAGCAAGAAGGAGGGGCTCCGGTTCCTTGCGGCAGTGCCGCTGCAATACGAGGGCGAGGTGGTAGGCTGCCTGTATGTAGCTTCCCGCTCACACGATGATGTCCCCGACCACACGAAGAGGGCACTTGAAGGCCTTGCGAGCCTCATAGGCCAGGCAGTTGGACGCTCCGGGCTTCATTCAGCGCTTCTGGAGAGTGAAGAGCGATACCGCCTGCTCTACGAGAACATCGGTACCGGCGTTTACACGTACAGCAGCGACCGCATTTTGACCGAGGCAAACGAGGTTGCGAGCGACATGCTCGGGTACTCGAGAGAGGAACTGTTAGGCAAACCCGTTGGAGAGATAGGGATTATCCACCCGGATGAATTTCCCGTAACGAAAGAGCTGGCGTCGAGGCTCCTTACCGGTGAGTCCCGAATCGTAAATGGCCAGTTCCGTTTCATCAAGAAGGACGGCGATACTATCTGGGTCGACCTGACGGGCTCTGGGGTAAGAGACGAAAGCGGAGCGGTCGTTTCCGTGATAAACGTGTTTACCGATATCACCGAAAAGAAGATGGCCGAGGCCGCCCTTCTGGCGAGCGAGGCGCGCTACGAGCTTCTGTACGAGAACCTGGGCGAGGCCGCACTCATTTATGACGGCAATGGCGTGATCACATCGGTCAACAAGGTGGCAGAGCAGAAGATCGGCTACAGCAAAGAAGAACTCATCGGCAGGCACATACTCGACGCGGGGATAATCCACCCGGAAGAATTGAAAGCGGCCGCGGCATCGATGGCACGATATTGGACAGAGGGGAAGAACGTCATCCAGAGCCAGTACAGGTTCGTCAGGAAGGACGGCGAGATAAGGGAAGTCGAGCTCACCACTGCGGCGTTGCGCAACGCGGATGGAGACATAGTCGCGGTGACCTGCCTGATGTTTGACATAACCGATAAAGAAAAGGCAGAGGAGGCGCTGCGGGGGTCCGAGGAGCTGTGGCGCACGCTGATCGAGACCTCTCCCGACGGGATTGTCGTGACGGATATGCAGGGACGGATAATCGCCCTGTCCGAAAAGGCGAAGGTGCTCGGCGGACTCTTCGACCGGCAGGCGGAGGGGAGCAACGCGCTCGATTGTCTTCCCGACTACGAGCGTGTCAGGGCGGAAGAAGTCATGAAGAGCATTCCCGAGGTCGGGTCGATCTCCAACGTGGAGTACGATGTCGAGCGGCCCGACGGCACGACGATCGTGATAGAGGTAAGCGCCACGTGCGTCCGCGACACGAAAGGCGAGCCCCAGGCGATAGTCTCCGTATCGCGCGATATCACCGCGCGCAAGCATTCCGAGGAAGAACTGCGCCGGATGAACGAGGAGCTCGAGGGGTACGCACAGACTGTATCTCACGACTTGAAAGGGCCGCACTCGACACTGATCGCCGCTACCGACCTGCTGGAGGACAGCATCAAGGTTGGCGACTCGCGCCAGGCCCTGGAGGAGCTCGCGAAAGTGATCAAGTCGGATGCGATCTTGACGTACGGCAGGGTGCAGGACCTTCTGACGCTGGCAAAGGCCGGCCAGTCGCCGGTAGACCCTGTCGACGTGGATGTCGGCTCTCTTATGGATGACGTGCTGACGGAACTCGCGGATCTGATCGATAAGAAGGGTGGGATCGTCGATATCGCCCCGGACCTCGGCCACATCAGGGCAAACCGCCTTCAATTGACCCAGGTCTTTACCAACCTTGTCTCCAACGCCCTCCAGCATGGCAACGCGACCGCCACTCGCGTTGAGGTGGGCTACCTGGGACAGACAGCACCTGGCGAACACAAATACACCGTATGCGACAACGGCCCCGGCCTGGCACCCGGGACCGAAGAGTCTATTTTTGAGCCTTTCGTCAAGGGTATGAGCGCATCCGGAACGGGCATAGGCCTCTCCATCGTCGAACGTATCATCCACGCCTACAAAGGCGAAATAAATGCCTGCAACAACAACGGCGCCTGCTTCGAATTCACCCTCCGCGACGCTTGAAATATGGTGGTCAAAAAAGGGGTCAGGTCTTTTATTGTTTGCTGTTCCCCTCTGATCGAGATAAACGCGGCAGCAAGCAATAAAAGACCTGACCCCTGAGTCTGCCCTGATTCTAATTCAAGTTGTTTACATCGCTATCTCGCGGCCGACGCCGAAGAACCTGCGGTACGTCCTGGCGGATGGGCACTCCGACCTCCAGTCGGTCGCGTAGCGCGCGCAGTGCCTGCAGGCATGGAAGAACTGGGTGACCATGGTAATGTTCGAGAACAGCATGTAGAGAGCCAGGAGTTTACGGTTCTTGAGCAGGCCGATGGCCGGCGCGTTCGCGAAAGTGCCCAGCGTGATAACCTCCAGCGCCATTCCCACCTTGGGAATCTCGCCTTCCTGCTTCGGCCATATCCTGGAAGTGAGCTTGCCGAGGTATAGCGAATAGCACTCTTTTCCGTAGTTATCGCACCTCGCGCATATCAGGTAACGCGGCACTGTCCAGAAGAAGATGAACGACCCCACGAAAGCCCCCAGGGCCTTCCAGCTCCGCTCCTTGACGAGCCCGTACAGAGCCACCCCTATCTGCGCGAACACCGCCATGAACCGGACCTTCATGATAGTCGGATTCGGTCCGCCGTGCTCAACACATTCAGCGCACTCACATGCCATTTCCAACCTCCTCGCTCCGCTTTCCCCAAGACCCCCGAAACCTCTTGAAAACCCGGGGTCAGATCTGTCTTATCAAGCCCCTGGAGGTATCGCGGTCAGGACAAGCCGTGCTCGAGAAACAGCTCCAACCCCGGTCATCAAGCTTTTTGCCTAAACCGCGGTTTCGCGCTTGTCGCCGAAGATCATTCTGTGCGTCTTCGCCGACGGGCAGTCGGCCCTCCACCCTTCCGCATAGGTTGCGCAGTGCCTGCACGCATGCAGGAACTGTGACATCAGGGTAATGTTAAGGAAAAAGCTGTACAGCACAAGCAGCTTGCGGTTCTTGAGCAACCCCAGCGCCGGCGCGTAAGCGAAGGTGCCAAGGGTCACGGCCTCGAGGGCCATCCCGACCTTACCGACTTCGCCCTCTTTCTTGGACCAGATTTTTGACGTCAGCTTTCCCATATAAAGCGAATAGCAGTCTTTGCCGTAGTTCTCACACCTGGCGCATATCAGATACCGGGGCAGCGTCCAGAAGAAGATACCCGACCCGATGAAAGCTCCAAGCGCTTTCCAGCTTCTCTCCTTTACCAGGCCGTAGAGCGCGACCGCGATCTCCCCAATGATAGCGCCCACCCTGATTTTCATGATCGTTGGATTAGGTCCGCCATACTCCACACATTCTGCGCATTCACACGACATACCAAACCTCCTGGCTCCACCCTCTAAGGTACCGCCGCGGCCCCCGTGGCCCGGCGCTAGGGCATACTGTATCCACCCTTAACCGGGAAGCGCAATAGAAAGGATCATGTATTTTCTCGAGTGGTTTGGCATGAAAGCCGGGCGGTCAGCGTCAGCCCTTGCTGACGAGCCCGAACCGCGGGCCCCGGTGCAGCAGGACGCCCGAGCGGAACACCGCCTCGACCCGCTCGACCGCCCTGATGTCGTCGAACGGGTTCTCGGAGAGCAGCACGATATCGGCGAGCTTCCCGGCCTCGATGGAGCCCAGCTCCGATTCCATGTCGATGAGGCTCGCGGCGTTGATGGTGGCGGACCGCAGCACGTCAGCTCGCGACACGCCCAGGTACTCGAGCAGCCCCATCTCTATGGCCAGCGTCCCCGGCCACGTGAGCGGCACGCCCCCGTCGTTCCCGCAGCAGAACTTCGCGCCCGCTTCGTACATCTTGCGGATGTTCGCCTCTCCGATGCCGGTGAGGAAAGGCTCGGGATCGGAGATGAAAGGCACGCGCGGCTTGCCCCCCTCGGGGAGCGACGTGAGGATGTCTATGACCTTCTGGTTCATCTTGACGATGGCCGGTTCCGCCGCCGACGGGCTCACAACGCGCTGCACGCGCTCCCGCTCAGCCGCAAGCGCTTCCATGAGCGGGTCGGCAAGCGCCGGGTGCCCCTCGCGGGCGATACCCAGGCTCAGCCCGACGGTGATGGTGGGGGTGATGTGGTGGTCGCCTTCCATGAACTTCGCGACGTCATCGTCGGTGAGATAGCCGTCGACGGGCATGTGCTCGAGGTCGTCGACGCCGAGCTCCAGCGCGCGCCTGAAGCCCTTGAGCTGCGACTGGTGGACCCCCACCCGACGCCCGGTGTCGTGGGCCTCCTTTACGATCGCACGCACGGTGGCGTCATCGAGCACGTTCAACCTCTTATGGCCGAAAAAGAGCGACTGGTCATCGAAGAAGAGCTTGATGAACCGCGCCCCCAGCTCCTCGCAGAGCCGCACTGCCGCGCGGCCCGACTCCGGGTCCGTGACGTCGTAACTGAACTGCCCCAGCTTTTCCTCCAGGAAGCGAGGCAGGCGCGCCGTGAAGTCAGGGTACCCGCCAACCGCCTTGATACCCGACGCGCAGCCGACGACGCGCGGCCCCAGCAGCTCGAAATTATCGATCTTGCTCGTGAGCGCGTTAAGGACCAGCGGCAGCGAGCTGGCTTCGCGAACGGTCGTGACCCCGCGCACCGCGCACTCCTCGAAGTTTCGAAGCGACTGCCGCCTTAACGAAACGGCAAGGTCGAGCGCTATGCCGAGCCCGCCCGGCATGAGGATATGGCAGTGGCAGTTTATAAGGCCGGGCATAGCGACGAGCCCGTTGCAGTCGAAGACAGCGTCGGCGGATACGTTGCCCAGCTCGCGCGTCCCAACGATGTCGGTGATACGCCCGTCGGCAAACAGTATTCCCCGGTGNNGCCGCGAAAGACTCAAGTCGCACGGCCCGTCTCAGCATCTTCCGCCCGCGGCTCTTAGAGGCACCCTTGACCGAATCATCACTCATCGCGACCCTCCCAGTTCAAGCGGTGTGGTGTTCATATGATATATCAAAACGACCTTCCAGACCGTTCTGCAAAGTTCACTTTGACAAAGAAGGAAAGTCCGATTAAAATGAAGAAGACATAATAACTATCCAATCCATGATAAAATTATAATATTAATAGAGACATCACCGAAGTACGGTTCTCAAAGATGAAATAGCTGGTTTGACAAAACAAGAAAAATCCTCTAGAAATCACAATGGTTTGAGGTGACGGGGAAGGCGGCGAAAGAACCTCTTATGCGGCGAACGATATTATATCTTGATTCTGCTAAGTCACGTACTGTCATGAAGGCCCTCAGTAAGTACGGTGAACTGAGATATGCACCTGATATCCATAGTGCACTGGTGCTGATGACCGAGGTCGATTTTGACTATTTCTTTATCGATGCTGATACTCCGCAGGCTCATGCTTTCTTGAAGCATCTCCAGCACGACCCTCAGCTCGTTCCACCCAGCGGCACTGTGTTGGTAACGGGCAACGACGATGAAGACTGCGCGGCCTGGAGCGTTGATACTTTTGTGACGCGTGCGAGAGCAGCGGTTGATGTTCCCTTTATCTTCTCTCACCTGAGGAACCCAACTCCGAATCCGGAGAATGTGGTCACAATTGCTCAACGAGAGAAAATCGTGAGAGCTGGAACGTCCGGCATGGACATGCCTCAGCAAGACAATGAGACCTCTGCTCCACGCAATGCACGAGAAACACTCGAGAATGAAGACAAGAAGGACCAACGCCGCATCCCGGTCCGTAATCATCCATCGTGCGATGATGGCCTTGGAATAGCGTCAAATGCCAGATCCCGGATGGCTACCGGGTTTCGGCTAACGGCGGCCATGTTACTCCTTATCTCGATAGGGTTATGGCTTTTTGCGTGGGGGCCATTTGCAACAAGGGGCGTCAGTGACCGCACTTCCAACACCAAGCGAGTTCAGGCTGAATCCAGGAAAACAGAATCACATAAGACATCTGATGCAATCCCCACAGACTATGTTGCGCAGTCAAGTCCGGCACTTGCAACTCCGACTTCCACTCCTGTGACGCGAGATACATCGGCGGTCGCACAACAAACATCGGGCGAAAATAGCGCATCAAACAGTGCATCGCAAGGGGACGAAAGCGCGATCCCGACGCAACCGTCAGCGCCAGCGGAGAATCACTCGCCGAGCGTGAGTATAAACGGCCGTACCATGGTTCATGTCGGAGAATCCATAACATACTACGCAAGCGCCTCGGATCCTGACGGAGACAAGGTTTCCTATAGCTGGGGAAGTCCATCGAAGACCACGGAGTTTCAGTCGCCCGGGGCCAAGACAATATCAGTCACCGTGACTGATTCACATGGCCTCAGTGCCTCGAGCACGATTTCGATAATGGTTGTGCAATGAAACGAATCGCGTGCTTTCTGGCAATACTGATGTTTTTCAACCTCGCGCTCGGTGGTGTTGCCGGGGCCTACCCGACGGGCTGGACCAGCGACAAGGCAGTTGGCGCGAGCACCGGAAAAGTAGATGTTGCGGTAAAGGGCAATATCGTCCACCTGGCTTATGAGAACAACGGCATCTACTACTGCCGCTCAACGGACAAAGGGGTTACCTGGAGCTCTCCCAGGAAAGTCAACCTCGGGTCATGGACCGTGAGCAGCCCACAGGTATCGACCGGCTCGGGTGATTCAGTCTACATAGCGTACGTTAGCGAGGAAAGGCCCGGAGCCAACCATACTGAAGCCCTTGTGAGAAGGTCGCAGAATTCCGGACAATCATGGGAATCGGGGTATTTTGCTTACGCGGGTTCATCGACCGACAACCTCATTGAAGCGGCTCTTACTCACGGATCAGATAGCGTATCAATCGCATGGCGCCAATGGCTTTCGAGTGGCTATGCCGCATACTGGTCTCCACTCGGTGCGGGTGGCAATCTCGGCAATTACAAACGTCAAGTCTGGGATTCAACTACGACTGATGACCCTGAGATGATCCGTGCGGCAAGTGACGGTACCAGTGTCTTCATAACCTATATGGCCCACGATGCGTACAGTCCTGATGTCTACTGCATGAGATTTGATGGATCAACGACTTCTCACGATGTCATAAGCAGCGGTTCCCATTCATTTGGCGATCCTGATATTTCATGCCAGGGTCCGGGTCTCTTTGATGTTGTATGGACAGATTCCTACAAAGGCGACAACAAGGTATATCGCAGGATATGGAATGGTTCCTCCTGGGGAAGCGCTTCCACCC
>PMDX01000060.1 GCA_003154635.1 Actinomycetota bacterium | reverse complement strand
TGGAGTGCCAGCGCTGGGATTACTAAAGCAAGAGACAGTTCGAGCTCATCGGACGGCCGTTCAGCTACAAGCTGCTCGAGACGGTTGCGCCACTGGCCCGCTACCCCGCCATCAAGAACCTGATCCCGTGGTTCCGCGCCCGCGACTTCAACGTCTCGTGCATCCCCGTGGCGGAGGATATCGAGCTCCCCGAGGGCACGCCCCTTCCCGGGTTCATCCTCGAGGACTTCATAAGACGGGCAAGCCACAGGGTGATAGTGGACTACTGCGTCTGCAGAAACGCGCTCGAGTGCAAGCGCTATCCCGCGGAGATAGGCTGCCTGATGATGGGGGACGCCGCGCTCCAGATCGGAGAGGAGATAAGCCGCGAGGTGTCTGTTGAGGAGGCGCTCGCACACATGCGCGAAGCCATGGACAAGGGGCTGGTGCCCATCATCGGCAAGGTGCGCATCGACAACCTCGTTTTCGGCATCAGGGACAAAAACCATCTCCTGTCCGCCTGCTTCTGCTGCGAATGCTGCTTTATCTCCCGGTTCGCGCGCCATGTTCCCGCGGACATGCGCCGGCAGAACGTGGTGAAACTCCAGGGGCTGTCAGTAACGGTCACCGAGAGCTGCGACGGCTGCGGTGCATGCGCGAAGCGCTGTTTCCTGAACGAGATCCAGATAGTCGATGGACGCGCGGTCGTGGGTGAAGGCTGCGCGGGATGTGGCAGGTGCGCGAGGATATGTAAGCGCGGGGGCATCAACGTCTCACTCGACAATCCCGCATTCATAGAAGAAGCCCGGGCGAGGATTGAGGCTCTGGTTGACTTCGAATAAGTCCTCCATGGACCATGAAGGATAATGACACGTTCATCCTGAAATGGGTAATGCAAGCTCGCCGCGCTATGCGGTAATATGTCCGAGTTGATTACCTGAGACGCCACCTGGGGATAGCTGAGCGGCAGGGAGGTTGGGATGGCAAAAGCAATCGTCATAGGAACCGGCATAGGCGGTGCGGGCATTTCGGGGCTGCTGGCCAAGGAAGGCTACGAGGTCACGGTCTTCGAGCGCAACGAGTTTCCCGGCGGCAAGACCTCCATGTACGAGAGGGACGGTTTCCAGGTAGATATGAGCGTGCACATATCCGCACGCGGAGAAAACGGACCCATAGGCATGCTGGCCAAGCGGCTGGACGCCGATCTCGAGTTCCTTATGCGAGAGCCCTGGCGTTTGATGGTCGGTGAAAAATCGTGCAACCTGCCACTCGCATTCACAAAACCGACCGCCCTGATAAAGATAGCGCTCCTGGTCGGAGCAAAGCCCTGGAACGCGATCGGCGCGCTCCGCCTNNCCCGCCTCTAAGTTCATCCACGGCTTTACAAAGGATGAAAACCTGTACATATTCCTGAACATCATGGGCGGCCTCATGTTCGTCATACCCGCGAGCGAGGCGTCCACCGCCGAGTTCCTCTGGGCGATGTCCAACTGGTGCCACGACGCCTCGACCGCGTATCCCAGGGGTGGTTTCGGGCGCATCCCCTGCTCGTTCCTGGATGCATGCGAAAAGCACGGCGGCGAGCTTAGACTTGGCGAGCCGGTATCCCGCATAGTCGTGGAGAAAGGCACCGTCATGGGGGTCGAGACCGAAAAAGGTTTCTACCCGAGTGACATCGTCGTCAGTGACGCCGGCATCCGGAACACGGTAGAGCTGGCCGGCACCGGGAACTTCGACCCGGAATACGCGAAGCGCATCAGCGAGCTCATCGACTCCGACGGGGCCGTCACGGTCAAGTACGCGCTCGATTACAAGCCGACCGACGCAATTGTGTCGGTATACATCCCCAAGGGATTTATATACGAGGATTACCGTGCAAGCCTCGAGGCCGGAAACATACCACAGGACCCCGCACTCTACATGGTATCTCCCACCGTCGCCGACCCCGACCTGGCTCCTCCAGGAAAGCACCTCCTGCTGGTATGCGCGGCTGTGCCGCCGTCGCTGGCCCATTCGGATGCCGCGACCAGGATGAGCGAAGTCGTAGACCGCAGGATGAGCGAGCTCTTCCCTGGCATCGAGGAGCATACAGTCTGGAAACACAAGACGAGCCTTGAGTTTATCAGCATGATGGGAGGCAGGGGCGCCGGAGAAGCCATAGGCCTCGCGCAACGGTACGACCAGGACGGCGCCAACAGCGTTAACCCTGCCCTCCCCGTGAAAGGCCTTTACGCGGTGGGGGTTGATGCGGGCGGCATGGGCATAGGCACTGAGCGCGCCGCCGACAGCGCCATGAACGTTTTTGATCGCATTGTGGCGGACGCCGGGAGCTAAAGTGTGGGCCGCGAATCTCCTGCTCCGGATAAGCTCCCCGTATATATCGATCGGAAATTCACATTATGTGGTTTTCCCATGTTGCCAAACGACCGATTCTTTGAAACTATACAACCGGATTGTTTTCGGCAGATTATGTGACAGCTCTGATTCAACAATAATACGGCTTTCTTGACAGCAGCGCGGGTGACGTTATCAATAAGCGGCGGGTTTCGTAAACCGCGAAGAAGAAGCGGTGTCGGGGCCAGCCGTGTGGGAGCGTGGGGAGGCTGTTCATGGCACAGACCAGGATCAGGGAAGAGGTCAGGGAACGGAGAGTCGTCAAGAGGCCGATGGTCTTCGAAAAAGACCCGGTCCACAACCGCGAAGAAAACCTCGAAAAAGCGCTGGAGGCGCTAA
>PMDX01000144.1 GCA_003154635.1 Actinomycetota bacterium | reverse complement strand
AAGCTGGGCGACCCGGAGATCGCGGAGGCGGTGCTGCTTCAGGGCAAAGCCGACTTCATCGGCCTCGGGCGCTCGCACCTGGCAGACCCCGAGTGGGCGAACAAGGTCAAGGAGGGCCGCCCCGAGGACATAGTCCCCTGCATCGGCTGCGGCGAAGGCTGCATGGCGCGCGGTTTTTCAGGCAAGTACGCCTCCTGCGCCGTAAACCCGTCGTGCGCCATGGAAGGCAGGTTCCCGCTCGAGCCCGCTATGGCTGAGCGCCGGCTCCTGGTGGTCGGGGGCGGGCCCGCCGGCATGATGGCGGCGGTGACGGCTGCGAGAAGAGGCATCGACGTCGAACTCTGGGAGAGCTCAGAACGCCTGGGCGGACACCTCGTGGCCGCCGGCGCGCCCGAGTTTAAACGCGACGTGCGCAGGCTGCTCGATCACCTGGTCGGCCAGGTCGAAAAGCTTGGTGTCAACGTCAAGCTCGGCAAGCGCGCGACCGCCGGCGAGATCGCGGCGTTGGAGCCGGACGCGGTGATAGCGGCAACCGGCGCCGCACCGGTGGTTCCAGAGCGTCTGCGTGCCGACAACGTGAAGAGCGCCGTGGACGTCCTTACCGGAGACTTGCCCGAGGGCAAGCGCGTG
This sequence comes from Actinomycetota bacterium, assembly GCA_003154635.1. Lineage (GTDB taxonomy): Bacteria > Actinomycetota > Geothermincolia > Fen-727 > Anoxymicrobiaceae > FEN-727. Next base: position 5,229 of record PMDX01000144.1, on the reverse strand, counting down.
GTTGTTGCGGGCGCGGGCGTCGTGGGATGCGAGACGGCGATGTTCCTGGCCGGGCTCGGCAAGAGGGTCACGATCGTCGACCAGGAGGGGATCCTGGTTTCCGAGCCCGTGTTCATCCTCAACAAGGCAAGCTTGCTCGAGAAGATGATCTCGCTTGGCATCGAGACGATGGCTGGCGCGGAGCTGGTCGACGTGGAGAAAGGCCGCGCGAATATCAAGACGGGCGGCGTCGCCTCGAGCATCGAATGCGACGCGGTGGTGCTGGCTCTGGGGTTCGCGCCTGACGGACGAGTCGCCGGGGAGCTCTCATCGCTTGATGGCGTAGAGGTCAAGATGATTGGCGATGCCGTTGCTCCCCGCAAGATCCTGAACGCGATCTGGGAAGGCTTTCACACGGCTCGTCTCTTCTTCAACAAAGGTGGTGAACCATGACCGGGATCATCGATGAAATAAGAGCAGACCTCGAAGCCGCCGCTGACGAGAAAACGCAAGCCGGCTTAACGCGATTCTTCAAAGAAGAGATCAAGCTATACGGAGTCAAGACCGCCCAGGTCACAAAGATCTCCAAAAGCCACTTCGCCCAGGTCAAAGACCTGAGCAAGGATGACATATTCGCCCTTTGCGAAGAGCTACTCGAATCCGGATATCAAGAAGAGGCCGTGATTGCCGCCAACTGGTCTTACCGGATCAACAAACGCTACAAGCCTGGCGATTTCGCGGTCTTCGAACGATGGGTGGAGCGGTACATCGACAACTGGGCGAAATGCGACACCCTCTGCAATCACACCGTTGGCACTTTCATGGAACAATATCCCGACCACGTGGAGTGTCTGAAGACATGGACCCGATCGGAGAACCGCTGGGTAAAGCGGGCGGCTGCCGTCTCCCTGATCGTCCCGGCTAAGAAGGGAGAGTTCCTGACCGACATCTTCGAGATCGCGGACAGTCTCCTGCTGGACAGCGATGACATGGTGCAGAAAGGGTACGGCTGGCTTTTGAAGGAGGCAAGCCACGAGCACCAGTCCGAAGTATTCGATTACGTCCTGCGAAACAAGGCCGTCATGCCCCGCACCTCCCTGCGTTACGCGATAGAAAAAATGCCGCAGGAAATGAGGAAGAAAGCGATGGAAAAATAGCCTGGAGTTGCTTGAACCCTCGAAATCGCATCATCAGAGACATCCTGGCGGAGCGGGACAACGATATCGGTGAGAAGAGGGTGCGGGTGGAAGTCGACGACGATATGGGCACGATAACGGCGCACCCGCTTCAGATGTACCAGGTCTTCGCCAACCTGATAGGCAACGCTATCATCCACAACGACTCGCCGGAAGGGGCCTCTCCCGCTTGCGGGGCCCCTTTCTCATTTATGCGTTCGCGCGACCCTGGAAGCAGAGGGGCCCATCCCTTTGTTAGACTGTTCTAACGTCAGTAGGGAGATAGACAGGGAGAGGAAGAATGTCTCATTTTCTTGCAGTACTTCCTATGGCCCTGACCATGAACCTCGGGCCTGGAATCATCACCGCAATAGTGGTAATGACGGGTAAGAAGCCCATCAAGAGAACTCTTCTGTACCTGGCCGGGGTCGCGATAGGCGTCAGCGTGATGGGACTCGTGGCATTCCTGATATTCAGCTCCATCAAGACGGGTGGCACCAGCAGTGGCCAGTCGACGGCGAGCCGTGTAATCGACTACATGTTGGCAGGCCTGCTCGTCGTCCTGGGCGTATGGGTATTCACCCAGCGAAAGAAGGCTCGTAAACCGAGGTGGATGGCTTCGATACAGGACGCGAGCTCGATGCGGATCTTCACGATGGGCTTTCTTTTCTATTCCATCTTCCCATCGGATTTAGTCATCCTGCTGACGGTCGGCCAGTACCTCGCAAAACACAAGATGCACTTCTACTCTATTCTCCCGTTTTTTGCTCTGACTTTGTTTATTGCAGCTATGCCGGTCCTGTCTTTTTTGCTTTTCAAGAAGAGGGCTGAACGGATAATGCCAGGCGTTCAAGATTGGATGGACTCACACGGATGGATCATCAACGAAGTGGTGCTTTTCTTCTTTATCCTTCTAACCCTGTTCGGCTGATCGGCTCGGTGATCTCAGGCTACAATTCAGCCAACGAACGCTAGATTGCATTGGTTCGAAAATTCCCTGTTCGTACACTAAGTCCCATTGGATTGAGGGGTGGATGATATTGCGTTAGTGGAAGCGTACGGTCGGGCTTGTTCTATTACTGAGCCGGAAGGGCGGCCCGCTCGGCCGCCTTTCCGTTTCGAAGAACTCAGGCCTCGACGCCGGTCCCGATGGTTTCGCCGGCCTTGCGCTTCGGGAGGCCGAGGGTCCCCAGGAAGCCGAACGCGGCCAGGACGGCCAACAGAATCATGTCCGCGGCCACTGCCTTCCTCTGGGCGGTGGTTGTGATTGGCCCCTGCATCACGAGGAAGCTTGCTATGAGCGCGCCAGCGACCGCCGTCCCCAGGGAGGCGCCCAGGTTCTGGGAAGTGTAGTTCAGGCCGGAAGTCTCGCCCGCCTCCTCCTTCGATACGGCGGACTGCTCTATCTCGTTTATCTGCGATGCGACCAGGCCCAGGCCCGTACCCAGGACCAGGAAGGCGGGTATGAAGTCCCAGCCGCTGACGCTCCTGCCGGTCGCCAGACCCATCAGAGCCGCTCCCGCGATCATCACAATGAATCCCACCTGGACGATGCGCTTCGGATCGATGCGCCTGGCAAGCCTTGCTCCCGCGATAGCCACTATGAACAGCGTGATGGACAGCGGGAGTAAGGTGAGTCCGGTCCTGAATGCGTCATAACTCAACACCACCTGCAGGAACAGGCACAGGGAGAACATGATCCCTGTCATGAGGAAATACTGGAACAGGTTTGTGGACACACCGCAGACCACCGCCAGGTTCTTGAACAGTGCGGGGTTGATCAATGTGTCTTTGCCCCGGCCGTGCCAGAAGGTCTCCCACCAGAAGAAAACGGCCAGGATCAACAGTCCCGCGATTGCGAACAGGACAGTAGGAGATACACTGCCGACAGCCAGGATCTCCTTCCCTCCGACCGTGTAGGGAACACGGCATTTGAAGAACCCGTAGGTGCCCGCGAGGATGATTCCATAGACGAGGATTCCCAGTCCGGCCGCCGAGAATACGAGCCCCGGGTAGTCGAACTTCGGGCGCTCGCCTTCCACTGTGCTGTCCTTGATCCTCTTGTGCATCGTGAGGATAAAGATGACCACCAGTACTTCCAGAAAGAAGCCGAGCCGCCAGGTGATGTAGGTAGTGAGGAAGCCGCCGACGATGGGTCCGGCCGCCGCCCCGACCGCCGCGGCCGCGGGTATCATAGCGAAGGCCCGCTTCCTGTCTGGGCCCTCCGCGAAGTTGGGCGACACCAGAGCGACCATGGCGGGCATGCACAGCGCGGCCCCGAGCCCCTCCAGGACCGACCAACCCAGAATGAGGACGGTCAGGTTCGGGGCGAGGCTGGTGGTCAGCGACCCTACACCGTAGATGCACAGGCCCAATAAGAAAGCCCTTTTCCGACCAAGGATATCGCCGATCTTGGCCCCGGCTATCATGAAAGCCGCCATGACAAGGGTGTAGAAGGTTATCGCACCCTGAACGCCCGCGATGGTCGTGTTCAGGTCCTTCACCAAGGTGGTGATGGAGACGTTCATGAACGTCATATCGAGGCAGAAGATGAACTGTGCGGACGACATTACGATGAGCAGCAAGACGACGGATGAAGACTTAACCTCTTTGTCGGCAAGCTCTTTATCCAATGCTGGCTCCCTAGGAATTGATTTTCCCGATTATATCAACAGATGACGGCTATTGTAGGTTCGGGCTATGTCGCCATTCCTCTCACTTAGTTTGAGAGGTCCAGCTTCTTGACCACGAGTTCCTTGTTGGAGGGGCTGCCGATTATCTCGACGGCGATGTTGTTCTTGACCCCGATGGTGTTGGTGGTACCCGGCACATCCTTCAGCATCGCCGCCGCTTGCTTTGCGCCCACGGCGTCGTTCATCTGTACGTAGTTGACCTGGAGGGTGGTACCGGCCTTATCGAACACCTGGTTGAGGATCGCGACCGCTCCGGCGTCATACAATTGAGCGATGATGTTCTTCTCTGTCGCGCTGCTCCTTGTCCCCTTGACTTCCTTTGTGAGGGTCCAGCCCGGGAGATCGCCCTTCTTGAGCTTGAGCTCTTCGATGGTCAGATCAGCGTTAGTAGTCGTGCTCTTGCCGCAGCCGCCAGCGACGACCGCTCCAAGGAGCAACATGCCCACAATGACCGGGAGGGTCAGAAATGACGCCACGCGCCTTGCGTTCATCGGTCTTTCTCCCTTCGCGATGGAACTCTGTCTTCGGTGATCAGGAGGCACACGCCACACCACACCACCACAGCAACCTGACCGGCTGCGAGTATTCTAACCTTGATTTCAGCCTCCTGCACGACGACTGGAAGCAATGGAAGATTATCGACTCCCATCGGAAAAGAATCGCTGCTCCGATCCGTTGCGGGTGGTAAAATACTTTTGTCCGGATACAGGGCAGGCCCGCGGGCCGAGTGGACGTCCTGGACCGGGCGGCGTCCTACCGTCAGGGCGCAACCAGGCCCCTCAACAGGAGGTAGCAATGTTCTGTACAAACTGTGGGAAAGAAGTTGGCGATAACGCTTTCTGCCCCCACTGCGGCACTGCCGTGAACGCTGTCAGCAAAGACACACCTTCCCCTGTGCCTACGCCCGTCCCCTCTTCACCGGCCGCCGCACCACCGGGGCCGCCACCGTTGATATCGCCACCACCGGCCGCCGCACCACCCGGGCCGCCCGCCGCGAAAAAGAAGAAGCGCTGGCTCATCCCCACGATCGCGACCGCGTGCGTCCTTGTGATTGCGGCCGTGGTCCTCGTGCTTGTATTCGTCGTGTTCGCGAGTTCGTCCCCGTCAGCGACTGTAGGGAGTCTGTTCAAGGCACTCGAAAGTAAAAACTCTCAAAGCTTCTTTGCCCTGGTCGACATGGAACCTTTCAAGAGCAAGCCGGGCGTAGAGGCTGCCTTCAAGACGGACATGGCCAAGAGCCTCAAGGATTCGAATCTCAAGTTCAAGAATGCAAAGTTCAGCACCACTGTTACCGGCGACACAGCGACCGTCAAAGTGACCGACGGCACGGTCCAATACAAGAATGCCGACGGCAAGTTGCAGACAGGCCCGATCAATGAAGA
>PMDX01000320.1 GCA_003154635.1 Actinomycetota bacterium | reverse complement strand
GACCGGCATGGATGCGCTGTCGCACTGCATCGAAGCCATCCACTCCAACCTTCACGAGCCGATCACCGACGGCATCGCGCTCCACGCAATCAGGCTGATCGCGAAATACCTCCGCGGGGCCGTCGCTGATGGCGCGGACATGGAGGCGCGCACGTACATGCTAATCGCTGCCAACATGGGGGGCATCGCTTTCTCCAACGCGTATACCGGGATCGTTCATGCCCTGGCACACGCATGCGGCGGCCACCTCGGCACGGCGCACGGACTCGCGAACGCCGTCATCCTTCCCCACGGGATGGAGTTCAACCTGAAATACACCGAACAGGAGATCCCGGCACGATACAGGATGGTAGCGGAAGCACTCGGCATGGACATCCACGGAGACGACGACATCACCGCCGCACGAAAGGCGGTGGATAGCGTACGCGAACTGGCGTCCGACATCGGCATGCCCGCACGGTTGCGCGACGCCGGTGTGCCCGCGGACGGGTTGGAGACCGCCGCCAGGGACTCGGTCATAGAAGGGCCCATCTTCAACAACCCCGGAGAGTTCACCTATGACGATGCGCTCGACCTCTTCAAACGCGCTTACTGACGCGAAATTCCACTCTTGACTCTCCCCCAGGGGGAGACCCGACGATGGGTACAGACTATCGAGGAGGTGAAAGGTGAGGCGCGACCTGTTCAGTATAGGCGAGTTCTCACGCATGAGCCGCATAAGCATCAAGGCACTGAGACATTACGACCAGGAGGGGATCCTCAGGGCCGCGCACGTCGATGGGCAAAGCGGTTACAGATACTACAGCTCGACCCAGTTGCCAGAGGCTAACCTCGTGCGGATGCTCCGGTCGCTCGAGATGCCCCTGCCGGACATGCGTGCGTTCCTGCGCGAGAAAGACCTCGCGAAACGCGAGGCGATGCTGGACGAGCACCGCGAGCGCATCCGGAGGCGCATCGCCGAGTACACCTACATCATCTCCTCCATCGAGCGACTCATCGAAGGAAAGGAGAAAGCAATGGAAAGGGAGGTCGTCACGAGGGACGTCGCGGAGCAGCCCGCCCTGGGGGTTCGTTTTCAAACGTCGATGATGACGATGGGAGAGGACTTCGGAAAGGCGTTCGGCACGTTGTTCGGATTCCTGGGCAGGACCGGCATGCAACCTGTCGGCCCGCCGATGACGCTCTATCTCGACCCGGAGTTCACCGAGGACAAGATCAACGCGGAGGTGTGCGTGCCGATAGAGAAGCCGGTTCCCGGCGGCGGCGGCGTCGAGAGCGTGACACTGTCCGGTGGGAAGTTCGCTTCGACGCTCCATTTCGGGCCTTATCACGAGATCGGCGAAGCGTACCAGGCGCTCACGGTCTGGTTGCGCGAAAACGCGCTCGAGCCCGCCGGCCCGTTCCGAGAAACTTACCTCGTTGGCGTGGGCCAGGTGGAAGACCCGGCGGAGTACCGCACGGAGGTGTCGTGCCCCATAGCTTGATCGCAATTGCACGAGCATAGAAGGGCGGGCTACGGCCCGCCCTTTTGTTATCGGTCAACAAATCTCACTGCCCCTGAAAGCGGTGCAGGCTGGAGTGCATTATAATAGGCAGAGAACACGAGAACGGGAGGCTCTCATGGGCGCTGATGTGATCGTAATAGGTGCCGGTTACGGAGGACTGACGGCGGCTGCGATACTCGCGCATAACGGGGTGGAAGTCGCATTGTTCGAAGCAGCCGGCCACCTCGGAGGGCGGGCCTCGTTCGACCGAAAGGACGGCTTCCTGGTCGACTACGGTATCCACGCGAGCCGGTACGGCGCCGAGGGAGCCGCTGCTGCCGCCCTGAAGCAGATCGGGCACGAGATCGATTTCGTGTCGATGGGCGAGCCCAAGCTCTGGCGCGAAGGCGAGTTCGTCGACCTTCCCGCCGGCGTCCCCGAGTTCCTCAAAGCCGGGTTCCTTTCGGCCGGAGACAAGATGGTCCTCATCGGTGACATGCTCAAGCTCGTCCTGGCCAGTCCCGAAAAGAAAGCCGACATCATGCTCTCGAATTCGCTCTGGGGATTGAAGAGACCCGAGGTAAGCTCCATCTTCAAGGTGCTTTCCGGCATTGGCCTTGTCTGCCCCGACATCGATCTCACGAGCACGGGCTGCTTCTCGACGTTCCTTAAGACCGCTCTCAAAGCCAAGGAGAGCGTGGCCTATCCCAGAGNNCGAGCTGGCCGACGACGGCATCGGCGAGAGCCTCGCGGCGCGCTGCGAAAGGATCGTACCGACGGCGGGGATATCCATCGATCTGTGCCTCGCGAGCAAAGTGTCGGATATCGACGGCCTGGTGGTGACCCCCGAGCCGTTGACCATGGGGCAGTTCACGTCCAATATCGATCCGAGCACTGCGCCTGACGGCAAGCAGCTGGCGACTTTTTACTATCCCCTGCCGATAGCCTCGATGGAGGACCGGGATACCATCGAGGCCGAAGAGAAGAGGTTAATGGTGCTCCTGGACGAAATGTTCCCCGGAATGATGGAAAAAGTCGAATGGGAGCGCGTGCTCAAGTTGAAGATGGTAGATGGGTTCGAGCCGCGGGTCGGCCAGACGGCAAAGGACCGGCCGGGTTCCAATGTCCCCGGCACGGACAACCTGTTCCTTGCTGGAGACGTAGTGGCAGGTCCCGGAAACGGTGGCGACGTAGCGTTTGCCACCGGAGTCGAAGCCGCGCAGAGCGCTATGGCCTATCTCAAGCAGGTATAAGTGTCGGAAGAAATCGTAGAACTTCAACTCACCGGCGAGAGGACCCTGCCGGGCATATCCCGAGAGAACTACTGGTTCGCGAGACACCTCGTGGCATACGAGCTTGCCGTCGGGATGGCGGCGGGAAAGCGTGTCATAGATATCGGTTGCGGAGAGGGGTATGGGCCCGCGATGCTTGCGACCGTAGCGTCTCGGGTCGTGGGCACTGACATCGCGCCAGAGGTTATGGCGCACGCGCGCGCGACATATCCACGCGACAATCTCTCCTTCGAGGTCATGGACGTCAACGAGTTGACAGTCGAGTCAGGCTCGTTTGACCTCGCGGTCTCGTTCCAAGTGGTAGAGCACCTGGTCGACGAATCGCGTTATTTCTCGGAGATAGCCCGCGTGATCGCACCCGGCGGCACCGCCATCGTCACCACGCCAAACCGCCTTACGATCTCTCCCGGTTGTGACATGCCCATCAACCCCTTCCACCTTCGCGAATACACTCCCGAGGAGTTCGCTGAAGCCCTTTCAAAGCACTTCGATAGCGTCGAGATCCAGGGGATGTTCCACGCAGGCTGGCTTGTGTTGAACGACCGCATAAGGCTCGTGGACTTCATCAAGGTTTACGAGATGAGCAAAGCGAACCCCAGGTTATGGGCGCACCGCGTGCTCACGCCGCTCGTCCGCACCAGCGATTTCAGGCTCGAGAGCTCGCGCCTCGATGGTTGCCTGGACATCTTTTCGATATGCCGCTCAGCCGGCATGGGAGATTGACCGGTGCACGGATATTTCTCTCTCGTATTGCACACGCACCAGCCGTACGTTCGCAAGAACGGCGTGTTTCCAGTCGGTGAGGACTGGCTCTACCAGGTCATGGCCGACACCTACCTCCCGCTGCTCGAGATGCTGGCGCAGCTTGAACACGAAGGGCTCACTTCGTGCCTGGCAGTCACGATGACGCCGGTGTTATGCGAGCAGCTTGCGGACCCATACGTGAAGGAGCGTTTCATCGAGTACCTCAGGGTCATGGCCGAGCACGCGGGCTCTGACACAAGGGACTTCGAGTATTTCTCTGACGAAAAGCGCAAGGCGCTGGGCGAAGCGTATCGAGATGATTACAGGCGAAAGCGCCTTGCGTACCTCGCGATAGACGGAGACCTGCTGGGTGCGCTCGAAGCGTTTGAGGAAGGCGGCCTGATCGNNCCGAACACCAGGTGCGGCTTGGTATAGACTCCCACCGTCGTCACTTCGGATGCGACCCGGCCGGATTCTGGATACCGGAGTGCGCGTACAGTGTCGGGCTCGAGAATCTGCTGGAGTCGGAGGGTGTCAGGTATATGCTCATCGACGGCACCGCCCTGCCCAACGGCCTTCCCTCGACGTACGCATATCTCGCGGGGTCCTCACACGTCAGCGCGATCGCCCGCAGCGAGCGGGCGCACAGGAACGTCTGGGACGAGGTCTCGGGATATCCCACTGACGGCGCGTACATCGACTCGACAAAGTACTATCACAGCTCGGGCCTCTACTACTGGAGGGTCACCGGTCTCGACGTCCCCATAGAAAACAAAGAAGTGTACGAGCCGAAAGCCGCACAGCGAAGAGCGCTCGAACACGCCAGGCATTTTATCGACGAGGTGACTGAGGAGCTGGTCTCGTCTCCCCCACCTGCCGCCGCGGCGAGCGGCAACGCCACGCCGCTGCCGATAGTGCTCGCAAGCTACGATACCGAGCTCTTCGGGCATTTCTGGCGGGAGGGCCCGTACTGGCTCGAGGTCACGCTGCGCTCCCTCGCGCAGTGCGAGGGACTGGTCCTGACGACTCCCTTCGTGTATCTCACCGAAAATGCAAGCGCGGCGGGCACCTCTTTAAAAGAGACGACCTGGGGAACGAACCGGGACCATTCAACGTGGCTCAACGAGTCCACCGCCTGGATGTGGGATGAGCTCTGCCGAGCACAGAATAAACTTTTCGAGCTGTCGTCGCTGCGCGGACAAGGAGAGCATTACGACCGCGCGCTCGCGCAGGCAGTACGAGAAATACTCCTTCTCGAGTCCAGCGACTGGCCGTACATGGTTGCAAAAGACCGGGCCAAAGAGTATTCTATTGAGCGCTTTACAGCCCACTCAGAGAGGTTTCGCAGGATAACGGGTGCACTCGAGCGGGGAGAGCCAGAGCAACTAGGGCCTGAACTGGCCGAGATCGAGGAATCGGACAATATTTTTCAGCAGATCGATCTCGATACTGTCTTCGGGTCCGGCGATGCCTTTGGAGGGAGGAAATAGACATGCGGGTTTTGCTCTTGAGCTGGGAGTATCCACCGCGGATAGTCGGCGGATTGGGCAGGCACGTCTATCACCTTGCGACTACGCTCGCGTCTCAGGGCATCAAGGTGCACGTTGTGACCAAGGATTATCCGGGCGCTCCCGAATACGAGGAGTCCGAAGGCGTCCATATCTACAGGGTCGTCAATTACCCACCCGACATACCCCAGGAAGAATGGGTTCCCTGGACGCTACAGTTCAACATTGCGCTCCTCGAAAAATCGGTCGCGCTAATCAACGACCTGCAGAACATCGACGTCATACATGCTCACGACTGGCTGGTCGCTCACGCGGCAGCAAGCCTCAAGCATGCTTACAGAATACCGCTGGTCGCCACCATCCACGCCACTGAGTATGGCCGTCACCAGGGCCATCTTCCCGGACCCATGAACGAGCTGATCCACCAGATCGAATGGTGGCTTACGTTCGAGTCGGTCCGTACCATCTGTTGCAGCAACTACATGATGGACCAGATAACGGAGATATTCGAACTGCCGCCCGACAAGGTCGACGTGATACCAAACGGCATCGACTTTGTCAGCTTCAAGCGCGATGTGAGCGTGGACCTGGTCCGTAAGAAGTACCTTCCACCCGGTGACAAGCTTGTCTTTTTTGTGGGCAGGCTCGTCTACGAGAAGGGCGTGCAGACCGTAATAGAGGCAATGCCGATTATCCTCAACAAGATACCAAACGTGACTTTCGTGGTCGCGGGTACAGGTCCTCACCTCAACGAGCTCAAGGCACTGGTGAGCGATTCTAACCTGAACGAAAAGGTAAAGTTCGTCGGACACATGGAGACCGACGCGCTGTGCGCGTTCTACAAGAGTGCCGACCTGACGGTCGTGCCGAGCCTGTACGAGCCTTTCGGAATGGTCGTGCTCGAGTCCATGGCCATGAGCACCCCGACAATTGTGGCGGACACGGGTGGCCTTTCGGAGATAGTCGTCCACGAGGAGACCGGTCTCAAGTTCGAGCCGGGCAATGCCGAATCGCTCGCCGAAGCCATGCTCCGGATACTCCAGGACGAAGGCCTCTCAGAGAAACTGACCTCCGACGCCATGGCTTACATGGGTGACCAGTACAACTGGGACAGAATCGCTCGCCGCACAATAGAAGTCTACCGCCGCGCCGAGCGCAACTACGAATACCATCCCCGCACCCTCAAACTCTGCCCTCCCCTCCCCCACAAAGCCGCCGGCTAAACCTTCAAAATCCGGGGCAAAATCCGGGGTCAGGTCTTTCAAAATCCGGGGTCAGGTCTTTTATTGTTTGCTGTTGTCCTTTGCTCAAGATAACCATAGCAGTAAACAATAAAAGACCTGACCCCACCTCTCGCCGNNGGGGAACTGGTGGATATGGTCAGGAAGGAGGCGGCGTTTTCGGGGGTGGTGATGTTGATCATCATCTCGGTACCGAGTTCAAATGAACCGGGGGTCGTGAGCTTCGGCATCACTTCGAGGTGCCAGTGATAGTACGGGTAGACATTACCGTCGCAGGGCGCGGTGTGGATGTAGTAGTTGAACGGAGGGTTATCGAACTCCCTATAGTACGAGCCAAGCACTTCTCGAAGCATCCGGGCGAACTCCGCCAGTTGTTCATCGTCTATGAGGTCAAACGATTGCTGGTGGCGGCGCGGCAGGATCCAGAGCTCGAACGGCAGCTTTGAAGCAAACGGTGCAATTGCGACGAACTCACGGTTGCTGGCTACCACCCGCTCGCAGGCTGAAAGCTCCTCCGACAAGATGCGGCAGAAGACGCACTCCCCGGTAGAATCCATGTGCCTTCTCGCGCCTTCGAGCTCTTCGGTTATGAGCTGCGGTACCAGGGGAACCCCGAAAAGTTGTGAATGTGAGTGTTCGAGGGATGCGCCAGATTCGCGACCATGGTTGACAATGATATGCACGTATTTCACGTGTAGATCGTTGCAGTTGGCCTGGTACCGGTGGCGGTAGACCCTGAGCACCAGCTCAACCTCTTCGGCGGGCATGGTGGCGAGACTCGCGCAATGATCGGGGCTGTGCACAATAACCTCGTGAGAGCCATCGGCGGGTTTGCGGGGGGAAAGCGCCGTACTGGGCTTCACCTCCTCTCCCGTCGCGAACGCGGGATATTTGTTGGGGAAGACCCTCACTTGCCAGCCCGAGGTGTTTGGCTCGCCATCCTCCGGTCGCACGGACAATACCTCCAGCGGGGTCATATGTTCGTGCCCCGGGCAGAACGGGCATTTCTCGAGGTCGTCAGGCTTAGTCGCCTCACGCGGCTTCGCGAAGTCGGTCGGGCGTTTTGCCCTCTCGGTAGCGACCACCACCCATTGCCCGGTGACGATGTCCTGGCGTAGTTCGGGCATCAGTAGTTGCCCTCGTCCCAGTCTACGTCGGCTGGACAGCGCCTGTATTTCAGTATCCTGGCCGGGACGCCGCCAACAACCGCGTAGTCGGGGATGTCACGGGTGACCAGGCTTAAAGACCCTACGACACACCCGAATCCGACCGTCACCCCACGGAGGATGGTGGCCTTTTCGCCGATCCACACGTTGTTCTTGATGATGACGTGCTCCTTTCGGATGCCCTGGCTACGGATGCTCATGTGCGGGTCTATGTACCAGTGGTCAAAGTCGACCACGTAGATACTGTCAGCCCACAGGTTCTCGTCCCCCACCTCGACGTGGTTATAGCAGTTGATCGTGTTCTTACCACCGAAAGTGCACTTGCGGCCTATCCTGAGAGTACCCTCGTGCGCCCTGAAAGCGCATCCCTCACCGATGAACGTGAAACCACCGATGATGAACCGGGCGTTCTTGCCCTTGCTTATTTCGTAATGCTTGGGCAGGAATACGTAACCCTCCGTCTTTATCCCGGGGTTCCTTATCTTGAACTTGATGAAGCGGTAGAAGGAGCGCCAGTAGTTGATGCCGTACATCCGGTTCTTGATGATGAAGCGAAGGTTCCTCATAAGGAATCCGCCCCTCGGTTGCTCTTTTTCCGCCGAGATACTCAAGCCCGTCGCCATCGATTACCCGGGCTTCTTCAGGTACAGGAGCATGTTGTAGAAAAGCGACGACGGTATGTACGGGTATATCTTCTCATCGAGCGCGTTGAGCCTGAGATAGGTGTGGTAGGACCAGTTGCGCCACTCGTAAGTCAGGTTCTCGTCGCTGAGCGTGTTTTCGACGGTGCGCGTTATCCACCCCACGAAGCTGGACAGCAGCTCTTCGGACTCGAACCGCGCCTCAGCGAACCCAACGGAGCACGCGACCTTGCATACCTCGCCCGGCTTGAAAGTATGGATATCTACAACATGCTCGAAACGGCTGACGCCTTCGACCTCCGGTGACACGGGAGGTGGTCTCAGCTCTGCGCGCTTGCCTCCGAATCGACCGCCAAGCCGCACGTAGAGCCTGACCAGCGTTCCCGTGGCCGTCCGCGCGAAGCGTCCCATCACGTCGCCCATCCTGGTCGGTTCTCCCGCGAGCATGCATATGCCGCCGGGCTTCAATACCCTGTATATCTCGGCAAGTGCTCCATCGATGTCGGGGATGTGGTGGAGGATGGCGTGCCCGATGACCATATCGAACTCACCGTCGGCGTACTCGAGGTGCTCAAGCTCAGACTGCTTTGCCGATACGCCGATACCAAGGGCAGCGGCGTTGCGCTCGCAAGCCTCCACCATCCCCTGGCTTATGTCACACGCGTACAGCTCTCCAATGAGATTATCGGAAAGGCACAGGTTCAACCCGACGTATCCGGTGCCGCACCCGACCTCAAGAAGCTTCTCTGCCCTCGGAAATGTCCCACCGATGAGCTTCTCGAACTTGTGCCTGACCCGCTGGGCGCTGTCGGCGTCGTACTGGATACCCCATTTGCTGTCGTACCTGTCGCTCTCAACATCGTGAAAGAGCTCGTTTGCTTTCCTCAGGTCGACTTCCATTCAGACTCCCTGCTCGGCTTTAAAAATCATACCATACGTCCTCGCTCCGATAAGCCGCGGAAAACAAAGGCGCCGGGTTTGAAAGCCCGGCGCCAATGCCCCTCTCCAAGAGCGTGGAGACTATTGCTTGACTTCCTTGATTCCCATCAAGTTGGCCGAGATTACGTAGCGCTGAATCTGAGCGGTACCCTCGTAGATCTGCATGATCTTGG
>PMDX01000277.1 GCA_003154635.1 Actinomycetota bacterium | reverse complement strand
ATCCTAAGATCTTCATCCTACACACGGTGTCGCTGCGTCAGGCTTTCGCGCATTGCGCAATATTCCCTACTGCTGTCTCCCGTAGGAGTCTGGGCCGTATCTCAGTCCCAGTGTGGCCGTTCACCCTCTCAGGCCGGCTACCCATCGTTGCCTCGGTGAGCCGTTACCTCACCGACAAGCTAATGGGGCGCGGGCCCATCCCGGAGCGGAAAGCAAGCTAACCTTTTTCTACCGATGCCATGCGGGAAAGGTAGTGTATCAAGTATTAGCACGGGTTTCCCCGTGTTATCCCAGTCTCCGGGGCAGGTTNNTGAGCCAGGATCAAACTCTCCGTGGAAAGTTTAATTTATCCGAAATAGACCGCTCGAGTAAGCGGTCGCTACAGGTCTAAACACTGTTCAGTTTTCAAGGTACCTGGGCGTTTAGAGCCCGTCCCTCACCTGGAAATCATGCCAAAAAAAACCCGCTGAACTCAAGTCCAGCGGGAAAGCATTTACTTGCTTCCGCTAATTCTTGAGATCAAGCCTGTTTCCTGTCCTTATTTTACGAACAGCCAAGTCAGTTTCCTTTGACCAATTTCAAGGTTCGCTGTGATAGTAACATTGACTAACAGTGGTGTCAATGCGAAAAATGCCTATGAAATGCCATTTATTTGTATTTTGACGAACGTTTTCTTTCCTTTTCGAAATACTTTCCCGTTGACCTCCTCCGCGGACAGCTCCAGGTCGGGGTCATTTACTTTCTCACCATCGATGGTTATACCGCCTCCCGCGATCAGTCTCCTGGCCTCCCCTTTTGACGGCGCGAGACCGACTGACATCAGGAGGTCCACGACCCATACGAGCCCATCCGTGAAGCTATCCGCCGGCACGCTCTCGACCGGTATCTCCTGCGGGAGTCCCTTATGGCTGAAAACCCTGCGGAACTCCTCTGCCGAGGAGGCGGCAGCCTCTGGGCCGTGGTATATAGCCACGACCTCTCGTGCCAGCTTCTCTTTGGCGTCACGCGGGTTAAGCACACCTGAGTCCACCTCGGAGCTGAGGGAGGCGATCTCCTCGGCATTTAACCTCGTCACAAGTTCGAAATACCTCCACATGACGGCATCAGGAATGGACATGAGCTTGCCAAACATGTCGTCGGCGTTGTCTGTCAGGCCTACGTCATTCCCCAGGCTCTTGCTCATCTTCTGTACACCATCGGTGCCTTCGAGCAACGGGAGAGTCAGGACTACCTGCGGCTCCTGTCCCATGGCGCGCTGGAGGTTCCGCCCAGCAAGAAGGTTGAACGTCTGGTCGGTCCCGCCTATCTCGACGTCCGCACACAGAATCACTGAATCATAGGCCTGCATCACCGGATACAGGAACTCGTGAAGCCCGAGCGGTTTCTCTTCCCTGAAGCGCCTCCTGAAATCATCGCGCTCCATGATGCGTGCGACCGTGAACTTGCTGGTCAGGCTGAGTATATCTTTGAAGTTAAGCGGAGCGAGCCACTCACCGTTTCTGACGAGCTTGGCGCGCCTGGTGTCTATTATCTTTTGAGCCTGATCTATATACGTGAGCGCATTGCGCTCCACCTCCTCCGGCGTAAGCACCGGCCTGGTGGCGTCCTGCTCGCTGGGGTCGCCAATCAGCGCCGTAAAGTCACCGATTATCAACACGACCTGGTGGCCGAGCTCCTGGAAGTGCCGCAACTTGTTCAGCGGCACGGAATGCCCGATATGCAGATCCGGTCTGGTCGGATCCACTCCCAGCTTTACTATGAGGGGCTTATTCATGAGAATCGACCTCTCGACCTTCGCCCTCATCTCGTCCTCGGGGATCACCTCCACCGCACCGGAAGTGATGATCTCAATCTGTTCGTCTACCTGCTTCTTAACTGACATTTGATTCCCGAAAACCTCCCGGCTCGACGTACGAGCCCTGTCCGTTCCTACCTTTTTCCAGCGTATTATAACCCAAAGGCTTACACTGCTCAGTGCCACTCCGGGTGGCTCGGCCCGCCTTGAACCCGGGCTTTGGAACCCTCCGGGAGGATTCTGAATCATAATAATGTAAACCTCTAACATAATAATTACGTTCTATTGGCGATGGACTAATATCCGTGAAGGTGGCATGAGAGTATCACTTCGCATCGGTCTGGTAGTTTTCATTGGAATCGTCATCGCGGTCGGCGGTGTCGTTGCGTGGTTCTATTCCGGGTTCGGGTTACCCAAGCTGGCCTCACTGACCGAGTATAAAGCAGCCCAGAACTCCAAGGTATTCGCTTCGGACGGCACACTTCTGTGCGAGCTGCGCGGCGACCAGGACAGGGAGATCATAGCCCTTGAGAAGATGCCCGACGCGATAAAAAAGGCCGTCATCGCTGTCGAGGACAGCGATTTCTACAGTCACAAGGGCGTCAACTGGAAGGCGGTCCTCCGAGCGCTCTGGGCAAATGTCGTCAAGGGATCTGTCGTAGAGGGCGGCAGCACCATCACGCAGCAGTACATCAAGAACGCCTACGTCGGCCCCAAGCGCACGCTCTGGCGCAAGATCGAGGAAGCGTACCTCGCCTACCAGCTCGAGCAGAAGTATTCAAAAAACAAGATCCTGGAGCTGTATCTGAACGATAGCTATTTCGGCCAGGGTTGTTACGGCATCTTCACCGCCGCTCGCAAGTACTACGGCAAACCTCCCGAAGCCCTCACTCTCGCGGAGTGCGCTATGCTCGCCGGCGTCGTACAGTCGCCCAGCTATTACGATCCGTATAACCGCCCCGAGGAGGTCCTTGAGCGGCGAAGGATAGTGCTGGAGCGCATGCTTACGATGGGGTACATAACCCGCGAGCAAATGGACACGGCGGTCAAGGAGCCCATGAACCTGGCTCCACCGAACAAGGTATACGTGGTACGCCAGGCGCCATATTTCTGCGACTACATAACCGCGCTCGTAAGAAGGAAGTACGGCGACCAGCAGGCATTCCGCGGTGGCCTCAGGATCTATACAACCATCGATCTCCATCTTCAGGACATAGCGGAAAACGCCGTCCGCGAAGAGCTGGATCCGAATGAAGGTCCCGACGCGGCCCTTGCGTGTATCGACCCCCGGACCGGTTACATAAAAGCCATGGTCGGCGGCAAGAACTACGCCGCCAGCCAGTTCAACGTTGCTGCCGACGGGCACCGACAGGCCGGTTCCTCGTTCAAAACCTTCGTCCTCGTCAGGGCGCTCGCCGACAGCATCTCCCCTGAGCAAACATACGACGCGTCGTCACCACGCGTGATCAACCTGACCGACGGGGGCAAATGGAAAGTCAACAACTACGACGGGCACGGAAGCGGTTCCACGACTATCCGCAATGCGACCATTCACTCGATAAACGTCGTCTTCGCCCAGTTGATAATGGACATCGGTCCCTCGCGGGTGGCCGAGATGGCCAAGCAGATGGGCATACAAACGCCCGTCGAGTCGAATCCTGCGATCGCGCTCGGCGGCCTCCGCATCGGCGTCACCCCTCTCGAGATGGCTTCCGCCTATGGGACCCTCGCGACCGGAGGGGTCCATGCCGTCGCCCGCTCGATCAACAAGATCACGGACGCAAGCGGGAATATCATCGAGGAGGGCAAGCCCGAGACCCACAACATCCTCGACCCGAAAGTCGCGGCGAAAGCAAACGAGATACTCTCGGAGGTCGTATCCAGCGGCACCGGGACGGGGGCCAGGATAGGCCGTCCCCAGGCGGGAAAGACGGGAACGACGGAAGACCACGCTGACGCCTGGTTCGTCGGCTACACGCCGGACCTGGTGACTGCGGTATGGATCGGGTACCCGCAGGGGCGCATATCGATGGGAGGCATGACCGGTGGAAGCCTCCCGGCAACCCTCTGGCATATCTTCATGAGCGCGGCTCTCGAAGGCACCCCTCCGACGCAGTTCCCGACCGGTAACGAAAACGCCTCCCCCGAACCGGCGACACAATCAGACACTGTCCAGGTCACGCTCTGCGACGAATCGGGGCTTCTTGCCGTCGATGGATGCCCTCACACCCATACTGCGACGTTCAACAGGGGGGAAGCGCCCACTGCTTACTGCAACATTCACAATTCATCAGGAACGAAGAAGGTGCCGAACGTGGTCGGCATGAGCGGTTCGACCGCAAGCTCCGCTGTCAGCCAGGCGGGGCTTCATACATCCGTCGTGAACCAGGCGGATAGCGCACCCGCTGGAACAGTTTTCTCCCAGACGCCCTCCGCGGGCACACCTCTGAGCGCGGGGAGCACCGTCACCCTGTTCGTGTCCACCGGCTCCTCTGGTAATGTCGTGCCCGGTGTGGTAGGCATGGACGAAGGGGCCGCGCGCTCAACTCTCTCGGCTCACGGCTATAGCGCCAGCGTCAAGTACGTATCCGGCAGCCCCGCCGGCACAGTGATAAGCCAGAGTCCGGGAGCCGGGACGAAACTCACGGCAGGATCTACGGTATCACTCACCGTAAATAGCAGCACGATTGGACTCCTTTCTGCCCTCCACCTCTGGTAGTATAATTCAACGTTCTTTACTCGGAGGCAGGCTTTATGATTCTCAAATTCATGGCCAGGCAGTGCCGCGTCTGCGGTTTTCCCTGGCTGATAAGCAATGTCATGAGCTGGAACGACAACGGCACCATCACCATCGTGATGCAGCCCGAGATGAGGGCGGTCATCCTGCACCAGGGTTTTGTCGATACGCTTTTCACAGAGATAGGCGCCCGCCTGGGCGTATCTATCGAACACATCGCTTTTGAGGCCCAGAGGAACGCCGCCAAAGAAGTGTTCGACTCGACGTTCAACATGATCCCGGGCATGCGCTTCGCCCTCAGGTTCAAACAGGTCAAGCGCTTCTCGGTGAGGTATTTCAACCTGGTTGCTTCAAATTGCGGGCTCTGCCACAGCGATGTCGTCGACTACAAAATAGCGGAATCGGGAGTCTCCAGGATAACCAACCCGTTCTACATGCCCATGCTCGCGGCCAATGTGGTAGGCGCGTTCGAGGCAATGGAGCATGTGCCTTACAAGGCCGAGTGGGAGAAATCCGGTCCCGATACGTACATGCTGAGGGTCGAACAGACCGAAGAAAAACCGGAGATCGCCCAGAGAATGGACCTTCACATAGAGCCTCCGCTGCCCGGCAAGGGCAGGCTCGAGTCCTGCAGTCACTGCCGGGCGCCCAGGGGCCTTTCCCACCTCGAATGGAAGCCTGACGATGGAATGATCATCGATTCCCGTACGAAATCGCGGGTCCTGTTACTCGACGGCCATATGGTCGGTGCGGTCTTCCGCGAGATCCGCCGGGAGTTGGGCGACGAGGTGGACGAGTTGCTGATGGACGCCCAGCGCCAGTGGACTATCGCTCACGCGTCACTGCTCGGGCTTACCCCGACCACCGAACCCCTGTCCCCCGAAAAGCTCAGCAAGGCTTACGACGAGTATCTATCCCTACTCCCGCTTCACGGGCACGGCAACCCCGTCTCGTTCAAGAACGAGGATGGCGGCATCGAACTGGTCGTGGAGAACCCCTACGATCCCTTTATCCTGGCCGGGACCATCAAAGGCCTCTACGAAGCGCTCGAGAATACTACAAGCTACGTCTCCAGGGAAGAAGTTATGCCGGGAGTATCAAAGTTCGTGCTCAAGCCAGCGTGAAAGGCCGGCGCAGGCCCTGCTGGCGCGGCGTTCCTACTTGAGGCGCGAGAACCTCTCAAAACCTGAAAAGCCCTCGCACTTCACGCCCTGTTTCTCGAGCTGATCCATTAACAGGTTTAGACCTATATTGTCGGAAGCGATGTGCCCCGCTATCACCACGTTTATGTGCTGCTTCTCCGCTTCGGATTTGAGCTTGTCGCCCATGTGCATTGCGATGATGGTACCGACCCCAGCCTGTGCCAGCTTCTCGAGAGCGCTTACAGGACCCTCAGTGCCTCCGGTCATGTCGACCAGCGTCTCGCCAGCTCTGCCTTTCTTATCTCCGACAAGTACGGTGGGCGGCATTCCCCTGCTCGCCGACGCTTTATACTCGGGCTGCTTGAGGAGGAGGTCTATGACGTCGCCGACAAGCCTGGGCTTGGCCCGCTTCAGCATCCTGGTCAGGTGATCTGTCACGAGGTTGTCGGCGGGTGTGTGAACGCACATGAACGGGATATCGAGCAATCTCGCCGTGTCGATGGGACGCTGGTGGTTTTGCGGAAGGAGGGCTCGCCTGATCTCTGACATGCGCTCCGAGATCAGGGCATCACCGATGTTCACCGGAACCCCGCAACCGGCCCAGACATCAGCCTGCACTTGCATCACGTCCGAGAGGCCCGCCAGCGCCCTGCCTTCGGGATGGTGCGCCATGCAGAGGTCAATCTTGCGACCCTTTTCCATCAGCCGGTCCACCAGCAGTAGCTCGGGACCTTCCACATCGACTCCGGCGATGAGCGTCTTCACCTCCAGGCCGGGATCGCCGTAGAGAATTCGCGTATCGGCGAATGGATTGGTCAGCCTGTCTTTATCGAAGAAGCGCTTTTCGTCGCCTTTCAACCCCTCGTACTCCTTCTTCGCGTCAGCCAGCGCCTGCTGGACGCCTTCTTTGCCCCTCGGGTCCACCTTCATGCCCATCTGTACGGCGAGGCTGTATATCTTCTCGAGCTTCACAGGCTATCCCCTCCTCATTTGTCGTCGGGAAACATACGGGTTTCCTTTCACCACGTAGCGGTAAAGTTCCTCTTTGGAGCCACCAACCCCGATGCGAGGCGTGGTCATGATCTCCGGATCAGGGTATGACCTCATCGCATAAATGCCGAGCGGACCGGCGTCAAGGTCGGCGCGGTTCTCCTCGAGGGTTATTCCGAGCGCCTGGCAAAGCAACGCCGGCCCGCGTGTCAGGTTCGCGTTGGCGTCCGGCGCCACACCCCGCCTGCGTGACATCAACTCGATTCCACGGAGCGGCTCGAGCGCCCTTACCAGCACGGCCCCGGCGGTCCTATCCCGCTCTGTCACGACATTGAACATGTAGTGCATTCCATAGATGAAATATACATACGCGTAGCCGGGAGGGCCGAAAAGGACAGAGCTCCTGTTAGTCGGCCCGAAGCGCGCGTGGCTTGCCCTGTCACCGTTTTCCAGGTATCCCTCTGTCTCTACGATGATCCCTGACGTGGTGCCATCGGGCATATCGTGCCGGAGCTCGCATCCGAGAAGGTTGCGCGCCACCACCAGGGTGTTCCTTTCAAAAAATGGCCGGGGGAGCCTCTCGCCTTTCTTGAAACCCGTCAGTGGGCCTCCCCTTCTGCAAAGAGCCCCTCCTGCACGATGGCAGGCTCGTCCGACGTGAGGACCTCCCTGATGCGCTTCTCGATATCGTCGATATCGAGTCCACACTCTTCCCTGATGGAGCGACGCAGCATCGGTCCGACATGCTGAAGATCTGTCATTATCCTCTCGATGAGCTCCACCGCCATCGCGGCCTCGAACTCACCAGGACCTTCTCGCGTCATGTCCTTGAGCATAGTGTGTTCGGTCTTGGACGCGACGACCGGCTCGGCGATGCCTTCGATATAGACGTGCGTCCTCCTGGCGGGTCCTCTTTCCTCTTCGATAGGAACGAAGCCAACTATCTTGTCTGAGAGAAAGTATTTGCCGTAGCCCAGCGATACTATAACGCCTTTCTTGACCTCCAACTCAACGCTCCTTCACTCGAGGAACCGATTTCGAAGCCAAATGATATCACACGGGGTTGGCGCCACCCGATACCATGTCCCTGGCGGCTTTGAGTTGGGCTTCTACCGCTTCTCGAGCGGTACCACCCACAATGTTCCGCCGCGCTACAGATGCCTCCGGTGTGGTCCAGCCGGATGCATCGGGTCCGATAAGCTCAGAGAACGCCTGCAGGTCGTTGCCCTGGAGCTCTCCGAGGTCTTTGCCTTCGCGCATGCAGAGCGCGACCACTTCTCCAACGACCCGGTGCGCTTCGGGGAATTCCATGCCCTTCGAAACCAGGTAGTCCGCAAGGTCCGTTGCCGTCATGAATCCCCCCCTGAGGCATTCGGCCGCCCGCGTCGCGTCGACAGTCATCGTCCGGA
Organism: Actinomycetota bacterium; assembly: GCA_003154635.1. Lineage (GTDB taxonomy): Bacteria > Actinomycetota > Geothermincolia > Fen-727 > Anoxymicrobiaceae > FEN-727. The sequence continues at coordinate 4,311 of PMDX01000277.1, read as the reverse complement.
TAGTGCCCTCCATCACTCGCAAGCACGCTACAACGGTATCCAGCGCATCGAAGAAACCTTCCTTGTCCTCCTGGAGGTCCCTGTTGTATGTCAGCGGCAACCCTTTCAGCATAGTCAGCATGGCCACCAGGGCTCCAAGGACTCTGCCGGTCTTGCCACGCACGAGCTCGGCTCCATCCGGGTTCTTCTTCTGCGGCATCAAGCTCGAGCCTGTCGACCAGGCATCATCCAGCCGCACGAGCCCGAACTCCTGTGAGCACCAGATTATGAGCTGCTCCGCCAGCCTGCTGAGGTGGATCATGACCATGGAGAACGCGAACAGCGCCGCAGCCACAAAATCCCTGTCGCTAACGGCATCCATGCTGTTTTCCGAGACCCGCGAGAACCCGAGGTCGTCGGCGAGACTCTGCCTGTCTATCAAGAATCCGGAGCCTGCTATGGCTCCAGAGCCGAGCGGCAGAACGTCCGCGATATCGGCAGCGGTGCTCAGCAATTCCATGTCACGCGTGAGCATCTGCACGTACGCGAGCAGCGCGTGCGCGAACAGAACGGGCTGAGCCTGCTGGAGGTGTGTGTGTCCGGGCACTACCACTTCGATATAGGATTCCGCCTGCGCGATGAGAGCGGACTGCAGGTTCCTGGCGGAGCCCGCGACGCGGGCGCACGCCTCTTTGACCATCATGCGCATGTCCGTTGCGACCTGATCGTTGCGGCTCCGGCCGGTGCGTATCTTTCCGCCGACAGGACCAGCGAGCTCGACGAGCCGCCTCTCTATAGCCGTGTGTATGTCTTCATCGCTCGGTAGGAATGAGAACGACCCTGAGTCGAGCTCATCAAGAACGCGGTCAAGCGCGCGGGCTATCGAGTCCCCCTCTTCGCCCGTTATTACGCCAATCTCCCCGAGCGCTCCCATCCAGGCGCGCGTGCACTTTATGTCGTATGGGTACAATATGGCGTCGAAGCTCGCGGACGAGCTGAACTCCAGGAATCCGAGGTCAGTCTCCTTGTCGAACCTTCCTCCCCACATCTTCACTGCTGTTTCCCCTTCCGGGCGTCTTTCCCGCTCTGTGCCCATACCCTTAGAGGCAAGCCCCAGAGCCTGATGAACCCTTCGGCGGCGGAGTGGTCGAAGACATCGGCCTTATCGTACGTCGCGAGGCCCATGTCGTACAGTGAGTTCGTGGACCGGCGGCCGACAACGGTAGCGTTACCCTTGTACAGCTTGAGGCGCACAGTGCCGTCGACCCGCTGCTGGAGCGTCCGGTTGAACTCGACGAACGCCTGATTCAAAGGGCTGAACCAGAGGCCTTCGTACGCCATCTCCGCTACCCGCTGCTCGATAGGCCTCTTGCCGGCCAGTGCCTCGCGCGTAAGGGTCAGCCTCTCGAGATCCTGGTGCGCCTTAATGAGGATGACCGCCGCGGGAGCCTCGTATATCTCGCGGGACTTTATGCCCACGAGCCGGTCCTCAACAACGTCGATACGTCCGACACCGTTCTTTCCCCCGAATTCGTTCAACCGCACGATCATGTCAACGAACCCCAGGCTCTCACCATCGAGCGCGACCGGGACACCGCCCTCGAAATCTACCTCAATGTATAGCGGGGTGTCGGGCGAGCTCTCGGGTGATGTGGTCCACTCATAAGCGTCTTCCGGAGGCTCGATCCACGGGTCTTCGAGCACACCGCACTCGCATGAGCGGCCCCAGNNGGTCGTTCCCCTTGCCCGTGCAGCCATGCGCCACATATTTCGCATCGTGGTCGTGCGCGGCCTTGACGAGCAGCATCGCGATCAGCGGGCGCGCTATTGCCGTTGCCAGCGGATAGCCACCTCCATAGAGCGCGTTCGCCCAGAGGGCGGGGGTGAGAAAATCGGACGCGAACTCCTCCCTGGCGTCAACCATTTCAGAGATCACGGCACCGGTATCGAGCGCTTTCTGCCGGATGGCTTCCATATCTCCGGGCTGCCCCAGGTCCGCGCACAACGTGATAACCTCAAGGTCCTTTTCCTCCATCAGCCATCGAACCAGCACTGACGTGTCGAGACCTCCCGAGTACGNNATTAACTTCTTTCCTATCTTCGAACTGTCTGTTCCTGCGGAACAGACCACCAGAATCGTATCGTCGCCCGCGACGGTGCCCGCGACACCCTTCATCGCGGCGGCATCGATAGCCCATGCAAGACCCTGTGCGTTGCCGGGAGAGGTCTTCACAACCACGAGGTTGCCAGTAGCCACCGTCGACAACAGGGCTAACGGCGCCCTCCGTACCAGCTCGCGGTCGTCGGCGCCTTCGGCGTCCTTGAGGCGGTATCCCAACTCACCGCCTGCGTCACGAGCCCTTGCAAGGCCCAATTCCCGCAGGTCGCGAGAAACGGTCGTCTGAGAGACTTTGAAACCCTCCCGCGACAGGAGTTGCACTAGTTCCTGCTGGTTTTTTACCGTGCCGGACCTGATCGCTTTCTGGATCACTTCCTGCCTCTGGCGCTTCATTCCCGAACACCCCCGGTAAGATACGGGAAATCAACCATAGATCATTTCGAGAAGGGCAACCTGCGCGTGAAGGCGGTTCTCGGCCTGGTCCCAGACCGCGGAGCGGCTGCCGTCGATCACTTCGTCCGTTATCTCCTGTCCTCGGTGGGCGGGAAGGCAGTGCAAGACCATCACGTCATCGCGAGCGAGTTCGAGAAGCGAGTCGTTCACCTGGAAAGGCATGAACGTCTCGAGTAACTTCTTTTTATCACCAGCGTCCCTGCCCATGCTGACCCAGACGTCGGTATANNACCGTACGTCTCCGCGTTCGCGGTGCACTCTTTGACTATCTCGTCCAGCGGTTCGCGTCCGGGTGGCGTAGCCACTGCAACGCCCATGCCGAGCTTCGTGCCCGCCCTCATGAGTGAGTGTGTGACGTTGTTGCCGTCTCCCACATATGCGAGCTTCAATCCTCGTAGCGTGCCCTTATATTCGAGCACGGTAAGCATGTCGGCAAGCGCCTGGCATGGATGACACAAGTCGGTCAAAGCGTTGATCACCGGCACGTCGGTGGATGCCGCGAGCTCGTCAAGCCTCTCCTGGGCGAACGTGCGCACCACCAGGCCGTCAACGTACCTGGTAAGCACTCTTCCGGCGTCAGGTATCGACTCCCTTCGACCGAGTTGCACCTCGTCGTCGGTCAGCACGAACGAATACCCGCCAAGCCTCCGGATCGCAACTTCGAACGAGACGCGCGTTCTCATGGAGGGCTTTTCGAAGAGCAGGGCGATCGACTTGCCCGCGAGAGGCTTCAGGCCTTTTGTGCCCTCGTTCTTCAGGCGCAGCGCTTCCTCTATTAGATCCTCCAGCTCGTCGCCATCAAGCGGCTGCAAGCTCAGAAAATCGCTTGAACGCATCTTGTGCCTAACCACCGTCTCCTCCCAGTTGGTCTTTCAGGCCAGCGAGCACATCCGAGAGGACGCTCGCGCCGTGGAGTGCTTCCTCCTCGTTGAGAATTAGCGGAGGTAGCATCCTTACGGTGCTCGGGCCTACGTCGTTGACTATCACACCACGCTCGAGGCAGGATACAACCACATCTCTTGCGACCGGCCTGTCGAGCTCTATGGCCAGCATAAGCCCCCTGCCACGGACCTCCGTGACTGCATCCAGGTTCAGCAGGTCCTTGAGGCGCTCCATCAGCAGAAAACCAATGCGTGAAGCGTTGCCCGGCAAGCCCTGCTCCAGTATCGTGGTCACGGTAGCCACACCCGCGGCGCACGCGAGGAAACCCCCTCCAAACGTGGTGCCATGATCGCCTGGGGCAAGCACCTCACCGAACTCTCCGGCAGCTATGAAAGCCGCCGCCGGCACGCCGTTCGCAAGCCCTTTTGCCATCGTTACGACATCAGGCTTGATGCCCGAACTCTCGAAGGCGAAGAACTCTCCTGAACGCCCCATGCCGCTCTGGACCTCATCCGCGATCAGCACCGCCCCCTCACGGTCGCACGCGCTCCTGGCAGCCTTGAGAAAAGCGGCATCCAGCGTGTATACCCCACCTTCACCGAGGATAGGCTCTAGTATCACGGCGGCGGTATCTGAATCTATCGCTGAGTCGAGAGCCTCTATATCGTTCAGCGGCACGTGCACAAAACCGGGAACGACGGGCTGAAACGGCGCCCACTTCTCGGGCTGGCCAGTGGCCGACATGGTAGTGAGGGTCCTTCCGTGGAAGCTGCCAAGCGCGGCGACCACCTTGCTGCGGGGTTTTCCCTTGAGGTGGTGGTACTTGCGCGCGAGCTTAAGCGCGCCCTCGTTAGCCTCGGCGCCGGAGTTGGCGAAAA
>PMDX01000125.1 GCA_003154635.1 Actinomycetota bacterium | reverse complement strand
GGGGACGCATCCTCAAGGTAGATCTCACCAGTCGCGTTTATGATGACTGGGCGATAGATGAGAGCGCATATAGAAAATTTCTAGGTGGGTCGGGTCTCGCGGCACATATTTTCGTCGAGCTCGACGGTCATCTTGCCGAACCGTTGTCACCGGACAATCCGCTCATCATAATGAACGGCCCGCTTTCCGGTACATCGCTTCCGGGGTGTTCGAGGCTTGAAGTGTGCGCACGTTCTCCACTGACCGGTATCTGGGGCGAGTCGAGCATGGGTGGCCAGGTCTCGCCCGCCCTCAAGAGGACCGGATACGATGGCATCGTCTTCGTCGGCGCTTCGCAAGACCCGGTATACCTCTTTCTTTACGATGGCATCGTCGAACTGAAGGATGCTTCTCAACTCTGGACCATGGACGCGTTCAAGACGGAGCAGGCGTTGAAGCAGGAATATAAATCCCAAAAGGCCGAGGTCATGTGCATCGGCCCTGCCGGGGAAAACCTCGTCAGGTATGCGAGTGTCGTCAACGACCGCGGCAGTCTCGCGGGGCGCGGCGGGATGGGCGCGGTCNNTCATGGGCTCCAAGAAGCTGAAGGCGATAGTCGTCGGTGGAAAGAGCAAGTACGCGGTTGCCGACTCCGACGCGTATAAAGCGGTGCGCAAACTCGGGCTCGAAGAGATGAAGAAGAGCATCTTCGTCGATGGGTTGAGTCTCTTCGGGACCGCCGGTGGCGTAGAGCTATCCGCGGCGATAGGCGATGTACCGGTGAAGAACTGGAGACAGGCGCAGTGGAGCGAGGGGGCGGAGAGCCTCTCCGGCATCAAGCTCGCCGAGACCATCCTCAAGAAGGGCCGGTCTTGCTACGCGTGCCCCGTGGCCTGCAAGAGGATAGTCGAGATACCCGACGATCGCTTCGGCATGGAGGAAGGCCCGGGTCCCGAGTACGAAGGGCTCAACGCCCTCGGGATGATGCTCAAGATAGATAACCTCAACGCGGTCGTGAAGGCCAACGCCCTGTGCGACGCCTATGGGATGGACTGCATCTCGACCGGCGGAACTATCGCCTACGCCACCGAGGCGTTCGAGCGAGGTCTCATAACTGAGCGCGAAACCGGCGGCATCATCCTCGGATGGAACAGGCCCGACGTGTTGATCGAGCTTATCCGAAAGATAGCGTCCAGGGAAGGTTTCGGTGATGAGTTGGCCGAAGGCTGCCGCGCGATGGCCGAGCGCTACGGCGGCTCCGAGTTCGCCATCCAGGTCAAGGGCATGGAGTGCCCCATGCACGACCCCCGCGCCCTCTGGTCGATGGCCCTTGGCTACGCGACGAGCATCAGGGGAGGCTGCCACAACAGGGACACCAACCTGGGGCTCGAGATGGGAATGGACGACCTCTCCGAGATCGGGGTCGAGCGGACCAAGCCTCACAGCGCGGAAGGTAAAGCCGTCATGACCGTCCATTCGCAGGACATAGCGTCGGTCATGGATTCGGCGGTCATGTGCATATTCGCCTGGAAGGGGATGGGCTCGACCATCGCGATCGTCCGCGACATGATAAACGCCGTAACGGGTTATGGCCTCAATAACGAGGATCTTCTCGAGATCGGGGAGCGGATATGGTACCTCAAGAGGGCAATCGGAAACCTCTGCGGCGCCACGAAAGCCGACGACCGGGTGCCGGCCAGGATCGTCACTCCACACGAGGAAGGTGAGGGCTCCGACCTCCTGAGGGCACTGAACCCCCTGATAAGGGTAAACGCAATCGTTGCGGACAGGCTTAAGAACGAGAAGCTGCTGAAGCTATACCGGGACCTGAACTCAAAGGTCCTGATACCGCGGTCCAACAAGACGATCAAGATCGTCGGCAAGCTCATCGCCCCGTTCGACCGCCGCGCCCGCGCGTCGAAAGCGGACTCCGAGGACAGGAGAAGGAGCAATGTCGAATTCGACTTCATGCTCGAGGAGTATTATCTAGCGAGGCGGATAAACGAAAGGGGCTACCCCGAACGGGGCCTCCTTGACGACCTCGGGCTGGCGGACGTCTCAGAGCTTCTTTATCAAAAGATCGCCCGCTGAAGTGACGATCCTCTCCGCTGTGCCCAAGTAGAGCCCGAATCGAAGGCGACCGCCGAAAATGCCTCCGGGTTGGTTTCTAGTAGAGACAGGCGCCATTTCTCCCTTCATTGCAGAGGTACTTCCCTGCTTCCAGGTACTGCAATCTCTCTTGACATTTCAAAAAGATATCATATAGAAAGACATTGTCTCATTATATGAGCCTATTTGAAAGGACGTCATGAGTGAAGACAAGTCCAACTCGATCGAGAAGGCGCTCGATATCCTGCTGGCCTTCACACCCTATAACCAGGAGATCGGTACTGTCGAACTGAGCCAGAGGCTCGGGCTGCATAAGGCAACGGCTTCCAGGACGATCCTGACGCTTACCAGCAGGGGGTTCCTGCATCAGAACCCTGACACCAGGAAGTACTCTCTTGGACCAGCGGTGCTTGCACTTGGACGCGCGGTGAATTACTCGTTGAACACCGACATGGTCCAGATCGTCAAGCCCCTTGTAGACAACCTCAGGAACGAGCTGGGAGAGACGGTTGTGCTGGAGGTACTCTTCGGTACGCACACTGTCATGTCTTATGTATCCGAGGGACCGCAAAGGGTGCGCATCGCGGGTACGGTGGGGGACAGGCTTCCGAGCAATGCCGCTGCTGGTGCCAAGGCCATCCTGGCGTTCGCGACCGGAGAAGTTGTCGACGCGTTCCTTGAAGAGGACCTTCCCGCCTTCACCACCAATACGATCACATCTCCCGAAGCGTTCAGGCAGGCACTGTCGGTGGTCCGTAAGAGAGGATACTCGCTTGACCTCGAGGAGATCGACATCGGAATCAACGCCATTGGCGCGCCCGTGTTCAATCACGAGGACATGCCCGTGGCGGCGGTCGTCGTCGCTGGACCGTCGCAGCGGATTTCAGGCGGTCCGGACTCAGGAGTGGTCAAGGCCGTCCTGAAGACCGCGGCCGCGATCTCGGACAGGCTCCAGTACAAAGAAGGTGTAGTGAATGAGTGAAGTGAAGCTGTATGACCTGAGCCAGCCTTTCGGACACAACGCGCCGCTCTGGCCTTACTTCCCGGACGTGAAGATCGAGAGGTTCCACTACCACTCAGGCTAAGCGAGGAGGTACGGAGATGAGCGCAAGGGAGAACGAGAACCGGGTCTTCTGGGTGCTGCTGGCGGCATCGTGCGCCCATGTGGTGGAGGAGTACGTCTACCCGGGTGGCTTCCTCGAAAGCGCGCGGGAAGTCGCGCCTGAGGCTTTCGAGCACGCATCGACCCCGATAATCGTAGGGGTCAACGCGTCGATGATACTCGGCTGCCTGCACGCTGCGCTGATGCGCCAGAGGCAACC
>PMDX01000094.1 GCA_003154635.1 Actinomycetota bacterium | reverse complement strand
GAAGCCGTCGTGGTGCTTCGTGACCAGCACGACGTACCTGGCTCCCACCTGCTTGAAGAGGTCTGCCCAGCCCGCGGGGTCCCAGGCGTCGAGAGCGGCGTTGAAGTCCTTCGCGAACTCGTAGTAGTCGAAGCCCGCCCCATAGGCCTTCACGTGGTGCTCCCAGGCGGGGCTTCCCTTGATCCTCAAGGAGTTCAGGTACCACTCGGAGTACGGCTGGTTGGCGAACATCGCCCTGGAGCCGTGGTTCCTGAGGATATCCATTATGTCGCCCTTGTCCGTCGGGGCGAACGCGGGCATGCAGGACAGCGACCAGTGGATGAATATCCCGAACTTCGCGTCGTGATACCACTCGGGCACGGGGTGCTTGTCGACGGATTCTTTCGTCGGTTGATACTCCATGTGGACCTCCGTTATGACCACGGTAGTTGGCGTTGTCGCGGGCGACTTTCACAAGAGACATCTCCAACTTCCTATTATAGGTAATGGTTACACAAAGGTCAGAGGGCGCCCGCCCGCGGGTGGGCTTCCAGACACCTTTCTTCATCGCGCTGCCCCACAAGGAGCTCCTGTGCCATTAGAATTGGGGGGGAATACGGGCGGTTCAAGCGTCTCCCTGTGACTGCTCGCCGAAAGGAGCAAGCGATATGAAGAAGATCCTGGTCGTGACGGTTGCGTTGGCGCTCTGTGTGGGGGTCCTGGCGGCGGCAGGATGCGGTGCCACCGATAAGGCAAAGACGTACATGGAGAAGGGTGACGCTCTCTCGAAACAGATGAGATCGCTTACAAATGACGTGGCTTTCGATGCGACGGCGCTGCTCGCCGATCTCGGAGTACAGTTGAGCGATACGGGCAGCATCAAGACTAAGACCATAACAGACGCGGCCAACAAAAGGATCGACTCGGTTATAGCCAACGGCAAGAAGGCAAAGGCCGAGTACGACAAGATACTCGCACTCAACGGCGTTGAAGACTACAAGGCATACGCGGAGCAGCGCATCAGCGCGATCGACATCACCATCGCTGTGCTGGAAGCCGCAAAGGGGCTGTTGGGCAAGATAGGCGACCCGGCCAACAAGAAATCTTTGAAAGACACTACCGCACAGTGGGCGAAGTCAAACATAGGGGTCGCTGTTGATGCCGTAAGAGCTTACACAAGCTGGAGTAACGCGGAGAATATCAGGAAGGAAAAGAAGCTTGGGCCCGTGGAAGTCGTCAAGGAAAAGCCCGCCGGGGAATCCGTGCCGGCCACCAGCGCCCCGTAACGGGCTGCGGCCCTTGAGACTGGTGAAATTCAGGGGGCTCCTGCCCGAATCTACAGGAACAAAGGTCGCAGAATACCGCACTTTCCGGGTTGAAGGCGCCGCACTGCGGGCACTTCATGCTCACCTCCGCTACAGCCGGTGGGCGCGAGGAAGCTTTGGCGTTCGCCCCACATCATACTTTGACTTTCTCGTGCGCGTCCTGAGGAGATATCTCGACCTGCAGCCGTCCGGCATCGGAGAGCTCCCAGTCCACGCTCGACTCGACATTGACAGCCATCTCGAAGACGCCCTGCATCATGCCCACGACCAGAAGGGGGAGTACCGCGTTGTCGATGGTCATGCGGACGCCTTTCCTGGTGAGATCGATCTCCTTCAGGTTGCCGAGCCCCCTCAGCGCAAGCTGGGTCCGGAAGTCGCCCTCGCCGCTGACGTCATCCAGTGAGTAGAACCCGCTTCTTGTGAAGAGCCGCTGCGCCTCGACGGCGACACTGGGAATGGTTTCGCCCAGTTCCGCCTCCAGCTCCTCGAATACCGGGTCAAGCATCTGCGGGCCCAGGAAGGCCATGCGCCTCCTGGTGAACCTGTTGAAAATGACGCCCCTATTCGGCAGCCACTGATAGGAGGAGAGCGCCTTCGGCCCGCCGCAGGCGGTGCACCTCTCCAGCTCGACGTCTCCCGGCTGATGGCGGTAATCGACGAACTGGAGTCTTTCCTTCAGGCCTTCGGCGTGTGGTGCCGGGAAAACCTTGCTCCGGTATTCGTCGGGAGCCACTTCTTCATAAGTGACGTCCTGGTCGCGGTCTGTCAGCGCTTCTATGGCCGCGGCCTGGCCCCCGACATTGAAGAGCAGGTAGTACGGCTCTTTGATAAGATCGATATCGTAGTCTTCGGCGTCCTGCTCGTACCGCGAGTCGATATCCTCGTAAAGTCCCTGCCCCATCAGGCCGCCCATGTCACGGAATACGTCACTTATCAGTGTGTAATGGACTTCTTTGTTCTGTATCTTCTTCTTGATCTCGTCGGTCACAAAGGCCAGGAAGTACGAGCGATATGCCCTTCGCGAGGCGGAGACCACGAGGTGTTCGATTGGCGCCCCAATGATACGCGCCATGTTTTGAAACAGGGGCTCGAAGTTCTCGCTCTCGATGAAGACGATGCGATTCTCCGGTTTGTTCTTTACGATGATATCCCCGTTGTCCAACCACAGGTGCTGGGCGGTGATATGCTCGGGTGCCCCGCATTCCGGGCACAGGTTCACGTCCATGTCCCAATCCCTCCTTTGACCCGCGGGCCGCGTTTGACCACAGGGCCGTACCACCTTCCATAGATACATATTCTGAATCGGCACATAGGGGAGAAGAGCTTAAGCCGGACTCTGTCTCTTCCGCCCTTAGACTACCCCGGAAACATCCCTATGGAGCAACTGTGAACCCCACCACTTCGTGTCCGCCCGTCCACCCCTGGT
>PMDX01000275.1 GCA_003154635.1 Actinomycetota bacterium | reverse complement strand
GCGTCGAAGCCGTACTTGGCGCGGGTGTAACCGATCTCCTCGACCGTCCTGCGGACCACCGCCGGTATGTCTACGTAGATATCGGTTGTTATCTCACCCGAGACAAACACGAGGCCGGTTGTCGTAAGAGTCTCGCAGGCGACGTGAGCCGTTGGATCTTTAGTGATTATCTCGTCGAGTATCGCGTCGCTTATCTGATCGGATACTTTATCTGGATGCCCCTCTGTCACGGATTCCGACGTAAAGAGCCATTTTTCCGACATGTCTACCCCCCATGCGATTTGCGGTCAATAAAAACTATACCCCCTCCGCGCGGAGAGGGCATTCAACCCCCGAACGTATCGATTAATAGAATATCACATTGGGGGTTGATGGATAAGCGCAAGACGGTTCTCCGACCTCAAGAGGCCAGGAAGGCTGCGTACAACGTCACCTCAAGACGGCCAACGCGCGCTAACCATCAAGCCTTCTACTTCTTGGTCTCCTTGGCTATGAATTCGCCCGTCATGCCGTCGACGTAGACGCTCAGCGATTCCGCGCCAATCTGCGTCTGACGATAGTAGACGTCCCATATCCACTTGTATTTCGGAGCAGGCATCTTCTCGGCCACCGCGTCATAGTCAGCCTTGCACCGCAGAGTGACGTGCGCTAAAGAGTCAGGGTGCGCGTCAAGGTACTCTCCGCCGCCGTTACGCTGGCCGACGGTGTAAGCCTCCGGAGAATCCACGCGGAAATCTTTCGGTTTCTCTTTGGTGTATACCGTTGTGCCGTTATCGCCACCCTTATTATTGGTGGGTGCGCTCGGCCACACGTACCCGCGGTTGTACTGCACGAGGAGCTGGTTATCCTCCTCCGGCGTCGGTGAGAAGAAGTAGACCTCCCATATCTTGCCTTTGCCGTCGCGCCCGATGCCGTCGGGGTCCCCGTCCCTGACCTGGATCATCCAGTTGCTGGACTGCCATTTGTCTGCGGCGGGTTTACAGAACTGCACGGCCTCGTAGGCGGTTACCTTCTGTGGCCTGCCCTCCGTGTCCGTTCCCTGGGTGACGGTCTGCTTCTTTCCACAGCCGGGAAGGAATACGCTTAGTAAAATTATTGAAAGGGCGCAGGAGGTGGCCACCACGAACGCTTTCTTCCTGTTCATTCTCATCCTCCGGGACTTTCTCGCAACCGCGAACAAGCAACCAACGCCGATATTCTACCGCAACATTAAGGAGCCCTCATCGAGGGTTCTCATCCCGCACATTCAGGCTCCCGCCAGGCGTCAACGGTTTCCCGCCGCCTGAAGGGCCGAGGCCAGTTCGTGCCCGTCGAACACCCAGACGCCGTCTATCTTTGCCGGTTGCGCGAATTGCGCAAGCACGAGCGCTGGGTCGTACCCATCCGCTCCAGTGAAGCCCGGCCTTATCATCAGAAAGTCCGGGTGGGCGTTCAATACGTGTCCCGCCACCTCGTTCATCGTAGCGTCACGTCCAGATATAACAACGGTAGAGTTCCTTGTCAGGGTACTGCCATCTCTCGAAGGGTCGCTCGAAAGTTCTTCTATCGAGTCGGGCTCGTAGCTCTTCAGATAGAAAGCGATGTTCGGTGTAAAATCGTTGAGCCTTATCATCACCCTGCCGCTCGACGACATCCGCCCGTTCATGTAGTCGGCAGCTCTCTTGTAGGCCAGAGAGTGACCGTAAGTGGGGTCGGCTTTCTTGAGGTAACTACCAAATCCCACCGGGATTGAAAACGCCAGCGCCGCAGCGAGCACAACGATCACCAACGCAGACGCGAACCGGCGCTTCCCGGAGAGCGCTATCGCGGACTGCGAGAGGCCCCAACCGCCGAGCAAAGCAAAAGCGGGCATACCCGCATATATGAGCCAGGGTGGCTTTCCGAGTGAAACCGACAGGAACAGGTAGATGAAGAGTATCCATACCACTGGGAGGAGTGCCATCTCGTAGGATCTCGACGAACCCGGTAATTCGCGCTCTCGATGAAAGCCTTCGGACGCAGCGGCGCGCTCGTCTTCGTCCTCGTCGGTCTCGCGCGCGGTACGTACGCCACCGGGCCAACCGGACCGGCGGATATGAACGACCAGGAACGCCAGTCCTGCCGCTACCAGTACGACCGTCACCCAACCCATATCGAGCGGTATCCGGCCGAGGTAGTAGTGCCAGGGCTGGCGCCAGTTGAGAGACTCCTGGCTTCTGCCGAGGAAGAACTGCAGAAACTCGCCTTTGCTCCGGGAGACGAACAGGTACCACCAGAACGACATCAGAACACCTGTTCCAAGGCTTTCAAAGAACCCCTTCAGGTCGCGTGTCCGACGACTCGCAAGGAGGAACAGGAAAAGAGCGGCCGGCAGGAAGATGAATGTCTCTTTTGTCAGCATCGAAAGGCCGAGGAATACGCCCGAAAGCAGGAACTTTCGTCGGAAGAACAATAAAAGGAAGCACATTCCGAAAAACAGGGTCATCGACTCCTGTTTGGCCAGCGTATCGAACACGCGGGCGGCGGGTGCAACAGCGAACAGGAAAGCAGCCGAGATTGCGGTCAAATCATCGAACCAGTCTCGCGCGCAAAGAAATATCGCAATCACGAGGCCGACCGAGAAGATCATTGAGATCGTCTCCATCGCTATCGACAATCCCATCCTGCCCGTACCGGTGATCATCGCATAGACGGCACTGAGCCCCGTGTACANNACGCAGGAAGTTGCTGTAGAAGACATCGCCAGTATGGCCGGTGGAGGCGTCTATCACCGAATTGGCGTTCCAGGCCTCGTCGTACCCGAGCACGTGCCCGATGTTGAAAACGCGCAGTAACACCATAAGCACAACGATGGCCAACAGCGCCAGCACTAACGTCTTGCGGTTCATCTTGAACATTGCTTCATCCTAGCGGCCCACCGACAGGCGCCTGATCAGGAAAGACGGAAGCTCAGCCTCCCTCATCGCGAGCTGCGTTCGCGAAACTTCGTAATGAACCCTGTGGTACGTGAGCTTGCCCCTGTCTGAATCGAGAACGGCATAGCACGCCCTCGGGTCACCATCGCGTGGCTGGCCGATACTGCCCACGTTAGCCAGGTACCTCCGGCCCGCTTCGATCTCTACGCTCTCTCCATTGTCAGGCGTGAGGCTCTGAACGTCATCGAGATCCGGTTCCTCACCAATCCCGATGCTGAATACCTCTGGTACGTGCGAGTGGCCGTTGAAGCATAACTGCTCCTCGAACTCCAGGAGATTCTCGTACGCCTGCGTCTCGGTCTGCACGTATTCCCATACCGGGTCCCGCGGACTGGCGTGCACGAGCAACATGTCGTTATCGCTCAGCTTCTCCGGAAGAGACCCGAGGAAATCCCGGGCTCGCTGGTCTAGAACACGGCGGGTCCACTCGCACGCACGCCTCGCGTCCCTGTTGAACGGGGCCAGGCTCAACATCTCGATTGAACCAAGGTCGTGATTTCCGACGACCGTCAACGCCCCAAGCTCCATCAAGCGTCCGGTGCACTCATTCGGTTGCGGACCATAACCTACAATGTCACCGACACAAAGCCATGAGTCACATTCGGCAGAGGAAAGAACGGCTTCAAGGGCTGGAAGGTTTCCGTGCACATCGCCTATGATACCTATCCTGGACAACGCCTCTCCCTCTGCAAGCAAGCAACCATTCCGAGTTTAGCACACCCATCCGCGGCACTCGGGCTGACCAGGGCTTCAGGTGGCTATATGACCGTGGACGGCGACTATGTTGCTCCAGGGAATGAAATAGTGGTGGATGCCCAGCTTGCCCGTGGATGCCAGCGTAATCCCTTCGTCCTGGACCTCGACTACGGCATAGAACTCGACATTCGGTATCTCGTGATGGATGAATATCTCGAGTGATTGGCAAGCCGATTCCCAACCGAACAGCTTTCTGCACAGCTCCACCGGCAGATGCTTGACGTCGCTATCGGCCTGCTGTACGTAGCAAGGTTCCCTCAACCTTATGACCTGCATGCCAACCTCCAGGACGTCTTTGCACTCCTTGGCCAGTTCAAAGCATATTCCAACAAGCCCGGTCTGTTCAAACGCGTGCGGTGCGGTCATGGCGCCGCGGTCGGCTTAACCTTGAACAGGTAGAGGTGCTGGTTGTTGTTTCCGTCTTTCGGAAATTGCGAGATGAGCTCCAGCGGCCAGTCGGCCGGGGGGCTCTCGTACCCGGGGAAGGAATTGAAAACCACGTAAACAGGATAGCTCGCTGCCGCGTTGGTGAGCTCGCGCGGGAACTCCTGAGTGTTTGAGCTGAAAGGTATGACCTTCACGTTCCTATTGGCATCCAGGTACATCTCGATGCCATCGGTCGGAAGCCCGATGCCCTTCACGTTCGTCCCGACCACGACCGGCCCTTTTTCACTCTGCGCGGCGATGTAATCCGCGGACTCCCTGATCCCCCATCCAGAAGGCCAGTCAGTGAGGTACTGGATCCTTATCCAGTAAGGGAGCACCGCTTCCTCTGGCTTCGCAATGACCATCGCGTCAGTATAGAGCGGAAAGGCCAGGGCCAGGAAGATGACCACGGCTGCGAGGATTCGGACGACCTGCGCGCGGCTCGAATCCAGCTTGCGCGCGGCCGCCATGCCATCGACCAAAAAGTAACCCGCACCGAACAGGAGCGGCGGAACAAGCGTCAGAAAAAACCTCGGGAGTATCGCGTCGAACATCCAGTGCTTCGCGACCAGCGCTTCAATAACCCCGACCGCAACGGTCCAGACCAGAAGAAACCATGCCGGGTGCCATCTCTTCAGGGCGCCATATATCAACCCGGCTACGCCTCCCACCAGGAGCAGTGGTGTCATGAAGATAAATGTCGTGCCAATAATCGTTCCGACATTGGAGAAGAACACGTCGAACGGATGCTTGAGGAGTTCCCCGACGCCCTTTGTGGCGATGGAGTTTCGCGCAGCGATCAAACCGTACATGCTCGAGAGCCTGAGAAGGCTGTATATGGCAATGGCAATTACAAAAGAAATAGCTATCACGACGATCCAGCGGGCAAGGGGCTGCAGTCGCCTCCAGCGCTCTCTGACCCCCACCGACGATCCCGCGCTCCCGCCAGAGGTTTCCCCCTCGCAACCTTCCCGCGCCGAGCCCCTTACGTATCCGGTACGCGCAAGAAAGGCGAACGGTGTTATGGCAAATAGCAGTTCGGTCGTTCCCTTGGTCAGCAGGCCCAGGCCCAGCGTACCGCCGATGGCCAGTGACCAAAATGGGTTGAGGGACCGGGAAGCACGTAGCGCAAAGTAGAGCCCGAAGATAAAGACCGTCAGCAGAAATCCCTCCGTTATCGCTATCCGGTCGTACCACAACGTGAAAGGACAGATGACGTACAGGAATGCGCCCCATGCGCCCAACCTCCAGTCATTTAATTCCTTTCCGATAAGAAACATCCCATACACGCTCAGGGCTCCGGCGGCCACCGAGAGAAGGCGTCCCGTTACGAGCGGGTTCTTTAAAGCGGAGACGAACGGTATGAGGAGCCATATGAACATCGGCGGCTTGCCATCCGTCATCGAGATCATCCAGTTGCCGTTACGTGGAGCCAGTTGCGCCCACCTGATGAAGATACTCTCGTCGAAAAAGACGGGAAGTCGACCGAGAAAAAGTAACCTGGTCATCAGGTACAGCGCGAAGACCCCGCACATTGCCACGACTGAAGGGTGCCGCCTGATCGCGTTTGCCATGCGCGTGCCAGGTCTGTCACGGCCAGTTGCTCCGGATTGCCCACGCGGTTCGTTTTTGACCGTTTCCGGTGTCATCCCCTGCTTCCCATCTGTGGACCCTTTACGCCCCTTACCCACTTCCTGATAACATCAAAGAGGCGCCTTCTGTTCCTTGAGGACAAGGACCAGTATGNNGTATAACCGTTACCGATCCCGGTGGACCCGGGACCCTCGACCTCACCCATGGTGGCAAGCAGCTATTGCCAGGCCCACCTGCCACGTGAGAGATTCCTGAGGGCGAACCGTAGCTATACTGAAGGTGTCAGGCGAGCAAGAGTCAATCTTTCGAAAAAGAGGGAATGATTTGAAGAAATGTGAGCTCTGTGGTTTTGACAACCCCGACCAGGCGCGCTTCTGCATGAAATGCTCAAGAGACCTGGATGCCGTCGAATCGGGTAAAGGACCTGGAGACACGGTCGAGCCAGGGGCTTTTGTTCCTGCCGCGTCTGGAGATAACGCTCGCCTTGCTCCGACCGCTAACGTGCGGCGGCCATCCGCAGGCTCACCAATGGATATCGAGATGTCCGAGCAACAGGCAGCGGCTTCGATAGAATCTTATGAGAGCCAGGTCGCGTCCGACTCCAATGAGCCTCCCGAGATACAACTGAGCGGCATCGCGGCTGATTTCGCCGAAAACCAGAGGTACTGCGATCAGTGCGGCCACGCGAACCCCAAGAAGCAGCGGTACTGTCAGCAATGCGGAAAAGCTCTAGAAGTCGATGCCTTGACACCGGCCATGAACGCTCCCAGGCCGTCAACAATGATACCCCTGGCTACTACTGAACCCCCGCAGCCCGTTCGCCCTGGAGGCACGGCGTGGGGTGCGCCTGCCAGCGATTGCTACAGCGAGGGACCGCCCGGTACCGGCTCCTCTCGCAGTTTCGCCGGCAGTTCCGGCTTTGCGGGTGCTTTCGGGGTGCGCGAGATAATCGTTGCTATGGTTGGGGTACTCATTGTCTTCGCACTCGTATACCTGTTCGCATTCGGCGGCTATGATTCGCTTTTCAGCGGAAAGGCGAAGAAAATACGCGGCGCAGCCGGTGTAATGCAACGGCTTCCCAGCTTCCAGTACAACATCACGGCCGCGTTCGAAACGGTAGACGGAGTCCAGTACGGCGGCTCGGGCAAACTCCTTTTTGAAACACCCGACAAGACGTATTGGGAGATGAGCCTCGGAACGCCAGGAAAGCCGGGGGTAACGGCATCGATGCAGATCGGAGACAAGATCTACGGGAACGGCCCCGCCTGGCAGACCGCAGATCCCGCGCAGTCCACCGCCGACGCTCTTGGACTCTGGCGTGATTTCTCGAGCGTCGAGGACCTGGGCACCCAGGTGATCGGCACCACCAACTGCCTGCACTACAAGTACAGGATCCAGCCGAAGCTGATCACGACGGCGCTTGGAGCTGGAGCACAGAGCGGGGCCAGCGACGCCGTCATCGAAATCTGGATCGATAGCGCTTCCTCCACGGTCGTAAAGATGACGGTCCAGGTGTTCAATGTCATGATCCAGGGCGCCAGCACTAATGTGACCATGACGTTTGACCTTGCGGCTACCGGTCAGCCTTACAATATCAAGGCCCCACAATAAGCGACCGTCGCGCTCGCCGGTGCGGCAAACGGAGGTCTTGTCGAGTGGCTGACCTGCCCCATGACGGTGCAGGTGCGCTTTGAGCGGGGTTTGCGCGGCTAGCGGCGCGCGAGGAAATGTACCCTTCTGGTGTCTTCGTTGACCACCGCCAGGCCTTTGGCATCGTAGGCCTCGACGTGCGAGAATCCCGCGTCGCGCAGTCCGTCGATCAGGAAGTCCAGGTCGTATGAACGCTCGCGGTGCATCTCTTCGCTTCTCTCGTACAGCCCGTCCTCCCGCAGGATGAAGTTGGTCATCCTGAGGCTGTTTATCCTCAGCTGCGGGTCCCATTCGGACTCCCATACCGCAAAGCCATTATTCACCCTGTGCACCAATACCGAGGTGCCCCATTCGAGTTCAAGCTCCCTTGTAGTGTTCATATCGAAAATGCAGTATCCCCCCGGTTTGAGGGAATCCGCGAATCTTCTGAGTGCTTCAGCGACGTCCTCGGCGCTCAACAGGTAGTTGAGCGAGTCGAAATTGCATGTCAGCAGGTCGACTTTCTCTGGGAGTTCGAAATCCGTGAATGATTGCTCGATGAACGTCGAGCCCTGCGCCCGTACCCTGAAGCTCGCCACCTGGAGCATCTCGGGTGAGATGTCGACCCCGTAGACCCTGTCGCACCTGGATATTAGGTAAGCAACGGCATGGCCGGTTCCGCACGCTATATCCGCCGCGGCTTCGTACTCTATGCTGTAGCGGGCGACAAGACGGTCGAAGTTCTCGCGCCAGCAGTCAAACGCCGAGTCTCCGACCAGTTCGTCGTATATCAGCGCAAGCTGCCTGTACGGACGCGTCGCATTCTCGCCGGAACCGGCGTCATCTACTGCCCTTTTTCGCCTCGTCCCTTTCAATATCTTCACTCTAACTGCGACCTCCTGTGCCACTTGATTGATTCTCTGTTATCATTACAATCCTATCTACATATGGTTATGATATGGGATGGGCAACTGCTCTTTCCAATGGGAGACGACGTAAGCCGATAAAGAGGCTTATAGTACGGAGAAGGGAGAGTTACGATGAGGGCACGCAAGGCCAAGAAGCTCGAGAAAAAGGCCAACAAGCTCGACAAGAAGGCAGGCAAGGCGACCAAGAAGTCCGATAAGCTGGTAAAGCAGGCTGAAAAAGCTACCAAGAAGGCCGTGAAGGCGATGTCGAAGGTAGCGCCGTAGGGCAATGGAGCGAGACGGGCAGCCAGCCCGTGCTGTACAAGAATAAATAGTTATCGATTGCCTGCACACTTCTAAAGCGAGGCCTCTGTTCGGTTGGAGTAATGATGAGAGAGTGCAGGCAGTGCGGTTTCCCAAGAAAGTTCGCCAGGTTCTTCGATTGGCGCGGTGATGGGACTATCATCAGCACTGACAGGCTGCACTCACACACACAGATAGCCTTCCTTGAAGCTGGTGAGCTAGAGAACGTTTTTGAAAACCTGTCACACTCAATCGGGTTGAGTGTGGATCCTTTCCTCGTGAAGGCTTACAGGAACATCGGGAAGACTATCTTCAGTAATACCTCACTAAGACATCTAAAGCGATTGCCCAATAACGGGTATTTCCGCCCCCAATGGCTTGCGAGGGCTTTTCTTAAGACCGTCTCTTCCGACGTGGCGGGACTCGGCGACGGGCTCGTCAACCTCGACAGCTTCGGCGCCGGACGTGAAGCCGTTGTCCGCTTCAGAAATCCCTGTCTTAACGCCCTTCTTGCCGGGAGCAGCGCAGCGATCTACGAATCCATCGAAGACACCGAGTATGCTTCGGTTGATTTCTCGGTCAAGGACGGTGACCTGGTGGTCAGGCTCGCCCATAGTGCCGATTCCCGCACGGAGCCGAACGTCGAAGGGCGCTTTTACCTCGAACCTACACAACCGGTAAAAGGGCCGGTCAAATACGAAAGGTGCCCGACCTGCTACTCGCCGGTGCTTGCTTCTCTAATGTTCTACTGGGACGTGACGCGGGGTGTAATCCTGAATCGCGCGAGTGGTGACCGTGAGGTGATAGTAGCCGTTCAGGCCGTTAACGCTCTATTGCGCGAGTTGGAGACCGAACTTGGCGAAAGCATACCACGCCTTATCTACTGGCAGCAGAAGTTCCTGACGAGGGAGCATCTCAAGAGCATCGCCGTCGATGATGCCAGCCGGTTCTGGAACAGTTACCTCAGAGACCTCGCCCTGAGGGGACTTGGCTATCCACTGACGTTCAGTCGGGACGATTCATCCGTTTTCGTGGATATAATCAACGCACACAACCAGGTCCTGTACGCCGCGAAGATCGCCGGAG
>PMDX01000182.1 GCA_003154635.1 Actinomycetota bacterium | reverse complement strand
GGACCTTGAGGTCCGCCGGGCTCGAGCGTGCCTCCGGCCTCGTCACCGCTCTTTCATCCGACGCCGATAACCTGTTTGTAACGATGACGGCGAGGATGGTGCGCCCCGATATATTCATTGTCGGGAGGTGCAACTCAGAGGAGACCGAATCAAAGCTGTACAGGGCGGGTGCCGACAGGGCGATTTCCCCGCATAACATTGGTGGCAGGAGGATGGCCGCCCTGCTCCTCAAGCCGCTGGTATGCGACTTTCTCGACGTCGTGACACATGGCGAACTCGTTGAGTTGACGCTCGAGGATATCCTGGTCGAGACGGGGGCCGCCGTGGTAGGAAGGTCCATCCGGGACATCCTTGTAGAAGACATGAAAGGTATAGGCGTGCTTGGACTCAAGCGCCCCAAGCGCGATTTTGTAATCAATCCAGGAGGCGGCACCGTGCTGGACGCAGGGGACATCCTGATAGTTCAGGGCTTGCCGGACCAGGTAAAGGAACTGAAGAGAGTGTCACGAGCACGAAGATAACCTCTCTAAGTAACATAATACACAGAAGTTTATATTATCAACTTATCTACCGGTAATTGAATTTACTTATCAGAAATGCTAAATTGTTTAAGCCTGAATCCCGATATGAAGTAAAGGGTTAGGAAGGCGAGAAGGTGTCTTCCAGCGATATAGGTCTAGATGAGGGCATTGCGCAGGATCAGGGTGAATTCAAAAAAAACAGTCATAGCGATACTGGTTTCAATATTTATCCTGTTGACGAGTCTTCCAGTACTTGCACAAAGCATCCCCAGTGATTTTGCGGCGAAGCTCGACCAGGCGAGAAAGCTCGAGAGAGAGATAGCCGACCTCGAGGATCAGCTTGCCATAGCGCAGCGCGACTGGTTGGCAACCGCACAGAGACTGGAAGACGTGGAGAAGAAGATCCTGGATTGCTATTTGAAGATAGACGCCGCGGAGCAGAACGTCGACAACGCGAGGCGCGAACTGAACAGCAGCCTGCGTTCCATGTATGTCGACGGACAAAGGGACGCTCTCGTGGAGATGTTCAGCGCCTCTGACATCTCCGAATTTGTCACGAAGTACGATTACATGACCAAGGTGGCGCAACACCAGGCTGACGCATACAAAGAGCTCAAGGCCAAGCGGGATAAACTCCGAAAGACGCAGGAGCAACTCCAGGCGTTCAAGCGCGAGCAGGCCAGCCTCGCGGCAGGATCCAAAGTGACCGCCCTCGAATCCTTGATAAGCCAGAAGAAGGGCCAGCTCGCAGACCTGGACGGCGCGCTGATAAGCTCTCAAGTCCCATCGACCTTGTCGCCCACCCCGACGGATTTCAACCCCGACCGGGTATTCTCCCAGCCTGATGAAAACGCGTTCGTCAGCACCGGACAGATCATGTCAGGATATTCGAGCTGGTACGGCAACGAGTTCGACGGCAAGCCCACTTCCAGCGGAGAGGTGTTCAACCAGTACGGGTTCACCTGTGCCCACAAGACGCTGCCGTTTGGAACGTGGCTGCGGGTCACGTTCCTCGGTCGTTCGGTCATCGTCAGGGTGAACGACAGGGGTCCGTTCGTGAAGGGCCGGATGCTCGACCTGTCGCGAGGGGCCGCCGAAGCGATCGGACTGTCCGGAGTTGAATGGGTGGACTGCGAGATAGTCGTACCTAAATGAGACCCCCGGGTCCCGTGACACGTCTTGCGGGTATTACCTCAAGCCTCTCTATGTGATAAAAGTAATCCCGTTGACTATGTGACGTCTTTTGCCGGAGGTGAGCGTTGCTGGAGCCGGTGCCCGGAGTTTTCATGCTTGAGCGGACCTGGGGTTCGAACATATACATCATCGGCGTCGACGATCCCGTGCTCATCGACGCGGGGTTCCCGCTCGACGAGAGAAGAATAATCAGGTCGCTCGAGGGGGCGGTTCCGTCGCTGATGGTTGCGACCCACTACCACATAGACCACGTTGGCCCGCTGGCGAGCCTGAAGCGCAAGTTCGGCTCACCCGTTGCGGCCCACAGTGCGGATGCCGAGGTGATGGAGGGGACGGTCCCTTGCCGGGTATTCAAGCTCGACCCGCTTCGCACGGTCTACTACAAGATGCTGGCGCCCCTGTACCGATACGAATTCGTCCCGGTCGAAATTAAGCTCGAGGAAGGTGACATAATCGATGCCCTAGGGGGTCTGGAGGTCATCTGTCTGCCGGGGCATACCGACGGTAGCGTGGCGCTATACCAGCGCGAGCGGGGCATCCTGTTCAGCGGGGACACTCTCAGGAACGAGAAGGGCATACTTGACGGGCCGCCGCCGCAGTTCAGCCCGGGGCTCGATGAGGCATTCGAACATATCAAGGCAAAGGTGTTGCCCCTGGAGATCGATGTCCTGCTTCCCGGTCATGGCGAGCCACTGGTTGGAGGAGCTTCAGCCGGTATAAGGAGCATGCTCGACGAAAAGGGAAGGCTGTGATGGCATGTCCAGGTGTGACCTGACGACTCAGACCGCCCGACAAGGTTCCGCGGAGACCGGCTCTTCGGGAGCAGTCTTTTCTCTGCCACGCTCGACCATCATGAGGTAACCGCCAAGGGAGCACAACAGAGTGGGGACCGCTCCACCGAGGACCATGTCGATCCCGTGCCCGGTGCTGGTGACGCCGGGCCTGGTCGAGATATAGATCATCTCGTATATCGCGAAGGCAAGCGCGAGCCCGGAGCACACGACCGAAATCATGAACCCGTATTTGTTCTGGGCGAGCCATCCGAAGAGCAGGGCTACCGCGGTGATTATCCCGAGAGCAAGCGTGAGCTTTCCGTCGCCGCTTATCACGTTGTGGTAATGCAGGCCCGAGACGTTATAGAGCCCGAGGACGCTGTCGGCCTGCCACCTCAGGCAGCTCCCGATGATGATCAGGTTCACTCCGAAAAGGAGCCCGAGCACCGATATCACGGTCGACCCTATCCAGACCTTCGTAGAGCTCTCAACCTTCGCTTTCGGTGCATCATCCGGCATGTCGTTCTCCTCACTGTCAAAAAAGTCCGGCTCTGAAAGCTTTCATGTAGTTCCTGCAATACCTGTCACTCGATGCGATCGCCTCGGCGGCCAGCGCCGCGGCGATGAGCTCGCCGTCAGTCGGGTCGATCACAGCGGCGTCGAGGCCGTGATATGCCGCGATCGCCAGCATTGCCCTGTTGACGACAGGCCGCCTGGGTAAGCCGTAGCTGATATTCGAGAGCCCCATTGCCGTCCGTGCCTCGGGCATCCGTGACTTGATGAGGTCGAGCGTGTCCAGGGTGACGCGTCCCTGGTTGCAATCGGCGCTTATCGGAAGGACGAGTGGGTCGAAGTAGAGATCGCCGGCGGGTATCCCCAGAGACACGGCGCGAGCCATGATTCGCTCGCAGACGTCCAGGCGGTCCTCGGGTGTTGCAGGGATACCCGACTCGTCCATCGCAAGGGCGACGACCGGGCAACCGTATTTCGCCACGAGAGGCAGGACAACGCTAAGCCGCTCCTCGTCGCCATTGACCGAGTTGATGAAGGGCCTTTCTTCTCCACAGAGCTCGAGGCCTCTCGCGAGCACCGC
>PMDX01000338.1 GCA_003154635.1 Actinomycetota bacterium | reverse complement strand
GGTACTCCTCGCCTTTTTCGCCGAGCGTTCTCTCGTAACCGGACGTACCTATCACTACCAGCCTGTCGCCCAGGACGAACATCTCGCTCGGGGCCGCTCCCTTGTCGAAAGCGATCCTGGAGACGACCCTTGCTTCCTGCGAGGGATACGCCGCGACTATAAAAACGGTGTCGCCCGAGACGGCATATATGTAATGACCGTCGTTCTTGACCAGGTCGGCCTCGTCGACGCCTTCGACCTGGACGTTGGTGGTGGAGTGCTCGGGCGTCGCGGACTCCGAGGCGGTGCCGGTCGCCGCGCTCGGCGAGGCGCTCTTCATCGTTATCCCGTCCTCCGCGGTGCCGTACTGGGACTTGCCGCCGTTCTTGAACGCGCGGATGAAATCGTCGGCTGAGGCGAACCTCTGCAGGGAACCGCGGGCGGCATTGGCGCTGCCGTTAGAGCGGGTAGCCCAATAAGCAATCGTCCCGCCAGTCGCGCCGATAATCAGAACCACAATCAAAACGAGGATGATTGTCTTTTTCATGACTACCCACCTTTCCCCGGTTCTGCTTGCGCCCGTTTAGACGCAGCCACCGGGGTCAGGGGTTTCAAAACGCGGTTATTGAAGAACAGGGGTCAAAACCGGGGGCAGAAGGGGTCAAGTCTTGGGATGTGGGGTGTTTTCCATTTCTTCTTTCATGATATGGCTGACTGTTGAGTAGTGGATACCGAGGTGTTCCGCTATTCTGATTATCTTGTATCCATGTCTAATATGGGCAGTCAGTATCAGTTTGTTTCTCTCCTCGGTGCTTGAAAACGATGAGAAAAGGTCAGAAAGCGACTCTCTTGCAGGATGTCTTTCGATTGTTTTTATCTCTTTACTTCTTTCCTCCTTTTCTATCGTCTCATTTACTTTGCGAACAAAATCATCTCCACCGAATATGAAACCGGCTCTTAGTTTGTCCCAAATGTTTTCGTCTTTTCCGCTCAAGACAAAGCTGCTGTAGAGCCTCTTTGCCTTTTCCCGGTCGTGGGAGAAAAAGGAAAGGGTGAAATCAGGTACAGTGAGGTTGTCCTCTTTTCGGGTATCGGCCGTCGTTTCAGAGTAGTTGCTCCACCTGTATCGAGTGAGATCATCAACGATACCAGCCCTTACCGGATTCTGAACTATATATCGGGCGAGGGCAAGGAAGTATTCGTCCTTGTCGCATATCATTGCTTTGTATCTTCCCTGGAACAGGTGCCCTCTTCTTTCATGTGTTCTATTGAACTGCTGAGTATAGATGCCGTTTAGCTGCCGCATCGATTCGGAAAGGTTCGCGCGTTGTGTTTCTATCAACAGATGGTAATGAGTATCCATGAGGCAGTATGCGTGGATTATCCAGTGATACCGAGTTCCAACTGACCTTGAGATGGCCAGAAATGATTCTCTGTCGTAATCACAGATGAAGGTCTTCTGGCCGGTGTTGCCTCTGCTCCAGACATGGTAGAGGGCACCTTCGTACTGGATTCTTAGAGTCCGCGACATGTGGTGAGTATACCATATGCTTGTATTGGTTGTCAGCCCCACATCCCAAGACTTGACCCCTCTCTTCTCTTCAGGTTGACGGCGGCGGCGGGCATCATGAGAACAGGCTGCTTCCCGGCATGGAAACTGGAGTTTTCGTCGGGACGATACCTGACAAGATAGAGATCGGCGCCGTCATCAGTTCTTACCCTGTACTTTCCGTCCGTCTCAGAAGCGGCGGCGACCCCACAACTGAACGCAAAGCACGAGATCGCCATAAGAATTACAAGAAATCCGCTGATCAAACGCCGCATTTCCGACCCCTGTCACAACCCTGGGTACCGCCAGCCACCTACCGCTTTCCCACGGCAATATTATCACAGGCCTGGATGACGTCAATCAGGTTTTGCCCTCGGAAATATGGGGAGTTTGCAAAAGAGATTTCGATGTGGGCTACGTGACCAGGCCGGCGGTACCCCCAAGTATTCGCCGGACCTGTACACATAGAATCTTCTAGTAGCGGGATGGACGCTGCGGGCGCTCCTCTCTGGGCTTCGCCACGTTCACGTTCAGACTACGACCATCAACCTCTTTGCCGTTTAGGGCATCGATCGCCGCCTGTCCCTCACTGTCAACGCTCATCTCAACAAAGCCGAATCCCTTCGACCTCCCGGTGCTGCGATCCATGATCACATCCGCTGAGTCAACATTGCCATACTCGCTGAAAGCTTTCCTGATGTCATCATCGGTGGTTGAGTAGCTGAGGTTGCCTACATATATCTTCATTCTCCTGCACCCCCTTTGTGCAAAAAAATTGCCCCGAGAATCGATCTCGGGACAGAACTACAATACCTAAGAACTTTGCTCGAGCGCATTATAGCACACTGTCAAGCGTTGTGCGAGTCAATTACAAACGGTGTCCACTTCGCCCGGTATCGCCCGCCTCCCTCATGTCGTCCCTTACCCCCCTTGTTTATAATCTCTGCGAGGAGTGAAACGACGGAGTGGCGAGAAAGGGGCATGATGAAGCTGATGGAACCGGGGGAGATCGGCGGCACGACCCTTAAGAACCGCGTGATAATGACCCCGATGGGGATGTTCGGGATCCCCGCCGCCGACGGCAGCCTGACGCCGACGGGCATAGATTTTTATCTCGAGCGGGCGAAAGGCGGGGCGGCGCTCGTCTTCCCCGCCGCGGCGCTCGTGACGAAGGAGTTCGAGTCCACGTGCGTCGCGCTCAACGCGTTTGACTCGATGGACAAGGCCGTCGCCTGGAGCCGCCTGGCCGAGCAGGTGCACCATTACGGGTGCAAGCTCGGCATCCAGCTCAGCGCCGGACTCGGGCGCACGAGCGTCAGTTACTTCTTCGACCCTGCCTTCGTGCCGGTCTCGGCCTCGCCCGTGAATGCGCACTGGACCCCATGGCTTACATGCCGGGCGCTCGAGGTGGAAGAGATACAGAGTATAGTGACGGCTTTCACCATGGCGGCGATGCTGGTGCCGGGATGCGGGATCGACGTTATCGAGATACACGGGTACGGGGGATACCTCCTCGACCAGTTCATGTCAACACTGTGGAACAAGCGCACCGACGCATACGGCGGAGACCTCGACGGCCGCATGCGCTTCGCCCTGGAGGTCGTCGGCGCGGTCAAGGCCGCCTGCGGCGACG
>PMDX01000174.1 GCA_003154635.1 Actinomycetota bacterium | reverse complement strand
TACGACATGTACTTCGAGGTAGCGAACCTGCGGCTTGGTCGGAGCGGCAACAAACCGCTTGATTAACACATTGTTCGGGCTTTTGGACACTCTGGAAAACAGTCAATAATGTTGAAGTCTCGCTAGCTTTGCGCTGATCCTCTTCATAATATTACCTTGACAGACATAGTAATATGACAAACAATGTTACCCATGAAGAACAATGAGCTGTCGTCGGATCTGCTTCGCGGGCACACCGATACCATAATCCTTGGGTTGCTGGCTGATGGAGATCAGTACGGCTATGGAATCACTAAGTTGGTGCTCGAACAGTCGGAGGGCCTCTACGAACTGAAAGAAGCGACCATGTATTCCAGCTTGAAACGTCTGGAGAAAGAAGGATACATCGCGTCGTACTGGGGGGACGAAACCCAGGGCGGCAGGCGCCGATACTACCACATAACCCAAAGAGGCCACGAATTATATCGGAGCAACAAACAGAACTGGGACTACGCCAAGCAGATCCTGGACAAGTTGTTGTAGCGGAGGAGCAACATGAAAGACAAGTTGAACCTATTTCTGGACGAGACCTTCGCGCCCTATGGTGATTTTCCCTCGCGGGCTGACGTAACCCAGGAGCTGCTCGTCAACCTGCAAGAGAAGTACGACGAATTGAGAAAACGGGGCAAAAGCGAGGACGAGGCTTATCGGGCTACCATCGACTCGTTCGGTGACGTCGCGGAAATCATGGACCAGGTACCTCATGGAGAGAGTGAGCAGTTGGAAGACCGGGACCTCGGCAAAACACGCAAAAAGGCAACGAGGCGAGCCAGGGCAAGACGCTCTCCATTTTCAATTACAACCTTGAAACATGCGGACCTGAGTGATTCCGACCTGTCGGGCAGAGATTTCAGCTGCAGCGAGCTCACGGACGCTTCCTTTGATCGATCTGACCTCCGCGGTACGGAGTTCTGGGCATCCGATCTCAGAAGAACTTCGTTCGCTGGCGCGGATCTCACCAACGCTGCGTTTGCCGCCAGTGACCTGCGGGATGTCTCCTTTGATGGGGCTAAGTTGACAGGCACGACGATCAGGACCTCGGACTTGAGAGGCACGACATTCGCGGATACGACCCTCAACGGCACGTACTTCGGCCACTCTGACCTGAGGGAAGTTCCGTTTGACAACCAAACGCTTGAAGGGGTCGCTTTCGATATCGTTTCCCTCGAGAAGACATCGTTCAGGAACTCGACTTTGCGGGACGTGATTTTCCGCCACACCGATGCGAAGAATACCATTTTTGACGGCGCGAAGATGGACAAGGTCACGTACGCCCTTCTGAAGGGCGCCGGGGCAAAGCTGAACGACATCACCTTCTTGTAGGACCTGATATGGAAATGCCTGTCCTTGCGATCGAGGCCGAGAGTCTCAAGAAGTCATACAGAAACGTAGAGGTGCTTCGTGGCGTCTCATTCGGAATCAAGCAAGGCACCATCTTTGCACTGCTGGGCGCTAACGGCTCTGGCAAGACCACCACGATAAACATCTTGACGACATTACTTAGTGCCGATGGCGGCACGGCTACGGTAAATGGTTTCGATGTCGCAACGCAAGCAAGGAGAGTTCGTGACCAGATAAGCCTCACCGGCCAGTTCGCTGCGGTTGACGAAATCTTGACCGGGCGTGAGAACCTGTTCCTGATCAGCGAGTTGCGTCATGTCGAAGACCCTGCCCAAACTGCCCAAGCACTGCTCGAGCAATTCGATCTGTTGGAAGCGGCGGATCGCCGTACCGGAACATATTCCGCCGGTATGCGCCGCCGGCTCGATATTGCGATGAGCCTGATCGGCAAACCTCCGGTTCTCTTCCTGGACGAACCGACCACGGGTCTCGACCCGCAAAGCCGCAACATGATGTGGGATACGATCAAGAGCCTGGCCAATGGTGGCACTACCGTCTTCCTCACGACGCAGTACTTAGAGGAGGCTGACCAGTTAGCAGATACGATCGCCATCCTGAGCCAAGGTCGCATCGTCGCCCAAGGCACGGCTCAGGAGCTGAAGGAAATACTTCCGCAAGGCAGCATCGAGCTTCTGTTTCACGATCAGGATCAACTGGATGCCGCGGCCAGATTGTTGGAACAAGATAATGCAGTACGCGACGACGATGCTCGTTCACTGACCGTTACAACTGACGGCAGCGTGGGGCAGATAGCANNAAAACGGCGACTCTCGACGAAGCGTTTCTGAAGATTATCGATGAATACAGTGAGGAAAAGTAATGTATGCGATCCACGATACCTGGGTTATGGCCAAGCGTTGTCTGCGGCATATAGTTCGAAGCCCGGACACCATCATCACAGTATTGGCCATACCCATCGCCTTGTTGCTGATGATGGTCTACGTATTCGGCACCGTTATAAACACGGGTTCTGAAAAGTACATCAATTATGTCGTACCGGGAATTGTGATTTTGACAGTCTGCAACGGCATCGCTTACGCGGCTTTTCGTCTCAATCACGATTTAAGCAAGGGTTTCCTTGATCGCTTTAGATCCATGCCTGTGGCCCCATCATCGATCTTGGGAGGCCATGTTGCTTCGTCCGTGCTGTCCAATCTCTTCTCGGTCTTTGTTGTGATGATAGTTTCCCTGCTCATTGGATTTCGGTCCAAAGCCAACGTCCTGGACTGGCTTCTGTTCAGTGGCATATTGCTTTTATTTACGCTGGCAATGACCTGGTTGGCAATGTTCTTCGGCCTGATCGCCAAGACCCCGGAGGGTGCTGGAGCGTTCAGTTACATCCTCTTGATGATGATCTTTGTGAGCTCGGCCTTCATTCCAACCGTCAAGATGAGCCCAGCGCTGCGTGCATTTGCCAACCACCAACCGATGACACCGATTATTCAGACCATGCGCTCGCTCCTAGTCAATGGTAGTGCCGGGAGGAGTGCATGGATTGCTCTCAGCTGGTGTGCAGGATTACTGGTAGTTTCGTACCTTCTTGCGGTCGGAGTCTACGCGAATAGAACGATACATATGATCCCTCAAAAAATGGACATCAAATCTTGAGGAAACTTGAAACCGATTCCTGCCCAAGCGTGAAAGCGAGTCCCGAGTAAGGCGAGGTCTTCACGACATGTCCTTCGAGGTGGCGAACCTGCGGCTG
>PMDX01000089.1 GCA_003154635.1 Actinomycetota bacterium | reverse complement strand
TGGTGGCAGCACTTCGGTTGCCACACGGGGGGCAACTCCGGATGCAATACCGGATGCAAAACCGGATGCAATACCGGAACCGGGTGGAACTCCGGGTGGAAGACAGGCTCTTGTAAGTAGGTTTGATCGGGGCTTAGGCCTCGATGGAGGGATGCGAAGACCCGCGTGCTGTATGTGGTCACCTGGCACGCGGCGAGCAAGTGGTGAAACCGGCCCGATCGCTCGATGATCGGGCCCTTTTATTGGAGGACGAAAATGAGAAGGGCGATAAAGTTCCAGATCTTTGCTCTGCTGGCGCTCCTGGTTCTTATCGTGGCCGTATCCACCGGCGTTATCGCGTCGGGGGACGGCTCCGGTACGACTACGTCGGAGGGGCAGGCGCAGGTCTCACAGCCCGCGGCGATCGCCCCCTCCTCGCAACCGGCGAGCCAGACCGACGAGACCGTGCAGCCACCGGCCGCAAGCGATCCGACGCCCGCGGTAGCTCCTTCGAGCCAACCGGCCGCGGATCCAACTCCGACGGAGACGCCGGCAACGGATTCCGGCACCAAGCCGGCCGACACTACGGCTGCGACTACGCCGGCTCCCGCCAGCTCCAAGGTGAAGAAGGACAGCGTCAAGTCTGCCGCCAAGAAGACTGAGGCCGCTGCGGTTACTGCGCCGGTAAAAGCTGATCAACCCAAGACCGTGGAAGGCCCCGCGTACGGTTGTGTAGAGGGGCTTGTCAAGGACGGAAGTGGAAACCTGGTCGACGGCGTTACGTTCAACCTGTATCGGCTCGAAGGAGACGGAAGCAAGACGCTTCTCGGCTCCATGGCTTCGACTTCAGGTGCATACGGAGCGCTATGGATGTTGGGTCCAATCGCACCTTATCCGGCCGGTTGGGTAGGCTGGAAGGGGCTCGCGACCACAAGCGGGGACAACTACTACGTCGACTACGAGCTCGAGATGATACCCCCCGCCGGATACTACGCCACGAGCGCCACCACGCACAGCGGGCGTATCTGGTCTCCAACGAACCCGACCGAGCTGCACCCGTTCTGCTGGTGGCTCTACTGGGATTACAGCCTTGCTCGCGAGACCAAGCTCGACGGGTACAAGTTCAAGGACACGAACGAGAACGGTAAGATGGACAATGGTGAGCCTGGCATCGCAGGCGTCAAGATAATGCTCGACTCGGACGCGGATTCCGCCGTGACAAACCAGGACGGCTACTTCAGCTTCGACGTGAAGCCGGGAGGCCACACCGTTGCGGTCGACGAGTCCACCGCGCCGGGTTACTATCCAACCACGCCGACATCGATCCAGGTCGAGGTACCTGCCGAAGGCCAGAAGACCGTCTACTTCGGGAACGCGCCGTTTGGGTCGATCTCCGGCCACAAATGGCTCGATCCGGACAGGGACGGAAAGCTCGACGGCGACGAGACGCCGGTGAAGGGCGTGACGATCAAGCTAACGGGCAAGACCAGCCTCGGGGACGAAACCGTCAATCTCGAGACCACGACGGGCGAAGACGGCAGCTACTCGTTCAACGGGCTTAAGGCCGGCAGTTACACAGTTTCGGAGGTCGTACCGGCTGGCATGGAAGCAGTCTCTCCCACGAGCCTGGACGTCTCGCTGAAGCCGGGCGACAACGCCAAGGACCTCGATTTCTTCAACGCGAACACCAAGGCGATAATCAAAGGCTACAAGTTCCTCGACCTCAACGAGAACGGCCAGATGGACGCGGGTGAGGTCGGGATAGCCAATGTCACCATAACGCTCGATACGGACAAGGCATCGACGATCACAAACGCTGACGGCTTCTTCAGCTTTGAGGTGGAAGCCGGCACGCACGTTGTCGCGGTCGACGAGTCGAGCATAACGGGCTACTATCCGACCACCGTCACTTCGCTCGATGTCGAGGTGGCCGCCGGCGGCGAAAAGACCGTCTATTTCGGCAACGCTTCCGATGGCTCGATCGGCGGGCATAAGTGGGAGGATACCAACAGGAACGGTGTGCATGACTCCGGCGAGCTTCCCGTTGCCGGGGTAACAATAAACCTGACAGGAACGACAAACGTGGGTAACGAGAGNNGAGCGTCAGCCTGTCGACCGTGACAGGGAGCGACGGGAGTTACTCGTTCACGGGGCTCAGGGCGGGTTCTTACACCGTATCCGAGGTCGTGCCGGTCGACATGGAGGCGACGGCTCCTGATAGCATCGACGTTACGCTCAAGGTCGGAAAGGACGTCACCGACATCGACTTCTTCAATGCGACGACGGCTACACCGGCTCCTACACCGACTCCGACCCAGCCGACGACACCTGCCGCGACGACAACACAGGCGACGAGCACCAGCACCACGGGCTCGACGCTCCCTTACACCGGTATGAACCAGGCTCCGTTCTCCATCTTCTCGGCGGTCGCGGTCGGGCTCGGGCTCCTGCTCCTTGCCGTCGGCGTGGAGAAGAGGCGCCGCGAGCGCATGCAACTGGCGCTGGCGCGTAGCGAAGAGTCGATGCCGCAGGTGAAACTGTAGTAAGGAGACATCAGCCCGGTCCGGTCACGGGACCGAACGGGTTGAATAAATAAGGCGGGTCCCCCGTGTACTTTTCCCGGGGGACTTCGTTTTAGAGATTGACGCGGTTTTGATCCCGAGGAAGGCTCGATTGACCGAAGAAGCAAACAGTATGGTAACCCCTGGTGAAGACAGCACGCCGGCGGTGCATGGAGGGCGGACGCCGCGGGTGGGCCGAATCCTGATGATTGCCGGCGCCGTCCTTTTGCTCGTCGGCGTTCTAGTGCTTGCGGGCGTGGCCATCTACGTTCGCTACACAAACAACTTCATGCACAACGCTCAGAAGCAACTGGGTGCCCAGTGGAAGTCCAAGCCCCTCCCCGTGACCATGGTCGAGAACGTCAAGGTCGCGGCGGGCGCCCCTGTGGCGCAGATATCGATACCACGCATCGGCCTGCGTGCGATCGTGGTCGAGCTGGCTAACATGGACGACCGCGCGAACCTGAACCGTGGTCCCGGTCATATACCCGGCACGGCTTACCCCGGCATGCCAGGGAACGTGGCGATAGCCGGGCACCGAACGACATATGGCGCCCCGTTCGGAAGGATCGACGAGCTCAAGCCTGGTGACAAGGTGATACTCCAGACCGCGGAGGGCAAGTTCGTATATACGGTCGACTCGCAGAAGATCGTCGATCCCCATGACCTGAGCGTCATCGAACAGAGCGGGGAGAACAGGGTTACATTGATGGCGTGCCACCCGAAGTTCACCGCGAACAGCCGCATAATCGTCACAGGGAGATTAACCGGGGAATCTGCATCCGCCTCGCAGGTCAAGTAGCGGGAGCCTCATGGTCTTCTTTCTTCCGATGAGCCGCTTTCCCGCATCAATCCGATCGAGGAACATGGCACCGTTCAATCCAGTCGCCCTCCGAAGTCACCCGGTTGACGGCATGGTTCTATGATCGAGCGCTATTACCTCTTGATGCGGTGCGGTCAGTGGGCTTATTCGAGGTATCGCCTGGAAAGCGCCACGGTCTCGCGGTACGCGTCCAACTGGCGGGCTTTTTCTTTGTCGTCCCAGCCTCTTACCTGGGCCATCAGGTCCGCCACGATGGGCGCGACGGAGAGACCCTGGTCAGCGGCCGTGTAGTAGATCTCGGTCCTGCGCACCAGGAAGTCGTCAACGGTGTAAGCCATCTCGCTCTCGGCCGCGAAACGGACTTGCGCCTTGATGTATGGTACTTCCGGCGAGAGGCGGCCGGCGAGCGAGGCGTCTTTGTCGATCATGGCAAGGACCTGGAGGGCGTCGGTGCCCTGCTTGAAGAGCCCCTTCAGTATGTCGTCGTCGAAGCTGAGCTTCGTGGAGAGCGCGCGCACCCGCGCGACCGTATCCGGGGCAGGTGTGCCGAGGATGGGGTTGTTCTTCGTGCGGCAACCCGTGACAGCCCGCACCCCGTGCTCCTTGAGGAGCTTGCGCGCGGCCATGTCGACCATCTCCTCGGCCATGGAACGTGAGGTCGTGAGCTTGCCTCCGGCGATGGTCAGGAGGCCGGAGTGACCCTCGTAGATGCG
Source organism: Actinomycetota bacterium (assembly GCA_003154635.1). GTDB lineage: Bacteria > Actinomycetota > Geothermincolia > Fen-727 > Anoxymicrobiaceae > FEN-727. The sequence continues at coordinate 14,198 of PMDX01000089.1, read as the reverse complement.
ATGCTCGCGCGAGACGGCACTTGCCGCCACGTCTTCTCCGCCCTCCTGCATGACGAGCGGCCTCAGGCCGGAGTAGGTGCTGATGATGTCACCTTTGTCGAGGTGAGCGCGTGGCAGAGCGCAGTTTGCGGCTTCGAGTATGTATTCGACCTCGTCTTTGGTCGCAAACGGCCTGTCGAGGTCTTCGTGGTAGTAGATGTCGGTGGTGCCTATGAGTGAGAAATGCCCGCGCGGTATCAGGAACATCATCCTGTCGTCGGACGGGCTGACGACAGGCATGGCGTTCTCGGTCTTTGCCCTGCCGCGGGGGACCATTATGTGTGAGCCTTTTGTCAGGTGGAGCTTCTCGGGGGCGCCCGGCTCGTCGAGCTCGCAGACCCTGTCCCCCCAGGCTCCCGCCGCGTTGATCACCAGCCGGGCCTCGACGTCGAACTCGTCGCCGCTGAGCACGTCGACAAAGCGCGCCCCGCCCGGCGTCGGGAAGCGCGCCACCNNAACTCGTCGCCGCTGAGCACGTCCCTCACTTTGGCGCCGTCGATGTTGTCGCTGTTCTTGAGCAGGTTGACCACTTCGACGTAGTTGGCGCAATCGGCCCCGGCCTCGAGAGCCGTGAGGGCGAACGCCAGGGTGAGCCTGGCGTCATCGGTCGAGCAGTCGAAGAAGATGCCCATCGCCTTGAGCCGGTCGCTGTTCAGGCCCTCTTCGATCTCGAGCGCCTTGTCCCGCAGGTACATGCGGTGGTTCTTGACGTTCCTGAAAAGTGCCAGCATGTCGTAGAGGATCAGCCCGGACTCGATCATGAATATACCGTTCTTGTCGCCTTTGTATATGGGGAAAGTGAACGCCTGGGGGTATACGAGGTGGGGCGCGTTCAGGAGTAACTGCCGCCGCTCCCGGCACGCTTCGAAGACCAGCTTGAAGTCGAACATCTCGAGGTAGCGGATGCCCCCGTGTATCATCTTTGACGAGCGGCTGCTGGTGCCGAACGCCCAGTCGTTCTTATCGATGCAGGCCGTGGAGAAGCCGCGCAGCGCCGCGTCTCGCGCGATGCACGCGCCGGTGACGCCTCCACCGATCACGAGGATGTCGTACGGCTTGGACTTTATCTTGTTTATATTCTCGGATCTGGATCTGCTCATCTATCTGTTCCTCCCGAATGCTTGTATTACTGGCCTTTCTTGGCCATATTAATGATACCAGAGGGGACTCCCACCCCGCAGGTTGCGTCCGGTTCGTCCCTCTCTTGAAGTATCGGGAAATGCCTTTAGTAATAGTAGGTTTGAAGCGATCCTTCCGGAGCTGTTTCTACAACCCTGACGATATGATATCCTCTTTTCACTCCATGCACCCGTTGCTTCCGAAGTGTCTTTGGCACCTCGCACGGAATGGTTCCCGAAGGGAGCGCGGAACATCGCGGCAATGCGGGTTTCATGCCATTATTGGCGGAACTTGAAACCACTCGGCGCGTGCTTGCGTATAGTATGAGTAAAGCCAATGGCGAGTCGGGGAAAAAGGGACAGGCATGCCGAATACGAGGTTATCCCGGGACGGGCGTGATGATGCCCGCCTGGTCAAGCGGTGCCGGGAAGGCGATGCGGGGGCGTTCGAGTGCCTTGTGCGCAAGTACCAGGACCCTGTGTATGGCATCGCTTACCGGATGGTAGGTGACCGCGAGGAGGCAAAAGACTTGGCGCAGGAGACTTTTATAAATGCGTTCGAAGGCATCGATACCTTCAACTCCAGGATGCCTTTCCGTGCGTGGTTATACCGCATAGGCGCCAATGCTTCCATCGACCACCTGAGGCGACGAGGCCGGGTCCGCGACATTCCCGTCGAGGTTGCCGCCGCCGCTGGTGACTCTTACGGCAACCAGGGCGAATACGGAGTCGTCATCGAGCTTCCCGGCCCCGAGACTGATATACCTGAGAACGTAAGCGTGACCAACGAAACATCAGGTCTCGTGTGGGACGCGCTCGAGCAGCTTCCGGATCATTACCGGGTTGCTATAGTACTGCATCACATGGAGGGCGTGAGCTATGCGGAGATAGGGCGTGTGCTCGGGGTACCCAGGAACACGGCCAAGACCTGGGGCCATCGCGCGAGGGGCCTGCTCTGCGAAGCTCTGGAAGGAGTGGTCTAGCGTGATGGACAGCAGTTGCGACAGGGCGGTTGGCGCTATTGACGAACTGGGCGACGGTGACCTTGGAAGGGTCAAGTGGCTGTTGCTCAAGCGCCACGCAAGGAAGTGCAAGGAGTGCGCCGGTTACCTCGGCAGGATGGAGACCCTGATAGAGGCCCTGTCCGAATTCGGCTCGGTGCGCGCCCCTGAAGACCTGGTAGATACAGTGATGGCGTACCTGCTGTCGAGTGTTGCGCCAATCGAGGATCACCTGGTTGAGGTCGAGCATGGCCGGCGCAATATGTTCCTTGTGGTGGGAGCCGCCGGGCTCGGCGTTACCGCCGCGGTGGCGCTTGCCATCGTCAGGTGGGTGCTCGGTAGAGCACCGGGTGCCGCCACCGACGGCGACGATGGGCTCGCGCCGATCGGCACTGCCTGAAGCTTCACTGTAAACCGGCGGACTCACTATCGGGGGCCGGCCGCGAATCGGCCGGCAGAAGGTGCAAAATGAACGTAAGAACAGAAACTCAAAATGACAGGGACAGCGGTACTCTGGCAGTGATAGGCGCGGGGTGCTGGGGCACCACGCTGGCGTCCCTGCAGGCCTCGAATTTCGCACGCGTCAATCTCTTCACTCCGGAGGTCGACGTATGCGAAGAGATAGCACGCTTCCAGACCAACTCCAGGTACCTTGACGATTTCAGGCTGCCGAGGAACGTGTTTGCGACGTCGTCGCTCGAGCGCGCGGTCGACGACGCTTCCGTGCTCATAATCGCTGTGCCCTCGCATGTGACCCGGAGGGTAGCGCAGGACCTGAGGGGATTGTTCGCGGACAGGCTCTCGGTCGTGCTCGCCACCAAGGGGCTCGAGCAGAACACCGGCCTTCTCAGCCTGGAGGTCTGGCGCCAGGAGAACCCGCCCGGGGGAAGGCGTGGGAGTCGCGACGCGATGGTCCTTTCCGGCCCGAACCTCGCCCGCGAGATCTGTGAAGGCATGCCGACGGTCTCCCTGCTGGCAGGGAGCGATGCCGGTGCCGTAAAGAAGATAGCCGCAAGGTTGTCGCACCCGCTGCTGTCGCTCATGCCGTACCACGACCCGCTGGGAGCCCAGGTGTCCGGCGCGCTCAAGAACGTCTACGCCGTTGGTTGCGGCATAGCCACGGGGCTCCGTTGGGGTGATAACGCTACGGCCGTCCTCATATGGCGCGGCCTGGCTGAGACATCCAGCTTCGCCCACGCGGTCGGTGGTGACCCGTCCGTGGTGATGACCCCGGCGGGCATCGGTGATTTTATCGCGACATGCTCGTCTCCACTGAGCCGCAACCACGACCTTGGGCGCATGATAGCCGGGCGTGCCGGGGAGAACGAAGAAGCTCGCGGAGTAAGGGAAGGATCCCAGACGGCGCAGGAGGCGCTCAGGCGCAGCCGCGCTCTCGGCCTCGACCTCAAGCTACTCGAGGCTGTCTGGTCGGTCATGGCAGGCGCAGAGAACCCACGTGTGATTCTCCAGGCCGCGTGCAGCGCCACGCCGCCTGTGATGCACGCCGATAACCGGCCGCTGGCGAAGCTCGCCGAGCAGTTGCCATCGTTCAGCTTCAAGCCTGGCATGGGGGTGGCACCAGAATGAGGGTCGGCATCCCCAGGGCAATGCTATACCACCATTACGGTGAGTACTGGCTTCAGTTCCTCGAGACGGTGGGCGTTGAGGCCGTTGTCTCCGAGGAAACGACAGGAAACACGATCACAACCGGCGCCGTCCACGCGGACAACGAGACGTGCCTGCCGGTCAAGGTCTTTTCGGGACACATGCTTTGGTTGAAGGAGCGGGTCGACGTCGTCCTGGTCCCACGGGTCGTGAGCGAGGAGTACGGCATGTGCGCCTGCCCCAAGTTCATGGGTCTCCCCGACCTGGCCCGCTCCCTCACTCCTGATATGCCACCGGTACTGGCGCCCCGGCTGGACATGGGCGACAGGCGATATCTCTGGGCACGCGAGTGGTACGACACCGCCCGCGCCCTTGGAGGAAGCTGGCTCTCGTCGGTATCCGCCGTGAGTGGCCTGCTGCAGAACCTGTACCACCACCACAAGTCGCTCGTGGACGAATCTTACGAGAAGGGCGGCCTCAGGGTGGGCGTTGCCGGGCACGTGTACAACGTATACGACTCCCGGGTCTCAATGGGCATGCTCGACCGCATCCGCAAGCTGGGCGCGACTCCGGTGACCATCGACGAGGTACAACATAACAATGCGCTTGCCAACGCGCGCACGCTGTCCCGCGAGATATTCTGGGGGTTCGAGAGCAAGCTCGCCGGCTCGGTCCTGCATTGGAGCCGGACGGCGTCGGTGTCGGGGATACTCTACGTGACGTCGTTCGCCTGCGGCCCCGGCTCGATGGTCGGAGCTCTCCTCGAAGACCAGCTGGACCGCGAGAGGTCGGTTCCTCTGATGACGATCACCCTCGATGAGCATGCCGCGGAGGCGGGGCTCGTGACTCGACTGGAAGCGTTCGTCGATATGCTCAAGTACGCTTCACGCGCGCATGCGACCCCGTCGGCGGACGGCGCGAGCGGGGGTGCCTGACGTGAAGATCGCAGTCCCACGGATGGGAAACCTGTCTCTCATAATAAAGGACATGGTCCAGAGGTTCGACCTCGATTACCTGGAGACGCCTCCGTTTACGGAGCAGACCATGGAGATCGGAGCGGCGCTGGCCCCCGAGTTCGCGTGCCTTCCCCTGAAGGCCGTCCTCGGTACTTTTGTCGGCGCGCTCGCGATGGGCGCCGATACTCTCGTCACCGGCGGAGGACACGGTCCGTGCCGGTTCGGTTACTACGGCGAGATTCAGCGGCGCATCCTCGAGCGAGAGGGACACGACTTCCGGATGGTCGTGCTCGAGCCGCCATCGGTCTCCCTGAGGGCTTTCCACGACAGCATCCGGTCGGTCATCCCCAGGGAGCAGGTAGGCTTCGGCACGCTCGCGCGTGAGCTGTACCTGACGCTGAGTAAAGTCCTCCTGTTGGACATGCTCGACAAGCGTGCGCTTCAGCTCCGTGGACTCGAGGTGGTGGCCGGCTCAGTTGACGAGGCGCTCGCCGACGCCCAGGAGATCGTCTCCAGGGCGTTCACCAGGAAGGAGCTGAGCGCGGCCAGGAAAGAGGGCGACGCGCGCTTCAGGGAGGTCGAGATCGAGTGGGACCGGCCGCACCTCAAGGTCGGCCTCGTCGGTGAGATATTCGTTGTGCTCGAGACGTTCTTCAACTTCGACATCGAGCACTGGCTGGGCAGGCGCAACGTCGTAGTCGAGAGGTCGGTGACCATCTCGGACACCTGCGACCCGTTCCATCGCAACCCGGTATTCGGCTACCCGGAGCACATGGTGGCGCGCATGGCGAAACCGTACCTCAGCCACGAGGTCGGAGGCGACGGGCTACTAACGGTGGGATCCTCGGTCATATTCGCCCGCAGGGGCTTCGACGCGGTGGTTCATTTTCTGCCTTTCACGTGCATGCCCGAGGTGATCGCCAAGGGAGTCCTCGGTCGCGTTTCGCAAGAGTTGGAGATGCCGGTGCTTTCCCTGAGCATCGACGAACAGACCGGGAAGGCGGGTGTGGAGACCCGCCTCGAGGCTCTTCTGGATCTGGCATGGAGCAACAAGGCCAAGAGCTTGCATGCTCGCGCGGAACTGCAGGCGGTGACGTAATGCGCCCAGCACGCGCGTTCGCTTCTTTCAGCATGAAAGGGGTGGAAGCGTGACCAGGGTCGGCTTGCCAAGGGCTCTGCTGTTCCACCAGTACGGTGACGCGTGGAAGTCTTTCATCGAAACGCTTGGGCTCGAGCCTGTCGTGTCGTCCACGACGACGGGCGAGATCCTCACCAGCGGCACCGCTCACACCGACAACGAGTCCTGCCTCCCCGTGAAAGTTTTTACCGGCCATCTGCTGAAGCTCAAGGAAGCCGCTGACGCGATCCTGGTTCCGAGGGTAGTCACGCAGAACCGTGGAATGAAATCGTGCCCGAAATACCTCGGGCTGCCCGACATCGCGCGCGCGATAGACCATGACCTGCCACCGATCTTTGCTCCCGTCATGGATCTCGCCGACCGGCGGCACAAGTGGGTGAATGACTGGTACGAGATGGCGTTGCGGTTTGGGGCAAGCCAGAGCGCGGCACGGGCGGCGGTGAAAGCGATGCTCGCCAGCCTCAAGTCCTGCATGGCGCCCCTCGCCGGTGCCGCGACCACTGATGCGGGTTTCAATGTGGGCGTAGCGGGACACGTGTACAACCTTCAGGACCCACGCGTGTCGATGGGGCTCCTGGACCGCATCAGGGTCATGGGCGCCAGCCCCCTGGTCGTCGAGAAAGTCCCAAGGCGATTGATCAGGCGTGAGCTCAAGACGCTCGAGAGGAAGATACGCTGGGATTCAGAGAGCGACATCGTCGGCGCCGTCCTGCACTGGAGCAGGAGCAGGTCCGTCGCGGGCGTAATCTACCTTTCCTCGTTCGCGTGCGGCCCCGGTTCAATGATCGGAGCTCTCATAGAAGACCAGTTCGGCCGCGAGAAGTCCGTGCCGCTCATGAGCATAACGCTCGACGAACACTCCGGGGAGGGCGGGCTCGTGACCAGGATCGAAGCGTTCCTGGACATGCTCCGGTATGCGTCCGCCAATGACCCGTCCAGTGCGGCTGGAGGAGCACGATGAACATCACCGTCCCCAAGTGCGGAAGCACCGAATATATGGCCAGGGACATGTGCTCTCGACTGGGACTGGGGTTCGTGCAGGCGCCTGAGTACAGCGAGCGCACCGTTGAGCTCGGGGTCACCTTGTCGCCCGAACACGTATGCTTCCCGTGCAAGGTGCTGATAGGCAGCTCGGTCGAAGCCATCGAGCTCGGTGCCGATACGATCATGATGGCGGCGGGGTTCGGCCCGTGCCGGTTCAACTATTTCGCGGAGATAATGAGGCGCGTCCTGGAGCGCGAAGGGTACAGCTTCAGGATCATCACCTTCGACGGCCCCCGCGATGCGCCCCTCGATTTCTTCAGGAATGTCCGGCTCATCGTTCCCGCTGCGAACAAGGGGCTGGCGGGGATGGCGAGGGACATGACCCTTTCGCTCAGAAAGGGCTGGGCGTTCGACGAGATCGAAAAACAGGCGATGGCCGTACGCGCTCTCGAGTCGGAGGAAAGCGCTACCGACAAAGCTATCGCGGAATGCCTTTCCGTGCTGGATGCCGCCCGGACCAGGCTCGAGATAGACGAGGCCCGTGAGTGGATCGCCGATCGCTTTGCCCGGGTGCCGGTTGACCTCGAGCGCCCTTATATAAAGGTAGGACTGGTCGGCGAGCTGTTGATGAGCATTGAGCCGTACTTCAACTTCGACGTGGTCCGATGGCTGGCACGACATGGCGCCACGGTGGAGCGCTCTCTTCACATGTCGGACGTCTTCACACCCCTGGGGCGCAACCCGGTGCTGGGCTACAACACCCCGGAGATAAACAAGGCCGCGTCTCCTTTCCTCTGTCACGAGGTGGGAGGGCACGGCCATATCTCGGTCGGTGCGACGGTCCAGTTCGCCCGCAGGGGCTTTGACGCGATAGTCCATTTCTTTCCGTTTACCTGCCTTCCGGAGGTAATATCCAAGACCGTCTTCATGCGTATTTCAAACGAGTTCGACATCCCGATCCTTTCAATATCCGTCGATGAACAGACCGGAAGGGCGGGCATGCAGACCCGCCTCGAGGCGCTCATGGACGTCGCATGGAACAGCAAGATGAAACACGAGGAGCGCCCGGGTTCCAGCCCGGTTGTGGCTCCCCGCGACAGGGTCCCCCTGTGATGCGCGAGGATCGAGTCGCGGTGGAGCTGGGGGCGAAGGTCGAAGTTGCACATGGCAATAAGGGGGTAAGACGTTGAAGGGGACAGCGCTCGAACCCGTAAAGAAAACCGATCGAAAGCTCAACTACCGCGAAACGGCGGACGCCATCCAAGGCTTCTTCGCCTGGAAGCCCGACCCGGTGAGCGCCGTTGTCGTGCGGGCGCTCTCGCGGTTCATGCATCCGCTGGAACAGGGCGCATACGGCGGCAGGAGCCTGTCAGGTGAGCCGCACAGGGCCGCCTGGGTCATCGCCTCTCCACTGACGGTGTTCGTGCTGGCGGAAGCCGGGAGACGCCACAGGCTTTTCCTGGCAGCCAGGTTGAGGAGCACCGGGCCGATCAACATCATCCAGGACCCGCCTGTCGGTCGGGCTGAGGTGAAGCACGGCAAATCCCCCGCTTCCGGCGGCGACAAGAAGACCGGGGGTCGCCATGGCAAGGGCGGGAAGACCGGCCGGGCGGCCTCGGAGCATCACAGGAGCGCGAGCGGCGGTTGTGACTTCGATCTCGAGGCCCTGATTGCCATTCAGAAAGAGAGTGACCTTGCGCTGACGGTCGTACCGTGCGCCAGGGCTCACCACCAGCTCACCCCGGACGCTCCACCCGCGACGATGGCGGCGAAGGTGTACAAGTTCACACCAATGCAGGTGGTCAGGAAAGTGACCAACTGGGTCAGGACCTTCCGTAACGGTAGGGTCAAGAACTGCCGCCCCGTCGTGCTCTCACGGTGGCTGGAGGCGAATCCCTATGAGGATCTGTGCACTCAGTCCGCTGAGCTCCGGCACGAGCTCATGAGCCACATCGAGTCCGAGCGCCGCGCGTGCACCGGACCCCCTCTCCCCTCTAAGTGGGAGGTCAGGCGGCGCGTGCTGTCCGACCCGGTCCTGGCTGTTTACATGCAGGAGTTCGCGCTTCGCGAAGGCATGACGCGCGAGGCGGTCATCGCACGGGCCCGTGACTATGTGGAAGAGATCCAGTCAGAGTACAGGGTAGGCGTCGCGAGATACTTCGTGCGCGTTGTAGACTACCTCTTCGATAAGTTCCTGACAGGTGTGGAAGTGGACCGGGAAGGCATAAGGTTCCTCGCCGAGTGCGATAACCGGTCCCGCATCGTGATGGTCTGCGACCACAAGAGCTACGCGGATTCGCTGCTCATCGGCTATACCATGTTCCGCTCGGGGATGGTGCCACCGCAGCAGGCCGCGGGGCAGAACATGGACTTCTGGCCCATGGGATGGCTCCTGAGGCATTCGGGCGCGTTCTACATACGGCGCACCTTCATGGGTGAGACGCTATACAAGGAGGTCTTCTGCGCGTACGTCAGGTACCTGCTCGCCGAGAACTACACCACCGTCGTCTACATCGAGGGCACGAGGACGAGGGACGGCAAGCTGGCGAAACCCAAGATAGGCTACATGGGGATCCTCGAGGACGCCCTGCGTATGGGCGTCTGCCCTGACATAACCCTGGTGCCGGTCTACATGGGCTTCGACAAGATACCGGATGAAGCGTCCCACGTCCGGGAGATGGCGGGGACGAGGAAGGCCTCAGAGACGATGGGCTTCTTTGCCGGCTTCATCGCCTCTCAGCGGACGAAGCTGGGGAAAGCGTACGTAAAGTTCGGAACCCCGATGAGTTTCCGGGCGCTGCTCGACGAGCACGGCCTCAGGGGCGCCGCGGAGGTCGCATGCGACGAGATAAACCGCATAACCGTGGTGACCGGAAGGTCGCTCGCGGGGTGCGCACTGCTGGCGCCGGGAACGAACTGGGTCTCCGAGACCCGGTACGAGGAGGGTGTCAGGGACCTCCTGCGCTACTGCGAGCGGCGGAGGCTACCGATGGCCCTCGATGCCGATTTCGACGGCGTAGGAGCGGCCATGGACCTTCTGGTGGAGGAAGGCTACGTCGTTCCCGCGGCGGCAAGCGGCGAAAACGGATTTCGGGTCGAAGGTTACAACCGGAGGTTCCTCGAGTACAACAAGAACATACAGCTCGCTCATTTCCTGGAGCCGGCCCTGGCCGCGGTCGCCGAGCGGTCGCAAGCCGGTGGGGCGGCTGACGGATGGCGTTCCGAGGAATCGGTTCGATTCCTCAGACACCTCTTCGGCGAGGAGTTCGTCTTCAGCCCGAGCCGCGCCGACGAGGCCTGGAAACTGGACTACAAGGCCTATTCCGGCGTATTGTGTTCGCTCCTCGATTCATATCTCGAGGGCTACCTCGTGGCATGTCGGGCCATGGGGCGCCTCGAGTTCGATAGACCGGTTACGCGGGACGAAGCGGTCGACCTCTGCTTCGCCGAAGGCGAGCGAATGCTCCATGACGGATCTATCCGACGCGAGGAATCCCTGTCAAGGATCGCGTTCAAGAACGCGGTCAAATGTTACACGAAGATGGGGCTCGCAAAAGAGGTCGAACTGCCCGATGATGAGGGGACCATCAGCAAGAGCATCGTGCCCGGTGACAACTTCGCGGAACGCGAGGGGACAGAAGCGCGAATAAGAGATTTCTTACCGGATAGCAGCAACGCGGGGGTTTGAACCCGTGGAAGAACCAGGGGGGTAACGGTTTTGAAAGGGGCAGCGACAGAGCCAGCGGTCGCAGTGGAGAGGAAGCTTGATTACCGGCAGACCACCGATATCGTCCAGGGATTCTTCGCGTGGAAACCCAATCGGGTCAAGGCGCAGATCATCAAGGCCCTGTTCGTGTTCATGCGCCCGCTCGAGCACGGAACGTATAGCGGGCCCGTCCTCTCCGGTGATCCGCAGCGCGCCGCGTGGGTGATCGCCTCGCCGCTCACGGTATTCGTGTTGCCCGAAGCGGGGTTGCGCCAAAAGATGTACCTTGCCGCCCGGCTCCGCAACACCGGGCCCATCAACATCATCCACGACGCTCCCGCCGAGACCAAACCAAAGCCCGCTTCCTCGAAGAAGAGCAAGAGGGGCAAGCGTGCCGGCAAAGAGGCCAACCCCAGGCTCCAGAAGCTCGCCGAGAAGCTCTCCAAGGCCGGAATCTCATCGAGCCAGGACATCGACGGCGGCGGAGGCCCCAACTTTGACCTCGAGGCTCTCATCGCCATACAGAACGAGAGCGACGTCGGACTAACGGTCGTACCCGTGGCGCGGGCGCACCACCAGCTCGTATCCGAAGCGCCTCCGGCTACGGTCGCAGCGCGTGTTTACAAGTTTCATCCACTGCAGTTGTTCAGAAAGACCACCAACTGGTTCAGGACATTCCGCACCGCACGGGTCAAGAACTGCAAGCCGTTCGTCCTCTCCACATGGATCTCTGAAAACCAGGCCGGTGACCTGTGCTCCCAGGCCGCCGCGCTAAGGGTGCGGCTCATGAGCAACATCGAGTCGGAGCGCCGGGCGTGCACCGGGCCGCCGCTCTCTCCCAAGTGGGAGGTCAAGAGGCGTGTCCTCGCCGACCCGGTCCTTTCGGCTTACATGCAGGATTACGCGCTACGAGAGGGCATGACGAGAGAAGCGGTCATCGGCGAGGCGAGAGAGTATTTCGACGAGATAGCATCGGATTACAGGGTGGGGGTCGTCCGGTACTTCTGCCGCGCTGTGGATTACGCTTTCAGCCGCTTCCTCGACGGGCTCGATGTCGACCGCGAGGGGGTAAGGTTCCTCTCTGAGTGCGACACGCGCTCCAGGATCGTCCTCATCTGCAGCCATAAGAGCTACGTCGATCCGCTCCTTATCGGTTACACGTTGTTCCGGTGCGGGATGGTACCGCCGCAGCAGGCGGCCGGGCTCAACCTCAACTTCTGGCCCGTTGGATGGCTCCTGAGGCACTCCGGAGCGTTTTACCTGAGGCGGACGTTCGCAGGCGAGACCGTCTACCGCGAGGTGTTCGGTGCCTACGTCAGGTACCTGCTAGCCGAGAACTACACCAGCGTTGTTTACATTGAGGGCACCCGGAGCAGGGACGGCAAGCTCCAGAGGCCCAAGACCGGTTACCTGAGCATACTCGAGGAATCGCTCAACATGGGCGTCTGCCCCGACATTACCCTCGTGCCCGTCTACCTGGGTTACGACAAGGTCCCGGAAGAGTCCGCGCACGTCAAGGAGATGGCCGGAGGCAGGAAGGTCTCCGAGAGCATGAAAGGCTTCGCGCGCATATACAAGTCGATCAACACCAGGCTGGGCAGGGCGTACGTCAAGTTCGGAACGCCCATGAGCTTCAAGAGCCTGCTCGCCAATCACGGTCTAGAGGGAACCGCGGAGATCGCCTGTGACGGAGTCAATGCGATCACCCCGGTCACGGCAAGGTCGCTGGCGGCGTGCGCGTTGCTCGCGCCGGGGACCACGGTTATCTCCTCCGGTGAGTTCGAGTCGGCGGTCGAGGAGTTGCTGCGCTTCTCCGAGAGGCGCAGGCTTCCGCTGTCGGTTGACAGTGACAGGGAGGGCATACTCGCCGCGGTCGAATGGTTCGAAAGGGAGGGCCACGTCTCGCGTGACACGGTGGCCGACGAAGAGGTCTACCGGGTGGAAGGTAGCGGCAGGCGATTCCTCGAGTACAACAAGAATATACCTCTGGGTCACTTCATGGAGGCTTCGATGTCCGCCGTGGTCGCCGGCACTACTGGCAACGGCGAGGCTGATGACCTCGAATTCCTCAGAACGGTGTTCTCGCAGGAGTTCATCTTCAGCCCGACCCGCGAAGCCGAGGCCTGGAAACTCGACCACCAGATGTACGCCGACACACTGCGGTCGCTTCTCGACTCTTACCTGGAGGCTTATCTCATCGCCAGCCGCGCCCTGACATCGATTCCCGCCGAGGAGCCCGTCAAGGTGGACGACGCGGTCGAGTTCTGCTTCAGCGAGGGCGAGAGAATGCTCAAGGAAGGCTCGATAAGGCGTGAGGAGTCGCTCTGCAGGGTAGCGTTCAAGAACGCCATCAAGGGCTACCGGGAAATGGGCCTCGTCACCCAGACCCTCGTGCCCAACGACCACGGAAAGATGATCACCGTGGTCTCCCGCGGCGAGAACTTCGACGAGTTCAACTCCCTCGAGCAGCGCCTGACTTCCCTCCTTCCTCAATAGCCGAGGGGGGCTCGGGGTACGTTTTTTCCTCGAGGTCCTCGTGGAAAGAGCGATATATTTCAGAGTTAAGTCCACTGCGGAGTTCTACGGAAAAAAGTACCCCTCGCCCTGCACTTTAAGATAATAAGAAGACTTTGGTCTGGTTCGGCGACGTCTTGAACCTGTTGTCGGTGCTTGGCACCGGGTTGTCATTTTGCATTGAAGTACGGGTGTGGGCAGGTCGACCTTGGGGTGGGGGTTCTTGTAGGATGGTGGGTATGAGAGGGAAGAAGAGACCTCATTACTTTGCGGCGATTGGGCCGGTGTTGGGGCTGTTTGCTGTTTCGATGCCTGGATGGTTCGGGTATGTCAGGTACTGGACGCCGCTCATTCTCAAGGATGACCATGGCGATCTGGCCAGGCAGGCACTGAGATGGTTGCTGAAACGCGGGGAGATATCGGAACGGTCACCACTCGCCGTTCACCGGCTTCAGATCGAGAGGGCGTGTGGGCGGCTCGATATGGTCGAGAGAGACGAAGAAGGCCGAGAGCCGGCAAAACTCGAGTGGGGTTATTCGCACTTCTTTGACCCCGTGGCTCGCCGGGGCATCGACGACGAAAGGTTCGTCAACGCCCTGCAGGAGTACGAGGAGTACTGGGAGCGTGCCCTCGCACACGCCCGAGCCGGGAATCACGCGGCGGCCGCGAAGTTCCTCGGTTACTGCTGCCACCTGTTGCAGGACATGGCTGTTCCCGCGCACACGCACTGCGTGATGCACGGCCTCAGCAACCGCACGGCGGATAACCTCGAGCTGGTGGCGCACGCCAAGCGGTTCTACCTGCGGTATCCCGAGGATTCCATCGGCGAGGACGAGGCTCATGTCAGGCTTTTCACGGGGATGGGGCTCGAGTCCCGCGGCATGGATGCTTCTGACCCGGCCAGCGAAAACGAGATAGCCGGTGTCCTGCGCAAGTACTACACCGTGCCCGAGCTGACCGACAGCGGCTGGCAGGGCACATACAGGGGTGAGTTCTACCATCCATACCACAGGCTCCTCCCGTCCAGTCCCAAGATCAAGCTGGGTGACATGGTCACGCTTCGCAACTACCTGATGGCGCAGGCCGCGGGGCGCACCGCCTTGCTGGTCAGACACTTCGGCGTCATCACCGGAACAG
>PMDX01000083.1 GCA_003154635.1 Actinomycetota bacterium | reverse complement strand
TCGGCCCAGATCATGGCCCGCGAAGGCGGCTTCGTGAACCTGAGGCTACCGTCAGGTGAGGTCCGAAGGGTTCACAACGAATGCCGGGCAACCATAGGTGTTGTGGGCAACACGGAGCATGAGCTCATCCGCATCGGTAAGGCTGGTGCCTCCAGGCACCGTGGCATCAGGCCTCAGACGCGTGGCGCGGCGATGAACCCGGTCGACCACCCNNCGCACGGCGGTGGCGAGGGCAAGTCAAAATGTGGTCGCCATCCGGTGACACCGTGGGGCAAGCCGACACTCGGCTACAGGACCCGCGACAAGAAAAAGCAATCGAGCAAGTACATCGTGAGGACCAGGAGACAGAAGTAAATGTCCCGTTCACTCAAGAAGGGCCCGTATGTCGACGAGAAGCTGTTGGCGCGAATCGTCGATCTCAACCGCCGAAACGAGAAAATGGTGCTCAAGACGTGGTCGCGTAAGAGCACGATCTTCCCGGAGATGGTGGGGCACACCATAGCCGTGCACGACGGCAAGAAGCACGTGCCCGTGTATATCACGGAAAGCATGGTGGGCCACAAGCTCGGAGAGTTTTCGCCGTCCCGCACATTCCGGAGCCACGGCGGTAAGCTGGCGAAGGAGAAGCGGGCACGCATAAAGTAGCCCGGAAGGACTAACACGTGGAGACCAAAGCTAGCGCGAAGTACATAAGAATAAGCGCCCGCAAGGTGAGGCTTGTCGTAGACCTCGTTCGCGGCAAGGACGTGGCCGAGGCGCAGCAGATCCTCGATTACTCACCCAGGGCCGCGGCCAGGGAAGTCTCTAAGGTTCTGAACGCGGCCATCGCCAACGCGGAGCACAACAATGGGCTAGATGCCGACGAGCTGTTCGTCTCAAAAGCGTATTGCGACGAGGGGCCTACGCTCAAGCGATTTCGCCCGCGAGCGATGGGACGCGCCACGCGGATAAACAAGCGCACCTGTCACATCACGCTGGTGCTCGATGAGCGCGAGCCGCGCGCGGAGGGCAAGCGCAGGCGCTTGAGGCGCCGGGCGAAGCCCAAGGCCGCGGAGCCGGAAGTCATGGCGGATGACCTCGAAGAAGAAGAGATGCCCGAGGCCGAAGAGGTACCCGAGCTCGAAGATAAGGCCGCGGAGGAGACCGAGGCGACTGAAGAGCAGGAAGAGTCCGAGGAAGAAGCGGACGACGAGGCCGCCGAAGAGGCCGGGGCTGAAGAAGAGGATTCAGACGCTGACAAGCCCGACGAAGAAAAGTCGGAAAGCGAGGATTGACGTGGGCCAGAAAGTACACCCTTACGGCTTCAGGCTCGGGGTAATCAATAACTGGAAGTCCCGTTGGATAGCCGACAAGGAATACCCGGACCTCGTCCAGGAAGACATACACATCCGGCGTTACCTGACGGACAGGCTCGCAAACGCCGCCCTGTCCAAGATCGAGATTGAGCGCAAAGCCAAAGAGCTCTCGGTGGACGTCCACACCGCCAGGCCCGGGATCGTCATCGGGCGAAAGGGCAGCGAAGTGGACAAGATCCGCGACGATCTCATCGGGATCTGCGGGCGCGACGTCTCTATAAACATTATCGAGGTGCCGGTGCCCGATCTGGACGCCACGCTCGTGGCCCGGAACATCGCCGAGCAGATATCCGGAAGGGTCTCCTTCCGAAGGGCGATGAAGAAGGCCGTCAGCAACACTATGAGGCTCGGAGCCCAGGGCATTAAGGTTCAATGCAGCGGACGGCTCGGAGGCGCTGAGATGGCCCGCCGCGAATGGTACCGCGAGGGACGCGTTCCCCTGCATACGCTTCGCGCTGACGTCGACTACGGTTTCATAGAAGCCAGGACCACGTTTGGTCGCATAGGCGTCAAGGTCTGGATCTACAAGGGCGACATCACCGGGAAGCGGCAAGATGAGCGGGCAATGCCCCCGTCACTCGGTTCCGGGCGGCCCGGTAAGCCGAGGCCGCCGAGGCCCGAGAGGCCGTCCAGGCCGCCGAGGCCCGCCGAGAAGGCGGCAAGGCCGCAACAAGGCAAGGCCGTGCCGAAACAGGCCGTGGAAGAAAAAGTGGAGTCTGGTTCTGAAGTCGAAGCCCAGCCGGCCGCCGACAACGCGGCGCCCGCAAGCGTGACAGAGAGCGCGCCACCCGAGACGGCTGCTTCGACTGATACGACGGAGGAGAAGGAATAGATGCTCCAGCCTAAGAGACCGCCGCACAGGAAGGTGCAGAGGGGCCGGCTGAAGGGCAAGGCCAAGGGAGGCACCAAGGTTAACTTTGGCGATTACGGGCTACAGGCGCTGGAGCCTGCATGGGTTACCGCCCGCCAGATAGAGGCAGCCCGAGTTGCGATGACCCGCTACATCAAGAGGAGCGGAAAGGTGTGGATAAACATCTTCCCTCATAAGCCTATTTCAAAGAAGCCTGCGGAGACGCGCATGGGAAGCGGGAAGGGCAACCCCGAGTACTGGGTTGCGCCGGTGAAGCCGGGCAAGGTCATGTTCGAGCTCGCGGGAGTCAGCGAACCGGTGGCGCGCGAGGCTATCCGCCTCGCGGCACACAAGCTGCCTATGAAGTGCAGGTTCGTAAAGAGGGAAGAGTAACCACGTTACGGGGGTTTTAGATGCTGAAGGCAAGAGACCTCAGAATTTTAGACGAGGACGAGCTCGAGGGTAAGCTGCGCGAGCTGAAGGAGACGCTGTTCAACCTGCGCTTCCAGCACGCCACGGGCCAGCTCGATAATCCAATGAAGATCAAAGAGGCCCGCCAGGATATCGCGAGGGTCTGCACGGTTATGACCGAGAGGAAATACGCGATCAACGAGGAGGCGTTCGGTGCGCCCGAATACAAGTTCGAGGAGCCCGAAGAGGTAGCCGATACAGAGGCGGAGATCGAGGAGGAACTGGAAGCCGAGGCGGAAGAGCGCGTTGGAGTCGCGGTCGAGTCCGAGGAAGAACTGGAAGAAGAAGTAGAAGAAGAGCTGAAGGACATTTAGGCGGTAGAAAATGGCGAAAAGGGCGTCTCGCAAGGTGAGGGTCGGAAAGGTCGTTTCGGACGGCATGGACAAGACCATCGTTGTCGCGGTGGAGACGCTTGTCCGGCACCCCCTCTACGGCAAGACCATAAAGAGCACCACGAAATTGTACGCCCACGACGAAGAGAATCAGTGCGGAGTCGGCGATGTGGTAGAGGTCATGGAGACAAGGCCTTTGTCAAAGACGAAGCGCTGGCGGCTGGTCTCTGTAGTCGAGAAGGCCAAATAGGCGCGGGAGACTTACGATGATCCAGCAAGAGACGAGGGTAAGAGTAGCTGATAACACCGGGGCCAGGGAAGTACTGTGCATCAAGGTGCTGGGCGGCTCGGGCCGCCGGTACGCGTCGATCGGCGATATCATCGTCGGCACGGTCAAGGAAGCCATACCCGGCTCCGCCGTGAAGAAAGGCGACGTGGTCAAAGCCGTTGTCGTGAGGACCAAGAAAGAAAAAAGGCGTCCCGACGGCACCTACATCAAGTTCGATGAAAATGCGGTAGTCCTCATCGATAACCAGATGAACCCGAGGGGGACAAGGATCTTCGGGCCTGTGGCGCGCGAGCTCAGGCAAAAGAACTTCATGAAGATAATCTCGCTTTCACCAGAGGTGCTTTAGGAGCTGAACATAGATGAAGAAGCTTCATATACGAAAGGGCGACACCGTCCAGGTCGCGAAGGGCAAAGACGCCGGTAAGCGCGGCAAGGTCCTGAAGGTGGACCCGGTCAAAAAGCGCATAGTCGTCGAGGGAATCAATCGGGCAAAGAAGCATATGCGACCAAGCCAGGCCAATCCCCAGGGCGGGGTCGTCGACTGGGAGCTGTGGATGGACGCTTCGAACGTGATGCTGGTCTGCTCGGGATGCGAGCGGCCGACGAGGATAAACAGGCAGCGCTCTGGCGGAAAGTCATTCACCAGGATCTGCAAACGGTGCGAGCGGGAGTTCTGATGGCAGAGAGTCAGGAAGACAACGGGTACACACCTCGTCTCAAGGTTATATACGAGGAAGACATGGTGCCGGAGCTGATGGAGAGGTTCGCTTACAAGAACCGCTACCAGGTGCCGCGCCTCGAGAAGGTCAGCGTCAACATGGGAGTCGGCGAGGGCACCACGAACCCCAAAGTGGTCGATGCCGCGGCGGCGGACCTGGCGATCATCACCGGGCAGAAGCCGGTCATCATCAAGGCCAGGAGGTCGGTCGCCGGGTTCAGGCTCAGGGCTGGGATGACGGTCGGGTGCAAGGTGACGATCCGCGGAGACAGGATGTACGAGTTCATCGACCGCCTGCTTTCGATTGCCCTTCCGAGGGTAAGGGACTTCAGGGGATTGTCCCGCAAGTCGTTCGACGGCAACGGGAATTACAGTCTGGGCCTCGACGAGCAGCTGATTTTCCCTGAGATCGACTACGACAAGATAGACAAGGTCCGTGGTATGGACATAACAGTTGTGACATCGGCGAACACCGATGAAGAAGGCGAGGCCCTGCTCGAGGTGCTGGGCTTCCCGTTCAAGGCTGAGTAAGGTCTAGGAGGACCCTTTGGCAAAGAAGGCGCTGGTAATCAAGCAGCAGAGGCAGTCGAAGTATTCGACTCGCAACTACAACCGCTGCAAGCGTTGCGGACGGCCGAGAGGTTACTTCCGCAAGTTCCAGTTGTGCAGGATATGCCTCCGGGAGCTGGCTCACAGGGGCGAGCTGCCGGGCGTCACGAAGTCAAGCTGGTAGGGGAGGCAACTCGATGACAATGACCGATCCGATAGCGGATATGCTGACCCGCATCAGAAACGCGAGCAACGCTAAGAAAGACAGGGTGGAGATCCCCGCGTCGAAGACAAAAGCGGACATCGCCCGGATACTCGACAGCGAGGGTTACATCAAGAAGTTCGAGGTCGTCCGAAAGGAAAAGTTCGACGTAATAGTGGTCTACCTGAAGTACCGCTCCGACCGCAGGGGCGTCATAACAGGAATCAAAAGGATAAGCACGCCCGGGCTCCGGGTATATGCGAGGAAAGACGGTATGCCTCGCGTTCTCGGCGGACTGGGCATAGCCATACTTTCGACCTCCAAGGGCGTCATGACCGAGAAAGAGGCGGGCGCCAACGGGGTCGGGGGCGAAGTGATGTGCTACGTATGGTAGCGGCTGAGAGGAACGTCTGATGTCACGCATTGGAAAGATGCCGATCGACGTCCCGGCGAGCGCGACGGTTGTCATCGAGGGCAACCTCGTCCGGGTCAAGGGCCCGAAGGGAGAGCTCGAGCAGGCCATTTCTGACCGGGTAACTGTGGTTCTCGAGGGCGACCAGGTGCTCGTCACCCGGCAGACCGACGAGCCATACGACAGGTCGGTGCACGGGCTTTACCGAACGCTCATCGCCAACATGGTGAAAGGCGTGACGGAGGGCTACGAGAAGGTGCTCGAGATACAGGGTGTGGGCTACAGGGCTGCGCTGAAGGACAAGTCGATCGAGCTTCAGCTCGGATACTCAAACCCGCGGCTGGTCGATCCGCCGCCGGGGATCGAGTTCGAGGTCCCGGTCCCGACCCGCATCATCGTGAGGGGTTGCGACAAGCAGTCAGTAGGACAGGTCGCGGCGGAGATCAGGAGCCTGCGCAAGCCGGACCCGTATAAGGGCAAGGGCATAAGGTACCGGGATGAGCATGTCCGCAGGAAAGTCGGGAAGGCGATAAAGTGAGCAAGCTTGTAGTACGCAAGAGAGCCACGGGCAGGGACCGCAGGCGGAAAACCGTCAGGAAGAAGATAAGCGGTACGGCTGAGCGTCCCCGGCTCTCGGTGTTCCGTGCCAATAACGGCATGTCATGCCAGGTCATAGACGATGTCGCTGGCGTGACGATCGCTTCAGCTTCCTCCCTCGAAAAAGGGTTAAATGGTGGCGATAAGCGCACCAAGACCGACACCGCAAAGCTCCTCGGCGAGACGATAGCAAAGAGGGCATCGGAGAAAGGCGTCAAGAAGGTCGTTTTTGACCGAGGTGGCTATAAGTATCACGGGCGAATCAAGGCACTCGCAGATTCCGCCCGAGAGAACGGGCTAGAATTCTAGGAGGTGGAATGGACCACGAAGAGGTCCAGGAAACAGTCGAACTCGAGGAGCAGGTAGTCCACATCAACAGGGTGGCCAAGGTCGTTAAGGGCGGCCGCCGTTTCTCGTTCACCGCGCTTGTCGTGGTCGGTGACGGCCATGGGCACGTGGGTGTCGGTTACGGCAAGGCGAGAGAAGTTCCGCTCGCCATTGAAAAGGGCGCACAGAAGGCCAGGAAGAGCATGTTCAAGGTTGCGATGGCCGGTGGCACTATCACCCACCAGGTTACTGGCAAGTTCGGCGCGGCTCGAGTGTTGCTCAAACCGGCTTCCCCCGGCACGGGGGTCATCGCCGGCGGGGCCGTCAGGCCCGTCGTGGAGCTCGCGGGTATAAAGGATATCCTCACCAAGAGCCTTGGGTCGGACAACCCTCTGAACGTTATCAAGGCGACGGTTGACGGGCTTCAGACACTGAGGAGCCCACGCGAGGTCGCGCGCATGCGTGGCAAGACCGTCGAGGAAATCAGGGGGAGGCGCGCAGATGAGCTCCAGGCTTAAGGTCACCCTCAGGAAAGGCCTCGTCGGCCGTCCCGCCGATCAGCGTGGGACTGTCAGGGCTCTCGGCCTGAAGAGGATCGGGCACACGGTGGAGAAAGAGGACCGCCCCGAGATCAGGGGGATGATCTTCAAAGTGAAGCACCTCGTCGAGGTAGAGGAAATACCTGTCGGCGATAAGCAGCGCAAAGGCGCTAAGGACCAGGGATAGCAGCAAATGGAAGAACACGACCCAATACGCCTGCACAACTTACAGCCCGCTCCGGGCTCGAGAAAAGACCGTAAACGAATCGGCCGCGGGGACAGCTCCGGCCACGGTCAGACTTCGGGGCGCGGCCATAAAGGGCAGAACGCACGCTCTGGTTCTCATAGAAAGCCGGGGTTCGAGGGTGGGCAGATGCCCCTCATGCGCAGGGTGCCCAAGCTCGGAGGTTTCACCCCCAGGAACCGCAAGGTATACGCGGTTGTAAACGTGTGTGACCTCGAGCGCTTCGAAAAAGGGCAGGTCATCGATCCGGCATCACTGGCGCAGGCGGGCCTCATCAGGAAAGAGCGCGAGAGCGTAAAGATCCTTGGCGACGGAGATCTCAACACGAGCCTCACCGTCCGGGCGCACGCGTTCACGAGGTCGGCGCGCGAAAAGATCGAGGCGGCCGGGGGCACTGCAGAGGTGATATAGCTTGCGGATACTGTCCGGGTTCCGGGATGCTTTCAAAATCCCGGACTTGAGGAACAAGATCCTCTTCACCTTTCTGATCCTCTCACTGTACCGGGTGGGTTGCTTCATCCCGGCTCCGGGGGTCAGCCTGGACAATCTGGCGAAGCAGTTTTCGTCGAGCGGCGCCGGCCTCCTCAAGTTCTTGAACGTGTTCACGGGTGGCGGGCTATCGCGAATGGCGATATTCGGGCTCGGCATAATGCCGTACATTACGGCCTCGATCATCATGGAGCTCCTGTCGGCGGTCATACCGAAGATCAAGGAGTGGCACGAAGAAGGAGAAGTCGGTCGCAAGAAGATCACGCAGATAACAAGGTATATGACGCTGGCCCTCGCACTTATGCAGTCGGCGGCGCTTATCGTGTCGTTCAGCACGGGCAGCAGTACGACAAACATACTGCCGAAGTTGACTTTCGCGAAAGCGTGCCTGATAACGCTCACACTTGTGGCGGGCATGGCGCTTCTCATGTGGTTCGGCGAGCTCATCACCGACCGCGGCGTAGGCAATGGCATGTCGATACTTATCTTCGCGAGCATCATCGCCGGGCTTCCGACCGAGATAAATACTCTGATCAAGACCGTCTATCAAAAGCAACCCGCCCTGCTGATATTGCTCGTCGTGGTGGCGTTGGGCATAATCGTCGGTGTTGTATATATCGAACAGGGGGAACGGCGCATCCCCGTCCAGTACGCGAAACAGGTGCGCGGCCGCAAGATGTACTCCGGCGCGAGCACTTACATCCCGGTAAAGGTGAATACCTCAGGCGTCATCCCGATCATCTTCGCGTCGTCGGTTATCACGTTCCCGCTCATAATCTCGAACTTCTTCCCGTCCCTGAAAGGGTTCGCGAACAGGTTCTCTCAGGGATCGATCCTCTATTTCGTCATATACACGGCCTTGATAGTGTTCTTCGCGTACTTCTACACGGCGATCATATTCGACCCGTTCGAGCTCGCCGACAACCTGAAGAAGTACGGTGGGTTCATTCCCGGCATTCGGCCGGGTATGCCGACCACCAACTACATAGCCAAGGTCGTCAACCGCATCAACCTTCCCGGATCCCTGTACCTGGCGGTGATCGCGCTGATTCCGGCGGTAATATTCGTGGAGTTCGGCACGAACCAGGTGCCGTTCGGCGGCGCCGCGATCCTGATCATCGTTGGGGTCGCGCTCGAGACTATGAAACAGATCGAATCACAGATGCAGATGCGACATTACGAAGGATTCCTGAGCAAGTAGGAGAACGTGGATGAACCTGGTCCTGGTGGGACCGCCCGGTGCGGGAAAAGGAACTCAGGCAGAGAAACTAATAACTGAGTTCGGCCTGACGCACGTCGCTACGGGTGACATGTTCAGGGCGGCCGTGTCGAACGGTACCCCGATGGGGCTCGAGGCAAAGAAATATATGGACGCCGGCAAGCTGGTCCCCGACGATGTGGTAGTAGGCATGGTCGAGGAGAGGCTGGCCCAGGATGATGTAAGAGACGGGTTCATGCTAGACGGTTTCCCGCGCAACACGCACCAGGCCGAGGCGCTCGATGCCTTCCTCGAGAAGAGCGGAAGGTCGATCGATCTGGTTCTCAACATCGCGGTCGACCCGGAGCTGCTGGTCAAGCGATTGACTGGGAGGCGCGTATGCCGCGAATGTGGCGGGAATTACCATGTGCTTTTCAGCCCCTCGGAGGCCGGGGACAAGTGTGCGGGGTGTGGCGGCGAGTTGTACCTGCGTGACGACGACAACGAACATACCGTCCGTAACAGGCTCGATGTCTACAGAAATCAGACCGAGCCCGTTATCGGCTATTACAGGCCATTGGGAAAGCTGGCGGACATCAACGGCGCTTTGAAGCCGGACGAGGTCTTCGAGCAGATATTCAAGGCCATCGGCGCGACTGAGGAGTCAGAGAGCGCTTGATAATACTGAAGTCGTCGGAAGAGATCGAAAAGATGAGGCGGGCCGGCCGTCTTGTTGCAGAGGTGCTCGATGCCGTGTTGGCAATGGCCGATGTCGGGGTCACGACACTGCAGCTCGATGTGGTGGCCGAAAAGATGATTCGAGCAGCAGGCGCGGTGCCCGCGTTCAAGGGCTACCAGCCGGAGTTCGTCAAGTGTGGCCCGTTCCCGGCGACGTTGTGTACGTCCGTCAACTCCGAGGTCGTACACGGCATCCCGAGCGAAAGGCCGCTGAGCGATGGCGACCTGCTGAGCGTAGACACCGGCGTTGAGCTGGACGGCTACTTCGGAGACGCGGCTGTGTCCGTCGTGATTGGAACGGCAGCGCCCGAGGTACAGAAACTTCTGGATGTGACGAAGCACGCGCTCGAGGCCGGGATAGTCGTGTGCAGGTCCGGCAACAGGCTGGGTGATGTCTCCCAGGCGGTGCAGGCGGTCGCCGAGGCCGAGGGTTTCAACGTGGTGCGCAGGTTTGTCGGGCACGGGATAGGCACCCGGATGCACGAGGACCCACCGATACCGAATTACGGCGTACGAGGCACGGGCCCGGTGCTCAAGCCGGGGATGGTCTTCGCCCTGGAGCCCATGGTCAACATGGGCACCCACGAGGTGTCGGCGTCCGCGGATTGCTGGCCCGTCAACACGAAGGACGGAAGGCTATCGGCGCACTTCGAGCATACGATAGCAGTGACGGAGGACGGCCCGGACGTGCTAACCGTCATCGACGGCAGGGGTGTAGAACTGGAAAAACCGGGCCGGCTGGGGTAAGATATTTTTTCGTGTGTCTTCAGGAGGGAAACAAGCAGGTTTGGCACCAAAAGAAGAAGCCATAGAGGTAGAGGGCACCGTCTTGGAACCGCTGCCCAACGCGATGTTCAGGGTCGAGTTGGATAACGGTCACAAGGTGTTGGCGCACATATCCGGCAAGATGCGGATGCACTACATCCG
>PMDX01000053.1 GCA_003154635.1 Actinomycetota bacterium | reverse complement strand
CCGGCACGGTCATTGCCGCCGAGCCTTACCTGCTCTACGGCAAGTACCCCGACTTCCGAGTCTACATCGCCATCGACGGCCACCCAGGTTACTACCTGGTAGCCCTCCACATGAGCCAGCTCTTGATCTCAAAGGGCCAGCGAACCCAGGCCGGAGTAACGCCCATAGGCATAGTCCGCGACCTCGTCCCTTACTTCAATAGCGGCCCATGCTCCTACACCGGCGAAGAAGGCAACCATACTCACATCGAGATCAACTACAGCGCAAGCGGAACCGGGGCTGGCGCGGAGAGCGCGCTCGGCAGCGGGACGCCGTGAGGTCTCGCCAACAGAGGTCGCTTGAAACCCTCTCCACTCTCACTCGAGGCGCGTGGATATCCTACATGGGGGTCATTGATAACGTTGAAACCTGTAAAGAGGGCGCGATGGTCAGGCGGGACCGACGATGAAATGTGCGGCGCCGGGCTCGGGCTCGGTCCACTCAACTTTGCTCGCGGTCTTTTCAAGCGCTTCGAACAGGCCCTGGAGTGTGCCGGCCAGGATGTAAACGCTATATGCATTCTCTACTGTGACTTCGATTTTCCCATTCGTCATTTCGAAAGAGACGGGGTTGCCCATGCCATCGAGAGGTAACGTCGAAAGGTAATCGCGGTAGGCTTTCTCGAGCTCCTTGCTCGACAACGCGCTGTCTGAAGGGCCTACGTTCAGCTGGGCAACATTCTCAACCGTCCAGTCGCGCTGCACGTCGACGATCAGTTGCTGCACCTCTTCGCCAAGCTCGGCCACCAACTCGCGGAATACCGAGACAAGGCCGTAACCGTCGAGTATGACGACGCGCGCGCCGGTCCTTGTATCGCTGATGATGCTTTCCTGGAGGTCCCAGCTCAGGTACGAGAGTGCCCTCGGAGCGCGGCATCCGGGGCATTTCTCGTGCTTGTTGTTCCCAGGCAGGGGGTCAACGACACCGGCCTGCATCCGTTCCGAGACCTCCGAGTTCTTGCTGGTTGCCTCTATTGTGACCGTATACGTATCATGGTCGGTCTTCTCCCACTTTGGGCTGTATGGAATACCCTCCATGGACTCGAAAGCGCCGACCACGTTGGCAGTCATCAAAGGCATGTAGTAGGGGTTCTTCATCCTGGAGACGGCTCGTTTGCCGGGCACGTACTCCACCGTTTCGCTATGGCACTCGCCGCATGTCGTCCCTATGAGGTTGAGGTATTCGACCATCCTCCGCTTCAAACGATTGCTCTTCGTGAGAAGCCTCAACCCCGGGATGCCGTCATAGGTGTTGTCGAAAGTGGCCTTGGACGCGTTGCGTTGCGCCTCGAAGACCAGGTGTTCGATCGAGACACCGAGCTTCTCCTCGATTCTTTGAACCAGGGCTTCGATCGGCTCCAGCCGGAGGACAACGGCCCTGAAATCCTCGCGCAGGAACATGGTGATGGTCCCGTTGTCCCTCCACCTGAGTATGAAGCTTGCCAACCATGGAACCCCGCACACCGGGCACTTCTTTTTCATCGCCTCGATCAGCATAGCTTCACCTCCTGGGGCCGACGGTAAAATGCATAGCGCCTGGCCTGGCCTCGTTCCACTTGACCTCGCACTCTGTCTTCTCGAGCGCCTCGTAGAGGCCCTTCAGCGTGCCGGCCAGGATATAGACGTTATATGGGTTTTCAATCGTGACTTCAATATTGCCCCCGACCATCTCGAAAGAGACCGGGTTGCCCATGCCGTCGAGAGGCACGTTTGCCAGGTAGTCGCGGTAAGCTTTTTCGAGATCCTCACCGGAGAGCGCTTCGTCTGAAACCGCAAAGCCAAGCTGGCCAAGGTGCTCTACCGTCCACTCGCGCTGGACGTCCACCAGAACCTCCTGCACTTCCTCGCCTAGCTCGGCGATCAACTCGCGGAACACCGCGCTGAACCCGAACCCGTCAAGGACAAAGACGCGCGCGCCGGTCCGAATATCCGTTATCGTGCCTTTTTCCATATCGTAATCCCAGTGGGCGAGCGCCATGGGAGCTCTGCACCTGGGGCACTTTTCGAGCTTGTTGCCCCCGGGCAGCACGTGGGCCACTTCCAGTTGCATCCTGTCGGCGACCTCCGGCTTCGCGCTTGAGGCGTCGACCGTCAGCTCGTATGTGTCGGGGCCCGTTTCGACCCACTCGGAATCGAACGGAAAGCCTTCCAATGACTCGAAAGCTCCGACCACGTACGCCGCCATCATCGGAATATAGAAAGGGTTCCGTATCCGGGCCCCGCCGCGTTTGCCCGGCTCATAGAAGAGAGTCTCGCTGGTGCATTGTCCGCAGGCTACGGCGATCAGGTTGAAATACTCGACCACGGTTCGCTTGATGTGGTTGCTTCTGAGCGCCAGCCTTACCCCCGGAATTCCGTCGAACGTGTTGTCGAACGTCATTTTCGCCGCGTTCCGTTGCGCTTCGAAAACGATATGCTCGATCGAGGTCCCGAGTTTCTCGTTGATACGGTGGACCAGGTTCGTGACCTGGCTTTGCCGCACGACCACCGCACGGAAATCTTCGTTAAGGAACATCGTGATCGTCCCGTTTTGCCGCCACCTGAGCATGAAACTCGTCACCCAGGGAATGCCGCAAACGGGACATTGCCTTCGCATTGCCGCTACTATCATTGCGTCTCCCCGTCGAAACCTGGACTTGCGGTCGCCTCTTTGACCACAATCTAATCGATTTCGTCAACGGCTACAAGACAAGCGGATCACTCTTTTTTTACCGCGTGCAAAGAAAGAGGCACCCATGAAGCCCGAATCGGTAAGAAGCTACATCAGGTAAGAACAGGCCACTGGAAAGCGCGGAGCTACGCCGCGCTGACCGTGAAGTGAATGGCGCCCGGTCTCAGCGCGGCCCACTCCACCTTGCTCCCGGTCTTTTCCAGGGCTTCGTAGAGGCCCTGGAACGTGCCGGCCAGGATGAACACGTTGTACGGGTTCTCTACAGTGACCTCGATCATGCCGTCCGCCATCTTGAAAAAGACGGGGTTGCCGAGGCCGTCGAAGAGGATCGTCGAAAGGTAGTCGCGATAAACCTTTTCAAGCTCCTCGCCGGACAGCGCCCGGTCCGGGGAGGACAATCCCAGCTGGTCAAGATGTTGCACCGTCCAGTCACGTTGCACGTCGACCAGCACCTGTTGTACTTCCTCTCCAAGCTCCGTGATGAGCTCTCGGAACACGGCATTGATGCCGTGGCCATCGAGTATGACCATGCGGGCGCCGGTCCTGGGATCGGTGATAGTGCCCGCATCGAGGTCCCAGTCCCAGTGGGCGAGAGCCCTGGGAGCGTGGCACTTCGGGCATTTATCGAGCTTCTTGTTGCCCGGAAGAAGCTTGTCGACGCCAACTTCGAGCCTCACGGAGACATCCGGTTTCTCCTTCGCGGGCACAACAGTGAGAACGTAAGTGTCCGGGCTCGTCTCCTCCCACGATGAGTCGAAGGGCATGCCCTCGAGGCACTCGAACGCCCCGACGACGCAGGCCGCCATCATCGGCATGTAGAAAGGGTTTGTCATCCTGGCTATACCCAGCTTGCCGGGGATGTATTCGAGCGTCTCGCTGAAGCACATGCCGCAGGCCACCGCGACGAGGTTGAAGAACTCGACTCCCCGACGTTTGATGGCGTTTATCTTGAGCAACCGCCTGGCGCCGGGAATCTTGTCGAAAGTGTTGTCGAATACCGTCCTGGCGGCGTTTCGCTGGGCTTCGAAGATTACATGTTCAATGGAAACGCCGAGCTTCTCGTTGATGTGTTTGACCAGGGCCTCGATCTGGCTCTGGCGAAGGACGACGCCCCTGAAGTCCTTGCGCGTGGTCATGGTGATTGTGCCGTTGCTCTGCCACCTGATGGTGGAGTTGGTCGCCAGCGGGAACCCGCAGACCGGGCACTGTCTTTTCAGGACTTCTGTTAACAAGACATCTCCTCTTCTCAGAGTATCTATCGACGAGTGTCTATGGAGACTGAATCTAGCCTTTTCGCCTGGATACGGCAATAGAAAGAACCCGAAACGCCGACCTCGACTTCATGCCGCGTCTGTTTGGCGGTCTGTCGTTGTTGACATAGAATGATGCGCATGAAGAAGAATCTGATACGCGCCCTGCAGATAATCGGCCTTATCGTTATTATCCTGACCGTCACGTATAGCGGCTTTTCAGTAATCATCTACGGCTCGTCGGGAAGGTTCCCGGTGAAGCGCACCCAGTTCCCACCGGTGCGCGTTCGCAACCTCATATGGCCCACGATAGGTTATCCGGCCCTGGTCTCCCCAGGCTCGTCGGTGGAGGTGGAATTCGATTTCAACGAGATCGGACCGGGAGCCCGCGCGCAGGAAGACCGGCCATCGGCATGGAACGCGGTTTTGACCCCCTCCAGGCAGGCGCTCGAGGGGTTGAGCTACAAATTGGAAGCCGTCCGTGCGTGGAAGGCTGTCTCCAGCAGGTGGCCGGGAGGCACCAGCAGGGGAGGACCGTACCAGGTCTGGCACGCCGAGTTCAAGATCCCCGCAGCCGCCGTGCCGGAGTTATACGACCTTACTGTCGAAGCGCAGGCTCCGGGCAGGAAGCTATCGGACAGCCAGAAGCACGCCGTGTCGATCTCGGAGAAGATCAGCGACGATTTCAGGTTCATCACGCTCGCCGACATCCACGTTCACAGGCGCAACATAACGGGCATCGCACAGAAGCAGACTAACAAGGGCATTTCGCCCGAGGGCAAACCCGTTTTCTTCGAGAACGCGATAGACCAGATAAACCTGATCAAGCCCGATTTTGTGGTGCTGCTCGGTGACTTCGTCAGGGCGCAGCACGCACCGGGCGATTACCAGATCGAGTTCGCCAACTTCTTCAATGAGCTCTCGAGGTTCCAGGTGCCTGTCTTTACGGTGCCCGGAAACCACGACCAGTATGTGAACGAGGTCGATGGGTCGCGCATCTGGGAGGAGAGCTTCGGCCCGCTTTACTACTCGTTCGACGTGGCAAGGTGCCACTTCACCGTTGCAAACAGCTATGAGTGGCCCAACTCCGATCGCATGGTGATGGAAAAGCTGGGTTTCCTGGTGTATCCGCGGAAGTGGCAGGGCCAGCTCAAAGCGGCGCCAAACGAAAAAGACATCAACTCGTATGCGGGGCAGTTGGGCTGGCTCCGGGACGACCTCGCCGCGCACGTGGGGTCAAAGCTCAGGGTGCTTCTGATACATCACGACCCTTACTCTCCCGGCGGAGAAGGCGCGTCGTGGAAGAACGAACGCTTCTTCGGTGTCTATACCCTGGGGGGCGGAGGCACCGGCGCGAAAGCTCTGGAGAGGCTCGCGGCCACTTACCACGTCAACGCCGTTTTCTCCGGCCACCTCCATTCCGACAACATGGGGCAACTCGACTGGCAGGGAGGCGCGCCGGGCGCGACCCTCTACGCCAACCAGACGATGGTCTATTTCGATGAAGGCGGGATTCAGAAGAAGTACCCCGGCTACCGCCTGGTGCAGGTGACGGACGGAAAGATGGGCCGGGTGTCGTACGTCGACAACAAGAGCTCGATACCGTTCTACGACGGCTCGGTCCCCAACGGTGAGACCAACCTCGACCTCCTGAGCAGACCCGCGTTGTCAGCGCTTACCCTGGCAGCGGCCGGTCGCGCCGCGGGCGCCGCCACGGCCGTCCCGGGCACAGGTGTCTCGACCCTCAACGGCTGGCTGGTGAAGAACTACCTCCGCATACCGATGGAACTCAAAGGCCTGGTATTCGAAGCCGCGGATTCAAAAGCGACGTACTCGGTCAGCGGAGGACAGGTATACCGCACCGTAAAGGTCCCTGGAAGCAACCGCATCCTGCTCTACATCAACGTCAACATCGGACCCGGCATCCCCGGCGCCGGTGCCACCAAACCCGGCATTCCCAGCCAGGTTAAAGCCATCGTCCAACCCAAACCCGCCGCCCGATCTTCAACCCGGAAAACCACCGTCGCCGTGCCTTGATTGCGGGAAAAGGCGCTGTAGACGGTTTCTCGAGTCGGCCTTGCATCAGCTCTTCATCTTGAAAAAGAACCAGTTCTTGCCGTTCTTGTCGAAGTGATAAAGGACATAGCGGCCCTTCAGGCGCTCGCCGTCTAGCTCGAACTTGAGTGCGCCGCGTTCTATGGCCTCCGCTGTCGTGGCGTCGGGCTCTCCCTCGAGAAGTGCTCGGTACGTGCCTTTGTCCCAGATCTCGACCGTGCCGGCGCCGTACTGGCCTTCAGGGATCTCGCCTTCAAAATCTTTGTAGCTGTAAGGATGGTCCTCGACGTGGACAGCGAGCCGTTTCACACCCGGCTCGACCGGCGGCTCTTTTGTGACCGCCCAGCTCTTGAGGACC
This sequence comes from Actinomycetota bacterium, assembly GCA_003154635.1. Taxonomy (GTDB): domain Bacteria; phylum Actinomycetota; class Geothermincolia; order Fen-727; family Anoxymicrobiaceae; genus FEN-727. The sequence continues at coordinate 7,215 of PMDX01000053.1, read as the reverse complement.
CCTTCGTCCTCGAGCCGGAGGTCGAAATGAAGGTTAGTCGCCTGGTGTTTTTGAATTACGTAGTCCCGCCCGGCCGTATCCTTTGCCTCTGGACCGGGCTCAGGTGTCGCTCCGAAGTCGCGCTTCTTCTTATACTCCTTGAGCGGCATTGTTGCCCCCGGGGGAGTTCGTCGATGTCGATCCTACATTTCTCGGGCGCCGCGCAAACACCTGCAACTCGTCATCGCATCCGCGAACACCGCGGCCGGCATCGCGCCGGACTAGAAACAGATCATATCACCGGGCCGGTCTTGCCAGCCAAGCGAAACCTGGATGTGCGCCCCCCCGGCTCCGAGCGCTCCGCGGGTTGCTTTGAGAGGCAGCTCGGGAGTGTTGTTCGTACGGCTGAGGTGCGCCAGAACGATGTGTTTCATGTCGCCGTGCTTTATGCACCTGACCAGCTCGGCGGCGTCGGCATTGGACAGGTGGCCGTGAGGGCCGTTGACGCGGCGCTTGAGGAACAGCGGGTAAGGGCCTTCGAGCAGCATGACCTCGTCGTGGTTCGATTCCAGGACCACCGCGTCACACCCTGATAAACCCTGGAGTACGTCAAGCGTGAGGCTGCCGAGGTCGGTCGCGAGGCCCGCGCGGACGCGCCCGTCGGAGACCTTGAAACCGAACGTCTCTTCCGCGTCGTGTGGCACAGAGAAAGGCAACACCTCGAGGCAGCCGATAGCGAACGGCACGTCGGCGGTAAAGTCGATGACATTCTCGCGGCTGAGCGCCGGGACGAGGCCGGTCCCACGCGACGTCGCGGGACTTGCGTACACCGGAAGCTTTAACCTCCTGCATAACGCGATCGCGCCGCGGACGTGATCCCCGTGCTCGTGGGAGAGCACCAGGGCGTCAAGCGAGGTCACCTCGACGCCGACCATCATGAGACGGCGAGTGAGTTCTTTCAGGGAGATGCCAGCGTCAACGAGCAACGCGGTGGAACCCGAGCGCACCAGCGTCGCGTTTCCGGCCGAACCGCTTGCGAGAACGCATATATCGATGAGGTCCTCCTCTTGCCGCGCGGGTCGTTCCCTAGGCCCTGCGGAAATCTATTATCCTGTCCAGGCGATAGGTCTTTTGTATTCCGTCCCTGTGGCAATAAGCATTCAGATAGCCTTGCTCGTTCTTCTCGAACAGGTAGATAGGCGTCACGACCACGGGACCGCGACCCGTGCCCCCACCGTACTCCATCTCGATGCTTATACGCGACCGGGCCAGCGCTTCCAGCTCGAAGATGTCACCGGTCGGCTCGACGTCATCGACCGTCGGCGGGGCGACCTCGTTGAACGATCCGAGCATGCCGGGCAGCTCGGAAATGAGGGTGTCCGGGGACAGGGAGCCGACGCATTCGAGAAAGACCAGCCTTGCGGCGTGGGCGTCGCTCAAAGCGTTGTGAAGGGCGCCCACCTGGATGTCCAGGTGGTTGACCAGGGTCTCGAGCCTGTAATTGGGCACCCCCGCGATGAGCTTGCGTCCGAGCCTCACGGTGCAGACCACCGGTTCATCCGGCGGGGTGACCCTCATGCGGGCGAGTTCGTTTCCGATCATCTTGACGTCGAAGGGGGCGTTGTGTGCTATGAATACACACCCCCTCATGAAGTTGAGCAGGGCGGGCATGACGTCCGGAGCCCTCGGTGCGCTCGCAACCATCTCGTCGGTGATTCCGTGGATTTCGACGGCTCCCGGCGCGATGCGCTCGCACGGGTTGACGAGGCTCTGGTACTCGTAGCAGTCTCCCGCCAGGTTGAACTTGACCGCTCCAACCTCGACGACTCTGCTCGACATACGCAGGCCCGAGGTCTCTACGTCTACTGCGCAGAACACGTTGTTGCCGATCGGTTTTTCCAGCGTATTGGAATCCGCAGACACCGTGGTTACTACCTTACTGTGGTTTTTCCCCATTATAAGGTTGCCCACCCACCGGCGAAACGGTGCATCCGATGTTTCTTCGCGGCATTACGGGACGGATTCGTATGGGGTGGAGCTCTCGGGGATGCTCGAGGGGAATTCAGTCGAGCTGGAGCTCGACGGGGTCGACGAGCTGCCCGGCGAGCTCTCGGTACCGAACGGGAAAGTGTTCGTACCGGTATTGTCCTGGGTAGAACCCGAAGCCACAATGGCGCTGAGGGTGGCACCGCTCAGCTTGGTGGAACCGGCGGACTTCTGCTGCCTGAACGTCTTTCCGGACCCGGAGACGACGGATACCGTAAAGCTTAACAGCTGCTCCTGGCCGCCTTTTTCCGCGGCCTGGACAGTCACCACCACATCGCCCGCGTATTTGCCGGTATTATCATACGTTCCGGATAATGTGAGAGTATCGCCCTGCTGTTTGAGGACCATGTTGTGGAACTCGATATTGGATCCCACCACGGACCCATCCCCGAGGTTGAACGATGCGTTCGAGCTCCCGCTTAGAAGTATCGCGGCGGCGACGCCACCGCCGACGACGATGAGTACACCGAGGATGATCAAGACTATAAATAAAGGCCGCATCCTCTTTCGACGGGCTGCCGGAGCTCCATAAGGGCCCGGCATCGCGCCGTAGGAGTACTGCGGGTTCTGATACGGGTGGGCCATTTGCGGGAAGCCCGTCTGGTAAGTCATCGCCGGGCAAGGCGGAGGCATGTAAGGTGTCGGGAAAGGGCACCAGTAGTATCCCGGGAACGGCGAGGGAAAGCCCTGCATCGGGTACGGAGAGTACCACGGGCTTGGGGGTGCGGCGCCGTATGGCTGGGGAACGCCGTATCTCCACTGGCTGCCGTCGGGAGGTACCGGCGCCTCGGTGAACGTTTCGGGCTGCTCCTGGACGGGGGCCTGTGTAACCGCTCTTCCGTTCCCCGTTTCTGCAGCTTCAGTACGAGTCGTCACGGTGGTTTCGGGCTCCTGTGGAAGTACCCAGGAGCCTTCGGCCTGCGGCTCGGGTGGCTGCGGGGCAGGGGGTCGCTGGTTCACGGCCGCCTGCGGGGCCGGCGAAGTCTCTGCGTCCGGTGGATGAACAACCGGAGGAGTGCCTGGCGGCGGCCCGGACTGCTGTTGTATTTCCTGACGGGCGGTTTCCCGAGGCACGGGGCGCCCTCCCGGCACGGCGGCCCGGGTCTGAGGTCCGGCGGGAGCCTCGGGGGTCTGGGGAGGTTGCCCTCCCGGCGTACCACCGCGTGCCGGCTGGTCACCCGGGGGAACACCTCGAGCCGGAGCCTGAGGCCGCGGCCCGGGTGGCTGCTCCGCCCGAACAGGCGGCGCGGTTGCTTGCGGAATCACATCCGCCCGCTGGACCTCCGGGTTGCGGGGTGGGTTGTGCCACTCTCCGTTTTGCGAGGATTGAGCCTGTCCCGGCCACGAGCCCTGCAACTGGGGTTGCCCAGCGGCCGGCTGCGACCACGCACCTTGTGAAGAGGGCGTTCCGGGCGCCTGCCCTCCGGGTGCGGGCGCCATTAAAGCAGCGCCGCACGACGCGCAGGCACCGGCCCCTTCAGGGTTTATGCTCCCGCAAGACGGGCATGTGACAGTCATCGCCATACCTCTCGGATGGAATAGTCGTATGGAATCATTATAGGCCAATATCCCACTCATAGCTGAACGTATATCGGCTCAAGCGACGGCGCGCGGCTCCGCTTCTCAGGCTTGCTATCCAGGGAAATCGACGACGAGAATCGCCGAGGGTCGTCTCGGATTATGAAGCCGCGGGTTCGGATTCAGGCGCCCTGCCCTTCACGAACTGATGATGGTGCCCGGCCCAGATGTAGAGAAGCGCCGGCAACAGCGTCAGCGATGCGACAAGCGACCACAGTATGCCAAACGCGGTCACACCGCCGAAGCGCTTAAGGGGCTCGATCTGCGACAGCATGATTATGAGAAAGCCCGCGCAGGTGGAGACACCGGCGACCACGTTCGCCCGGCCCAGGTTCATTATCGCATCGCGGACTCCCTCGAGGGGCGTCTTCTCGCTATCGGCCATCGATTGCATAAACCTGTGGGTGAACAGGATGCCGAAGTTGCTTCCTATCGCTATCACGAGCGCGCTCGTAAGCGACGTTATCACGTCCAGCGGCCAGTTCATCAGCCAGAGGAATCCCACCTCAGCAGCCGCGCCCGCGAACGCGACGGTGAGCGTTATCAGCCCGTAAGGCAGTGACATGAAGATGAGTATCAACAGCAGCCCGCAGACCCCGAGCGACACTATCGAGGTGACGGTCTCGGTCGGGATTATGTCGCGGGTCAGGTCGTGCGTTATCGGCGTGATACCACCGAGTTCGTAGCTGAGCCCTCCTTCCGTGAAAAGGTACTTCCTGCTGTTACGGTTGAGGATCGACATCTTTGTGTTGACAGCGGCATCGCTCTGAGCCGCCTTGCCGTTCAGGGAGATGAGCGCGTGTTTCTTGTCGGTCGCAAGCACTCCACCGACGTAACCTCCATTCGCAGAGGCCGTATCAAGTGCCGCGACCACGCCGGCATTGTCCGCCGGCATGATGCCGTTATTGGCGCTCACCACCGCGTCGGCGAGGCTCGTCATCCCGTTCCTGGGGTAGTAGCTGCCCATGACCTCTTTGTGCAGCGACTTATCGTAGTAGGAATACCTGCCGGCGGGGTCGCCGGCGATCCCCGCCTCGGTATCGAGCATGGCCTGCAGGCTCTTCGGCTCCAGCACGTCACCTGTGACCATGATGAAGTCGGTCTGGTCCGGCCCGAATACTTTCTCTATCTGCAAGTCGGCGGCGATAGATGGAAGGTTCCTGGGTACGAGTTTGCGCAGGTCGGAGTCGGTCTTGAGCGCCGCGCTCCCGGCGAAACCCAACCCGATCAGCAGGACGGAAACCACGATAACCCACACCGGGTAGCCGGTCGAAAGGTTGAACGACCAGTGAAGGACGTGCTCCGTCCCGCGCGCGTAGAGGCTCCTCTTCTGGCGGCGCCTGAACCCGTCGAAGTGAGTCTGCTCCGCCTCGCACTTCGCCGCGTCCGCCACCTCGAGCTTCCTGTCCCTGAGAAGGAGCAGTGCGGGAAGCAGACTGATAGACAGGAAGAACAGGAACGCGGTTCCTATGCCGGCCGTGATGCCGAAGTTCTGGAGCGGCGGGATGACGCTGAAGAGGAACACCAGAAACCCGACCACGCTAGTGGCAGCGGCGGGAAAGAGGGCCATGCCGACGGACATCAGGGTCCGGCTCACAGCCGCGATGGCTCCGCATACTGCCTCTTCCTCCTCGTAATAACGGGCGATAAACGGTACGACGAAGGTCAGGGCATGTCCCAGCAAGACGGGCATTATGGCGACCGCCGCTATCGAATACGGCACCCCGATGTAACCCATCAGACCGAATGTCCAGACCAGCGAGATTATCATGACCCCGATCGGGATGAACGTATCACTGAACCTGCGGAAAGCCACGAACAGGGTAACGAGCACGAACAGTATGCTGAGCAGGAACAGGTATGCCGTCTTGGACCTGATGTGATTGTTGAAATCCCGTGCGACCGTCGCATCCCCGGAGAACCAGAGCTTGAGGTCTTTTACACCCGACAGGTGCGTCTTGAAAAGTTTCTCGAGGTTGTTCGAGAGGGCTACCTGCTGGCTGTCGGTCAACTTCGGGTTCTGCTTGATGAGCAGGAGTGTGTACTTGTAATCCGGGCTCATGAACTTCTGCTGGCCGACCTCGGAGGCCTGCACCTGTGGTACCGAGAGGTACTCCTGCTCCACGGTCTGCTGGAAATCCTTACCGGTCTGAGACTTTATCTGGGCGTTGGTGATATCGCTTGGCGAGATGTTGAACCCGCTCTGGGCAATCCCCTGTTTTATGTTGGAGATGAACGGGCTCAGGTAATCCTGGATTATGGGCACAGGCTTTCGCAGGATCTCCGGTACGTTCGCGCCTGCCTGCCCGGGCAGCTTCGCGATGGCGTCCTTGAGCTCGGGGTCCTGGTTTATGTAATCTTCGAGCCCGACGAGAAACTGGGTGATGGTGTTGTTTGTGACCCTCGGCGCATATATCAGGATGCTCTCGAAAGAAGTTCCGCCGAAGATGCGGTTCAGGTCCGAGACGGCCTTTTTACTCGGGAACTTGGGCGGTATCATATCCTGCTGGCTGACCTCGCCCTTGATAAGGAACAGTCCGGGGATGAAAGCTATGGTGAGAACAAGGGCGACGGCCAGGATAGGTATGGGATGCCGGCGAACTATCCGGGCGATATATGCGTATATGCGCATTGACAAAGCCTCCCCGTGACATTCCAGACCTATTCACTTATTCAAGCGCACATGATTGTTTCCTTTGGATGTCACGAGCTACATCAAGGTGACAGGGCGTTCTACGCGGATGCCGCGCGCCAGCGGCATAATCCTTTGCAGGGCAGGCGGACGCGTGTAAAATGAAAAACACCGATCTGGCACGCTCGGGGTCGGTCCGATGAAAGGGGGACGCGGTATGCCCAAGTACATAATGTTGAGCAGCTTGACCGACGAGGGTGCCAAGACCATCAAGAAGAACCCCGACCGGATCAAAGAGGTCAACAAGGACGTCGAGGCTCTTGGCGGGAAAGTCATCGACCAGTACGCGGTGCTTGGCGAGTTCGATTTCGTGAATATCATCGAGGCTCCCGATGTCGAGACGCTTGCGCGGATCTCGGTCGAGCTGGGGTCTCGCGGGTCTATCCACATCAAGACCCTGGCGGCAATCACGGTCGACGAGTTCATAGCAAGGCTCAAGTAGGTCACGTGCCAGGACGAACACGAGCCCCGGTTGTTCGCCGGGGCTTTTGCATATTCAATCTCCCTCCAGGCCGCGGCGCGCGGGTCAGGACGCCGGCCGTCGCACTCTTACTGGTGGCAGCGCTGTTCGCCGCATGCACCGTGACTTCATGCGGAAGGTCCACGCCGTGGGACTTCCAGACAGTGGAGGGCGATTCATCGCTTCTCTCGGTTTCCGCCGCCGACCCCTCGCACGTCTGGGCTGTGGGAGGCGGGCCGGTCTACTTTTTCGACGGCGTCTCCTGGAACACGCAGGTCCAATCGCTGGAAACGGAGCCACTGGACGTGTCGGCCGCCGATCCGACGCATGTCTGGGCTTGTGGAGGAGACGGCAAAGGAGTCATCTTCGCCAGCGATGGAAAAGCCTGGAACAAGCAGTTCGAGACCGGCGACAAGTCAATGGGCGTCATCGCCGCCGCCGACCCCTCGCACGTCTGGGC
>PMDX01000141.1 GCA_003154635.1 Actinomycetota bacterium | reverse complement strand
TTCATCGGTGATTATTATCTTTTGGAGTCGTTCGGGCATTGCTGCTTTTCCGTACACTCAGGACATTGCGTTTTCTGGGAATGGCTGCCGTGAAAAAACCCTCGGGGGCCTAATACGATGTTCAGGAGTGATTACCTTCTGAGGAACCTTTCTTGCGCTATTTTTTTCAGTCGGTCGGTCTCCTCTTCGAGATTACCCTCCAGGGCGACGGGAACGTTCTCGAGAAAAACCAGTTTCTTGTCCACGTTCCTGGCATGGAGTGATACGGTATCCACTCCGGCCGCCTTTAATTCCGTAACCAGCACCTCGGCTTCTGAGGCGTCNNAAAAGGTCCTCTTCGAGCCGGGAACGGTTCGCAAGGTTGGAACTCTTTCCTACTACGACGGCGCCGTACTGCTTCTCGAGATGTTCAGACTGGTAGTCCACGCCTGCCTGTGGAGCCGTGCTCACCAGATATACCTTGCGTCCATCTAAGTCACCAAGGGGTCGAGGTCTGAAAACGGTCTTAACGACATGCACCTCGGGATTGATGGACAAGACACCATCTATAAACTTACTAAGCTTATCGCTGGATACCTGGAAATCTTCACACATTGTAACTACAACGAGGTCGGAACGCAATAGCCTGTATGGTCCCAGATAACCGAGCATATGATCGAGTGGTTGAACGGCTGACGCGACCAGTGCGACGGAGTCCACGGACACCGGCGGGATTGCGGACCCGCTCCCCTCGAATATTACTATGTCAGTGTCCTGGGAGCACGCGAGTTTCGCTCCTTGTGGGACGTTTGAGTAGAACGGCTCACCAGCAAGTCCGCCCCCGCACCGCCTGCAACCTATCGTAACAACGTTCGCCATCATGGCGTCCTCGAAATAGTCGCTTGCGGCATGACCCCCCTGTTCGACCCTCGCCATCAGGAACTCATTGGTTACCTCGGCCGGTTCTGACAGGACCTCGGGGTCGCGCGGGCCTCCCCTTCCCATGGTGCAGATGCATGGGCGTCGCCCGCTCGCGGCGAGGTGCCTCGCGACGTACCCCGCGAAAGCCGTCTTGCCCACGCGCTTGCCAAGGCCCCAGACACCTATCGAGGGTTTCTCGCAGAGCTGGGGCTGGCTCGGGGGGTCGAGGCGGAAATCGGCACCGGCGTACGCGACACCCCGCGCGAGTGACTCCGAGGCAAGGCGAAACCTCTCCTCGTAGCCGACAACAGGTTCATCCGAGAGGTCGAAGACCGTGTTCGCCTGGTGACGGTCGAGGGCGGCTCTCAGGTTTGCGACCTGGTCCGCGCCGGAATATACGGGAACGTCCCCGAAGGTGCCCGGATCAAGCTTCGCGAGTTTCTCCGTGCCACCGAGGAAGACCAGCGCGACGATGCGGCAACCGTGTGCGCCCTCGAGGTAGCGGAGCGCGTCGCGGGTGACGTCCGGATAGTGCTCGCCGTCGATCAGCGCTATCGCCGCCGGCTTCATGGTTTCACCGTTCTGCAACGTGTCCTCCTGAGAGGTCCTGGCCTTTGTTTTCGAGCAGATCTGTTGGAGGCGGACGCCCCCCGGGTCCTGTTACTTTACCAGGCGATCGGGGTGGCCTTCCGGGTTATGTGGCTTCTTTTCCCTGACGGTCGCGAAGCTCACAACATCGACGCTCTCGCCGAACGGGTACTTCCTCTTGATGCTGCAGAGGTCCGGGTCAATCTCGATTATCCCATAGCACGGCCTCGCGTAGCCGCGCACCCTCAGGCTCGAGACGGTGCCGGCGTTTGAGACGTAGAAGTCCTCGAAGCGCCAGGTGTGCGGGACGTGCTTGTGTCCCGAGAGCGCCAGGTCTACCCCCTGGTTCACCATGAGCTCCAGGAAATCTCCCGCGTCCTCGATGATGTTGCGCTCGCGTCCCGTTCCGGGAAGCGGCAGCAGGTGGTGGTGCAGCGCGACTATCTTGAAATCGTGGGGTTCACTGAACTTCTCTACCATCCAGCGATAGTTCTGGCGGCCCAGCCTGCCCTCGTTGAGGTCGGGCTGGGACGAGTCGAGTGCCACGATCGTGACGCCGGGAAGATGAACCGCACTGTTGCGAGAACCGAACAAGTCCTCGAAATGGACATAACCTACGTTGCGCGAGTCGTGGTTGCCCGGTATCACCAAGACTCGCTCGCACTTTAAGTTTTCGAGGTAAGCGCTCACCGCGCTGTACTCCTGCCGGAACCCCTCGTTGGTGAGGTCGCCCGAGACCAGCACTATGTCGGGCTCGAGCTCATTGATCTCTATGATTGCCCTGTTCAGCAGGTTGGACACGAAGTGGTTCGAGCCAACGTGTATGTCCGAGATGTGAGCGATGGTTATCTTTTTCTCAGGCCCGTATTCAGCCAATGTGACCCCTTCTGTTAATGACGTCCCACTGCCCCTCAAGGGGAGGGAATCTCACGCGGGCCAGTCGCCGGTTATTGCGGACATAAGTTTCCACCCGGGGTCGAAATGAGGCCCGCCACTTGATGCGTGGCTCTCAGAAAAACCTTTCGCCCCGGAAGACGCGATGCCTGCCCCGAACGCGGCATAAGGCACGGGTGACCCGTCGTGCGTGCGAGTGCTGATGAAGGTTGGGTGGTCGGGGCATATCAGGATCCGGAAATCACCGTCTTGCGTGCGCACATGCTCCAGGACCGGGCCAACGACATCCGCATCAAAGCGCTCGAGCGCTTTGACTTTCTCGCTGACACTGCCTATGTGAGCGGCTTCGTCCGGAGCCTCGACGTGGACATAGATGAAGTCGTTATCCTCAAGGGCTTTTGCGGCAGCTTCGCCCTTTCCTCTGTAATTGGTATCGAGGTAGCCGGTGATGCCCGGAACCGCTATCGATTGAAGACCGGCGAGCCTGCCTAACCCGCAAACCAGGTCCACCGCGCTTATCACGCCCCCACGCAGTCCATACAGCTCGCCGAAGGGCTCGAGGGTCATCCTGACGCCCTGCCCCCAGGGCCATATCATGTCCGCTGAAGCTCCTCCCGGGAGGTCGGCGAACAGTTCGCGGGACTTCCGCATGAGTTCGACTATGCGCTCGGCACCTTCTCCTCTCGGCATGTAAGGGTCGACGGGCTGTTCAGTAATGTCGTGAGGCGGTGTGCACTCGAGGTTGACGTAATCCCCCTTCACCAACATTATGTTCCTGTACGACTTCCCCTGGTAAAAGACCGTCTCATTATCCGCGAGCTTTGCCTCGAGCGCGCCGATCAGACGCCTCGCGTCCTCCTGGCTGATGTGCCCGGCGCTGTAGTCGAGCATCCGCTTGCCGTCTGTCGCCACCAGGTTGCACCTGAAACATGTCCAGCCTTCGGGGATGTCGATTCCGAGATTCGCGGCTTCGATGGGACCGCGCCCGCCGTAATGCGTCGCCGGGTCGTACCCCATGAGAGAGAGGTTCGCGACGTCACTTCCGGGCGGCATCCCGGAGGGTACGGTATAGACCAATCCCGTCGCACCGGCGGCGGCGGCGGCATCCATGTTGGGGGTGGCTGCGGCTTCGAGCGGGGTCTTGCCGTTCAGCTCTTCGCGCCGCTGGTCGGCGGCGCCGTCCGGAACCAGCACTGCGACTTTGAGGCCTGACAAACTTTACCTCCGGATGATGACTGGCACTGCGTCGTCGAAAGATCCGCTATTTGCGCGCCTCATAGATGGCGTCGACTATCGCCTCGGGAGCCGGCGGGACGAGCGACGGCTGGTTCGACTCCTTGACCGCCCGCTCGGGGTCTTTCAGACCGTGTCCGGTGAGTATGCAGACCACGGTGAGACCCTTCGACACCAGGCCGGCGGCTCGCGCCTTAATGAGTCCCGCGACCGAAGCTGCTGAAGCGGGCTCCACAAATATGCCCTCTGTATCCGCCAGCAGGTGATATGCGTCGAGTATCTCGGCGTCGGTCACCATGTCTATCATGCCGCCGGATTCGTCTGCCGCCGCGCGGGCGCTTTGCCAAGAAGCGGGATTGCCGATCCTTATCGCCGTGGCGATCGTCTCGGGTTTCTCGACGGGGTGACCAAGGACTATGGGCGCCGCGCCTTCCGCCTGGAACCCGAACATGCGCGGAAGCGCTTCAATCATGCCGGCGTCGGCATACTCCCTGTAGCCTTTCCAGTAGGCGGTGATGTTGCCCGCGTTCCCGACCGGTATGGCGTGGATATCGGGTGCGCGGCCCAGCACGTCGCATATCTCGAAAGCACCGCTCTTCTGGCCTTCGATACGGTATGGATTGACACTGTTGACGAGCACTATCGGGTGCTCGTCGGCTATCTGCCTCACGACGCGGAGCGCGTCGTCGAAGTTGCCATCAACCGCAATGACCTGCGCCCCGTGCATCAAGGCCTGCGACAGCTTACCGAGCGCGATGGCGCCACTCGGAATAAGCACTATGCACTTGAGCCCGGCCTTTGCGGCGTAAGCGGCCGCCGAAGCCGACGTATTACCGGTGGACGCGCATATTACGGAGTCGGCCCCTTCCTCGAGCGCCTTGCTGATCGCCATAGTCATGCCACGGTCCTTGAAGGAGCCCGTAGGATTTACGCCCTCGTACTTGAGATATATGTTGAGCTCGAGCCACTTTGAGATGTTGCGGGCGTAGATAAGCGGGGTGTTTCCCTCGAGCAGTGTTACCACCGGCGTCTCTTCGGTGACCGGCAGGTACTCTCTATATTCTTCAATTACGCCGCGCCACCCGGGCCTGGCTTGTGGATTGGTTGTCATATCGTGACCCAACTTGTTGTTTTCCTGTCGACGACGCGCAAGGCGCTACGCCGATTCCACCCTTATGACGCTCGGAATCTCCTGAACCGAGTCGAGCTTCTCGAGGCTGTCTCGAGCAGCGCGGAAATTGCGCTCTTGAACCTCGTGGGTTATCAGCATGATCTGTGCGCTGTCTCCAATGCCCTTTTGCATGACGCTCTCAAGGCTTACCTGCTGCTCGCCGAAGACACCGGCCAACTGTGCGAGGACCCCCGGTCGGTCGACAACTTTCAGCACCATGTAATAGCGAGTCTTTGTTTCCTCTATAGACAGCACTTGCCCGGGCCTGGACCAGTACGAGCGTCTCGTTACCGGAGGTCTTCCCAGGCTGCGCACTATGTTGACCACGTCACCGAGTATCGCGGTTGCGGTCGGCAAAGACCCCGCGCCCTGCCCGTAGAACATAAGCTCTCCTACCGACTCACCGATCACGAATATCGCGTTGAAGTTGCCGGATACGCTGGCCAGGGGGTGATCGAGCGGGATCATCGTGGGGTGAACTCGCGCCGAGATCCCACCGTTAGCGCGGCTCGCGATGGCGAGCAGCTTGACGGCGTAGCCAAGCTCGCGGGCGTTCTCTATATCGTCAGGCCGCACCGCCTGTATTCCCTCGCGGTATACCTGGTCGGAAGTGACACCGCACTTGAACGCGATCGAGCAAAGTATGGCGAGCTTACTGGCGGCGTCGATGCCCGTCACGTCCGCGGTCGGGTCGGCCTCCGCGTATCCGAGCTTCTGCGCCTCGGCCAATGCATCGGAATAGTCGCTTCCCTCGACGCTCATCTGCGTCAGGATGTAGTTGGTCGTCCCGTTTACGATACCGAGCATCTTCTGTACGACGTCGCCGCCGAGGGACTCCTCCATCGGCCTTATCAATGGGATGCCTCCGCCTACAGCCGCCTCGAATTTTACCTGCGCCGCGGTGGCAGCCGCTGCTTCCATGAGCTCGCGGCCGTGATGTGCGACCAGTTCCTTGTTGGCAGTGACGATCGACTTGCCGCGACCGAGCACCTCGAGAGCGAAAGTTCGCGCCGGCTCGAGACCTCCCATCACCTCGATGTAGACGTCGATGCTCTCGTCCTCGAGTATCTCGCGAGAATCTGTTGTCATGATGGATGCATCGACCTCGAACGGCCTCGGCTCGTCAACGGCTTTGACGAGTATGCGCGAGATGGAGAGCGGTCTGCCCGCGGAATCGGCAAGGGCATCGGCGTTCTTTGTCAGGACGTGATACACGCCCGAACCTATTGTGCCGCAACCAAGCAGCCCTATATTGACCTTGCCCCTTACGTCGGTCATCCCCGTCTCCTCGATCATCCAACGGATTAGATAATCATACTTCATTTGCGGTCGGTTTTGACCCGCGACTCACCGTTGTGTGCCGCTCCAGTTCTCGAGCTCTGAGTCGTTATTGGTCGTAACCCGCGCTCCTCCGTCGGTCGATATGCCAGTGGTGCGGTTCAAGCGGAGGAACACCCTCCCTCTCGAGGAGGAGGAAGGGTGTTATCATCATTGGTGGGAAGGCGCCCTATGCTATACTTAGGCGCGTCTTTCAGGGTTGTAATTCGCCGGGGTCTTGGGCTTCGACGTTGATGTGCAAGTAGGAGAAATATGGAAAACCCGGTGCTACAGGTCGCTCTTGATTTCGTGGACCTGGAGCGGGCTGTCGAGGTGTGCCGCGAGGCCGTGGCGGGCGGCGTAGACTGGATAGAGATAGGTACTCCCCTGATCAAGAGCGAGGGGCTCAACGCTGTGCGAAAGATGCGGCAGGAGTTCCCCGGCCACAAGATAATCGCCGATATGAAGACGATAGACGCCGGCCGCACCGAGGTCGAGACAGCGGCAAAGGCCGGTGCGAATATCATCGACGTGCTGGGGGCTTCCTCCGATGCGACGATAGCAGAGTGCGTTGACGCCGCGCACAACTACGGCGCCGAGATAGTAGTCGATATGATCGAGGTCGCCGACCCGGTCAGGCGCGCGATCGCGGCCGAGGCCGCCGGCGCCAACTACATCGCCGTGCACACCGCCATCGACGTTCAGATGACCGGCGGCGACCCGTTCGATATCCTGCACCAGGTATCAGGGGCGGTAGAGATACCGGTCGCCTGTGCGGGAGGGGTCAACAGCGAGACGGCGGCACAGGCGATAGCACACGGGGCTTCGATCGTCATAGTCGGCGGCGCCATCATCAAGTCGTCCGACGCCAACAAGGCCGCAGCCGAGATAAAAGAAGCGATGCTGACCGGCGTCGCCAAGAGCACAAAGCTATACAAGCGGGTCGACGATACCAGCATCCGCGAGGCACTCGAGATGGTCTCGACCGCGAACATCTCCGATGCCATGCACCGCTTCGGTGACCTTCCCGGCCTTCGGCCGGTCGTCCCGGGGCTGAAGATGGCCGGTCCGGTGGTGACGGTACGGACGTATCCCGGCGACTGGGCCAAGCCGGTCGAAGCGATTGACGTTGCCGGTCCCGGAGAGGTCATCATCATCGACGCGCTGGGGCAGGGTCCCGCCATGTGGGGAGAGCTTGCCACGCACTCGGCGATACAACGCGGCATAGCCGGTGTGGTCTCCGAGGGGGCCGTTCGCGACACGCCGGAGATACGCGAGTTGAAGTTCCCGGTCTGGACACGCTTGATAATGCCGACCGCCGGAGAGCCCAAGGGCTTCGGCGAGATAAACGTTCCCATCAAGGTCGGCGGCATCCTCATCCACCCCGGAGACTGGGCCGTGGGTGACGACGACGGCGTGGTGATTCTCCCAAAGGCGCGGGCCGCGGAGTTCGCAAACCGGGCGATGGACGTCCTCGAAAAGGAGAACCGCCTCCGCGGAGAGATAAACCGCGGAAGCACCCTCAGCCAGGTCGCGTACCTGGAAAAGTGGGAAAAGACCAAGTAGCAGGGACCAGAACCATGCCTCCAGAAACAAGCGTCCAGAGACCAACTACACTCTTTCAGGCTATCTTCAACGCCATAGACGCCGTCGCGCGCAGGGTGGTCGACTACATGCCACTCGGCAGAGGCATCCGTGGCGTCATGAGCTCCGCCGGTGAAGACCTCATAAGCTGGGACCACGTCCGCGAGATAGCCGTAGCCTCCCTCGAGCTGCAAAAGCAGAAACCCGAGGCCATTCGCGCGGAAGCGGTCGAAGAGTACCAACAGATGCTCCTCGACGCCCAGGGACAGGTCGCCGGGTATACGGGCCTCGTCGCGACCGGGCTGCCGCAGGAGGTCGAGGTCTTCACCCAGGAAAACTGGATCGACGCCAACATCGCCTCATTTCGCTTTCTGTTCAATCCCATCTCGGAGAAATACATCCGGATGCTCGAGGAGTTGGAGACGGAGCAGGCCGGCGCCGCGGGCAGGGGCGCGAGGCGCGTCGCGCGGGCGGTGCTCTCGGTGCAGATCGGCATAATAATGGGGTATATGGCGCGTAACGTACTCGGGCAATTCGACCTCTCGATCCCGGAGCCCGAGCGGGGCGGGCGCCTGTACGTTGTCGAGACCAACATCCGCAGGATCGAGGACGACCTCGGGGTCAACCCGCGCGAGTTCCGACAGTGGATTACGCTCCACGAGGTGACACACTCGTTCGAATTCCACTGTAACGACTGGCTGCGCGATTACCTCGCGAGCTCGATGCACGAGTACCTCGACACAATAGATTGGCGTGGTATCGCGCGACCGGATTTCTTCAAGAAGATGCGCACCAACCGCGCCAGTGTGCCTCGCGATGACGCGTTGCAGGCCGGAGGACTCATCAATATCATCTCCACCCCCGAGCAAAGGGCGGTGCTCGCACGTCTTCAGGCCGTGATGTCAGTCCTGGAGGGTTACTCCAACCATGTGATGGACGGGGTCGGAGAGCATCTCCTCCCGTCGTACGAGGTCATGAAGCAGAGGTTCGACCGGCGCAGAGAATCAAAGAGTTCAGCGGAAAGGTTGTTCCAGCGACTCATCGGCATCAACCTCAAGCTGCAGCAGTACAAGGTCGGACAGGCGTTTGTCGACGCGGTGGTAGCACAGACCGGAATCGATTACCTCAACAAAGTCTGGGGCAAGGCCGAGAACATGCCGACCATGGAAGAGGTCAACGACCCCGCCTCCTGGGTCGCACGCATCCAACTGCCACGCATCCACTGAGGCCCGCGCAACCCGTCCCCCGCGCCACCGTGTATCAAGATGGGCGAAAGCTGTTTATTATCGCATTGAACTGCGGAAGGTTCTTGTTGTAATCGCTTGCGAGTGAGTGACAGTCGATCCCATAGATCTTGCCTTTTCCCTGGACCACCACCTGAACAGTGTGAAGTTTTAATTTACTGTTTCCACTCACGTAATCCCACCCATAGTCCCGCCGCGCGGCCACGCTGCTTCCGAGCGAATAAGGTTGGAACTGTGCGGTTTGGTCGGTGTTCGCGACATTCGCGTTCAGGTGGGTGGCGTCGACCGAATCGTAGCTTGTCTCGGTAATGGCGAACCGTGGCGGATACTGCCCACCCGCGGACACGAAGCCGGCAAGAACTCCTTGCTGAGATTGCTGGTCCGCGGCCGCCCAGCCGTTAGGGACATCGACCTTGAAGCGCCCCTGCGGGTCAGTATAGGTAGCCGATGTCGCGGCCTGGCCCTCGACGTTGATGGTGAAAACCTTGCTCGCGGCTCGTTTGCCGTTGACATAGACCATGACAGTGTAGTCACCACTGAGCCATCCCGATGGGGGCCTCTCAAGGTAAAACGCGACGTTGCCGGTCCGGGTGAGGAACCGCCCGGCGGCACTATGCGCGATGGCGCCGAATCTGCCGTTGAAGCCGCCGATCTGCGATGCCCCAAGGTACCACCTCGCGACCAGCACCGTATCCTCGAACGCCTGTAGCCTGGCGCAGCAGTAGACTCGCTTGGTGTCGCCGTCGAAGCTGGAGGTCTTTGAGGTTGGGCGCTGACGGTTGTCTACGCTCGCGGTGGTGGAAAGGGCGTACGCCCTCGGAGTTCCAAACCTTATCACTCCAGTGAAGAAGAGCACCGTCAGAGCCACGATCACAGCCACGCACACCGCGATGATGACGATCGCGATAGCCTTGCGGTCGTCAGTCTTTTGCACCGGATCTGGCCCGTATGGAGGAATGCCATTCATGATACCTCCGCCCCGGGCTCACGGCCGCTGGGGGCCGGGCACCCTGTTCCACCATTCCAGAACGAAGCCGCCCACGGGGGTATAGGAAAAACGGCTTACGGAGCCGTTGTCGAGGCTTACTCTCCAGAAGCTCTCGAACCCGAGTTCGAGTGCGGCTACGAAGCAGATCCTTATGATGGCCAGGTGGCTGACAACGACGACGCTCTTGTGGCCACTCGTTGCAATGCGCTCCAGCGCCGGAGTGAGCCGCTCTCGCACCAGGCTCATCGCGTCGCCATCGGGGAACACGAAGCCGCCCGGATCGCGCTGCCACGATTCGACCATGTCCTCGCCGAACTTCCCCGTAACCTCGCCTACCGTGAGCCCCTGCCACCGCCCGTAGTCGACGTCAGTGAAACCTTCGTCTTCTTCGACGCGCGCGCCAAGCGATCCGGCGATGATCGACGAGGTCTCCAATGCGCGTGGAACCGGGCTGGAGTGAATCACCGAGACGCCGGAATCGGCGAGCAGCGCGGCCGCTCCAGAGGCCTCCCGGCGCCCCTCATCGTTGAGTGGAACATCGGTAAGTCCACGGAATCGTTTGTCCCTGTTAAGGTCGGTCTGGCCGTGGCGTACGAGGTAGACATCAACGGGTTCTGACATGCAACTTCCTGTTCGAGCACGCGGGACCAATGGATAAGGAAAACATCGCCGGTGTTCTACGGCCACGGTGTCCCGCAACGACTCGACTATGTTGTGTGTACTTAACCTGCGACTCTTTCGGCGCTCTTGCGGAATTCCTTGTAGCCTATGAGGGCAAAGTAAATCGCCCTGTCGTAATAGAGCACGATCTTGTTGTTGAGCTCCAGCACCTGGTACATGTTCAGGTTGGTCGTCATCAAGCCCATCTCGAGAAGATGTAGCCACAAGTACCGCTTGAGAAGCACCAGGACCTGAACGACCTCCTCCATCTGGAAGCCTCTTCTATACAGGTCCTCACCGAACTTCTGGTACTTTTCTTTTACATCGACCCCGGTGGGCGGTTGGAGCCATTTACTCAGAGTGTCGTACACGTCCATCGCCATGTTCATGCCCTCTTCTTCGGAGAGCCTGTGAAGGGAGGGAACATGGTTGGATTCCTGCATGTCCCAGTACCATCTCTGGGCAACGTCGGTACCATTATCCGATATTATCTCGACCAGTCGCTTTTCAAGCACGTGTCCCCCAATCCGTTTGTTCGACTGTCAAATTATCAGCCTTCGAGCGAAGGCAAGTCAACAACCGCCGCCCGCCACGGCGGGTGCCAAAGGTGTACAAGCGTCCACCAGGTACCGTCGTGTCACTCAAACCGTGCCGCGTGGCTCCACCGCACATTCGGAAACCTCTCCGGCAACCACTTCGAGCGCGTGTGGGACCGCGGGCATTACCACGTCGAGACATTCTCGAGCGCCCTTCGGGCTTCCGGGAAGATTGATGATAAGCGTGCCGCCCCTCAGCCCGCAGACCGCACGGGATATCATCGCGTGGGGGGTCACTTTCAGGCTTTCGGCGCGCATGGCCTCGGCCATGCCGGGAACCTCTTTGTCTATGACCTCGAGCGTGGCCTCCGGCGTCACGTCCCTCGGCGAGAGACCGGTGCCTCCGGTCGTCACCACGAGGTTGATGCCCTCGCCACACAGTTCGCAAAGCAGTGACTTGAGCAGCTCCGCGTCATCAGGGACGATCTCGGCGCGCACAACCCTTATACCTGCGGTCTCGAGCATCTCTCCAACCACGGCTCCGCTCTTGTCCTCACGCTCGCCGGCAGCGCTCTTGTCGGAGACAGTGACAACCGCGCCTTCATAGCTCACGCGTTCCTGTTTGTGCACCTCAGCCATATCAGCCTCTTTATCCGCTTGTTCGCTTTCCGCCTCGAGCTTCGATCTTGAAAGACAGATCTGATCCCGGGTTTTCAAGGGAGGACATGGATCTCGTCGCCGATCTGGATTTCGCCGCCTTGGAGGACGCGGGCGAAGATGCCTTCTTTGGGCATGACGCAGTCACCGGCCTGGTAATAGATGGCGCAGCGGGTGTGGCACTCTTTGCCTATCTGGGTTATCTCGAGCAGCACGATGTCGCCTATCTTAAGTTGAGTTCCTATGGGGAGTGAGACAAGCTCGATGCCCTGGGTCGTGAGGTTCTCGGCGAAGTCGCCGGGCCAGACGTCGAGACCCTGCACCCTCATTTTGTCGATGCTCTCTGTCGCGAGCAGGCTTACCTGCCTGTGCCAGTCGCCCGCATGTGCATCTTCTTCGAGCCCATGCTCTTCGATGGCCACGCAACTATTGACGTTGTGTTTCTTCTCTCCGGTTTTCTCGGATATGTTTACCGACACAACTCTCGGTGTCGCTTCCGACATCGTTTCCTCCGTATCATCCCCGTCTCAGGAGCCGGGCTCCCACGTCCCGGACTTGCCCCCGGACTTGTAGATGACCCGCAGCCGCGTGACCTCTATCCCACGATCGACCGCCTTGCACATGTCGTAGATAGTCAAAGCGGCGACCCCTGCCGCAGTCAGAGCCTCCATCTCAACCCCGGTCCTGTCGGTCGCGCGCACGTGCGACTCGACGGTTATTGTCGACTGCTCCCGGTCCACCTCGAACTCGATACCGATGGAGTCTACGCGGAGAGGGTGGCACAACGGGATGAGCTCCGGTGTACGCTTGGCCGCCATTATCCCCGCGAGCCTTGCGGTCGAGAAGACGTCGCCCTTGGGGACGGCCCCTTCCGTTATCAGGCCGAGTGTTTCGGGCTTCATTGTCACCACGGCCGCGGCACGGGCCTCGCGTGCGGTAACCTTCTTTTCGCCGACGTCGACCATCCTGGCAGCGCCCGACTCGTCGAGGTGGGAAAGCCCGTGCTTCGGTTTTTCCGCCATCGAGGTCAACCCCCTATTCTCGACATATGGTCGCCGGCCCTCGCTCGCGAGCCAACCGCCGGTTTATGGTCGCCCTCGGCGCGCTTTCGGGCGAGCTGCCCTTCTATTATGCCACGAAGGTGCTCCGGGCTTGAGCCCTCCCTTATCTCGCGCTTTACGCTGAACCCGTTGTTGTCGAACAGACACGTGCGCATCTTGCCATCGGAAGTTATTCTCAGCCTGTTGCAGGAAGCGCAGAAGTGGCATGACACCGGCGAGATGAAGCCCACCGTGCCGGCGGCCCCGGGTAGCCTGTAGTAGCTCGCGGGACCCCATCCCTCGGGAGATTCCATCTCCTGCAGCTTGCCCAACCCCGCAAGGCGCTCCTTTATCTCGTCGTTCGATACGTACCACTTGCCCGGGTCGTCGAAGTAGGGCATGTACTCGATGAACCTCACGTGAACCGGCAGTTGGAGCGAGAGCCTGCCGAACGGGAGTGGGTCATCGTTCACACCTCTAAGCACGACGACGTTTATCTTGACAGGCTCGAGCCCGGCGTCGATCGCCGCGTGAAGACCCCGCATGGCGTCATCGACACTGCCCACCCTCGTGATGTGCCGGTACGTCTCCGGGTCCAGGGTATCTATGCTTACATTCACGCGAGTAAGGCCGGCCTTCTTGAGATCGGCGGCGTAATGGTCGAGGAGCACCCCGTTCGTCGTGAGCGACACCTTCAACTCCGAGTCGATCCGAGAGAGCTTCCTTACGAATTCCTCAACGCCCTTTCGAACCAGCGGCTCGCCGCCCGTGACTCTCACGCGCTTTATTCCGGCCTGGTTCGCCGCCCTGGTGAAAAGCTCGAGTTCCTCGTAGGACAGGATCTCGTCATGTGGCAGGCTCCTGACCCCATCCGCGGGCATGCAATATACACATCGGAGGTTGCACCTGTCGGTGATGGATATCCTCAGGTAATCGATTACAGGCGTGTCCGTGGGCATGAGGTCAGGGTTCTTGTTTTGGGTTTCAGCCATTTATGTTCGGTCCTTCAATTGTACTTCATTGCCGGCGAGCGACAGGTCGTAGCCGCCGAGGGCTTCGACCTCGCGGCGGTAATCGACGTCCGTGAGAACTCTCAGCAGCGCTTCGTAAGCGCGCGTCCGCGAGAACGACCGCAAGACAAGCAGGTCGTAACGCTCGTCGGCGACCGGAATGAACTCCAGTTTCAGCGCCCTGGCCGCCGCCAGAACGCCGAGCCCGGCGTCGGCGGTGCCACCGGCGACTGCTGCCGCAACCGCGGTGTGCGTGAACATCTCGCGCTCGTACCCGGCCACGTCAGCCGGGTCGAGGCCCTCCGACTTGAGCTTGAAGTCGAGCAACAACCGCGTGCCCGAGCCTCTCTGTCTGTTCACGTAGAGGACATCGTCGCGCGACAGGTCCTCGATGCCCCTGATGCCCTTTGGGTTGCCCGGAGGGACCATCAACCCCTGAGAGCGCAACCCCAGCGTGATGAGGAGGACGTCGTCCGGGTCGACCTGTTTCAGTATATAGAAGACGTTGAACTCACCTGTTTCCGGGTCGAGCAGGTGCGTACCCGCTATGTGCGCCTGCCCCTGTTTTATCGCCATTATCCCGCCCATGCTGCCGACGTTCGCCGAGGCCAGGCTGAGGAGCGGATCCTCCTGCCTTATGCGGCTCGCCAGCAGGTCGAGCGATACGTCATGGCTCCCGATTGCGAGGATAGTGCCCTCGATATTGGACTCGGTATCCTGGAGGATGACCGGGACCCGCTCCCACCGGCTGATCCCCTCGCTCCGGGCGGGCACTTGCACGACGCCATCGGAACGCACCAGCGACATCGATACCCCGGAGCCGCGCGGCAGGGGCACCGCCACCACCTCATCGTTGACGCGTCCGAGCTTCACCTGCACGAACTCGTCAAAGCCGGGTGTCGAGAATATTTTTCGAGCAAGCCTCGCAATGATTGCGCCCGACGGGCGGCGCGGCCAGCGAACCCAGCGGCCCTTGGAAAATGGCGGCGGATTTTGGATCAATGGATTGCGCCGGTGAAGCCGCGGGCGATCCGGGTTTGGCTGCGCCTCCAGGAAAATCAATCCACAGCGCGTCGTTCATGTAAGCTTGCGCGTAGGCATAAGGCATGAAGCCATCCTTTCCACCGCGGCTGGTGTTCCGAAAAATGAACACGCCGCCTCCCGACTGCGCGGGCTCGTCGCGATAGCCCACCAGCAGCA
>PMDX01000180.1 GCA_003154635.1 Actinomycetota bacterium | reverse complement strand
ATGGAGGAGAAGGGCGCAGGATGGTTGACGTTTGCTTCGATAATGCTGGTCATCGCCGGAGTCGGCAACTTCATCTGGGGAATCACCGCTATCGCACGCAAGGAACTGCTGGTTCATAAGTTTCTCTTCGCCAACCTGACTTTCTGGGGAATCGTCTTCATGGTGGTGGGAGCATTCCTGGTCGTCGGGGGAATCGCGCTCCTCAACGAGGCACAGTGGGCTCGCTGGTTCGGGATCACCTTCTGCTCGCTCAGCATAATATTCTACTTGCTGGTGATCTGGGCATACCCGGTGTGGTCCGTGATGGTCATCGCCATCGACGTGTTGATCATCTACGGGCTTGCGGAGTATGGAGCGCGGCAGACTGCCTAGCGTGAGAAAGACATGGATATGCGTTTTGATCTATGCTTATCAGTGACCTTGTAGAATAAAGGTCATCAATTTCGTAATAGGCTAGGTCAGTTTCGTGCGCGAAAGCACGGAGCAAATATCGTATTGAGGTTGTAAGACATGGCGCGAACTGCTTCATCAAGGGGACCGACGTACTCTTCCGGCCGGAGCGGGCGGAGGAGGATTCGTCCCCGGAGCGCGAAAGCCGTAGGGCCTGCGCCCGCCAGGCGCCACGGCCCGGCCCCGATATTAATCATCGCGGCCATCATAGTAGCGCTGGTCTTCTGCTGGGTATTCGGCAGGGGCTGCAGCGGAAGCCAGCAGGCAAAAGAGAACGAGAAGCTCCAGACGTACACGACCTCGGTCAACAAGCTGATTCAGCGGTCCGCGGCGGTCGCTTCCCAGTTCAACACCCTCAAGGGAACTATCAAGGGCATGCCGCGCGACGATGTGAACAAGAAGCTCTCGCAGATGGAGAGCGACTGCAAATCTATCGCGAACGAGTCCGGAAAAGTCGTGGTGCCGTCCAAAGCCGGGGGTCTTCAGCCTCTCTTGCAGCTATCGTTCGACCTTCGCGCCCGGGGCGTCAGCGAGTTCAAGACCGGAATGCTCAACGCTCTGGACAACAAGGACAAGAACGCGGCCGTTGAATTGATCTCCAAGGGTCTGACCGACCTGGTCGTCTCCGACCAGGTGTTCAAGAGCTATCAAGACCAACTCGGTGCGAAACTGAAGGCCGCCAAGCTATCGTTCGTCAAGGTCGCGGATGCCGGGCAGTTCGTTCCGAAGGTCGATGATGCCTCCGTCGCGGCGATCGGCGCGTACGTCTCCCCGGGAAGCACCACCACCTCAACCACCACGACGGGGACCACTACAACAACGGCCACCAACACTCCGGCGCAAGTCATGCAGGCATATTTGAGGAACCAGGGGATCGACGTGACGGGCGCGTCCTTCGCCGTGGTGTCCGGGAGCCAGAGTGACTCGAACTGGAAGTTGGACAGTGTCACGACCGGTTCGAAGACGAGGTATTTCATCCTCCACAATGTAAACGGCAGCTGGACCGTTGTCGACTACGGCACCGGCTTTACCACGGCCCAGTTGAAGTCTGACGGAGCTCCGAGCGATATGTCGCCGACCGGGCAGTAAGAAAAGGCTGGGGGCGAGAGTTGAAAGAGAACGACCGTCACAACATGAGCCCGCGCGCTCGGGTCTGGCTGCTCGGGCTGCTTGCCGCCCTGAGTGGACTTTGCTACTACGTCCTGATATCGATGGCTCTGAACCCCAGGCTCAAACTCGTGTACGACGTCAAAGGCGCCAAGTACGGCGGCCCGCTCACCTGGCCGTCCAGGGTGTTCCACCTCGCGAGCCTGTCGCGCGAGTCGCGCTCGTTGCTGTTTATCTTCCTGGTAGTCGCCGTCAGCCTCATGTGGCTTGCCGCGATATACCTGGTACGCCGCGATAACCGCAAGGCGCTAACCTACCTAATCGTGGCCGGATTCGCGCTGTTTGCGCTTCTGTTCGTCTTCGCCCCGGTCTTCCAGTCCAGGGACGTGTTCAGCTACATCTTCTTCGGCCGGGCCATGACCGTTTATCACAGTAATCCGTTCCTCCTGATCCCGCACGCCAGGCTTCACGACATCTTCTACCCGCTGATTGGCTGGAAGTACAATGCGAGCGTGTACGGCCCCGTGTTTAACTACCTTACCTGGATAGTCACCAGGGTCGCGGGGAACAGCATCATCGCCAACATCATGGGCTTCAAGCTTATGGCTCTGGTGGCGTATGCCGCATGCCTGCCACTCGTGTACACGCTCACCAGGCGAATCTCACCCGGAAAGGAGAACATGGCTCTCGCCATCTCAGCGTGGTGCCCGTTGCTGGTCCTGCATTTCCTGGGGGGCGCTCACAACGACGCGGTCATGGTCGCGCTGGTTCTCGCGGGTTTCCTGCTATATCGAAAAAGCCATCTCCTGTGGGGAATCGTGCTGGTCCTTCTCGCGACTCTCGTAAAGATCGAGGCCGCGCTCATCCTGGCGCCGCTCCTGGTCCTCTACGTCAGGGACAAGCAGGGCGTGCCGGTAAAAAGGGTCGCGGCCGCGGCGGGTACGTTGATAGGTGTCACATTGCTGCTCTATCTTCCGTGGCTGAACAGCCTCAAGATATTCAAGACCACCCAGCGCATGTCAATGATGTACTCCGGCGCGTCGGTACCCAGGCTCATAAGCTGGCAGTACCAGAAAGTGCTCAGGGGTGGCGGGATGTCGGCTTCCCGGGCGGCGACGGTGGCCAACTCGAGGGTCCACCTGCTATTTCTCGCCGTGCTGGCCGTCGTCGCGGTCGTCCTCCTCTTGAAGGTAAAGGACTATCGCTCGATGGCGCTGTCCGGCGCCGGGTTGGTGCTCATCTGGTTCCTGACGAGCATATACGTCGTTCCCTGGTACCTCGCGTTGGGGCTCTTGGTCGTAGCCATAACGGGCTGGAACCTGACTACGGCGTTGCTTGTGGCAGCTTCGGCGATATTCGCGTTCTACAGGATGCCCTCTCCGCTGAGTACGACCAGCACCCCGGGAGCTCCGACCGTGTACATCGGCCTGCCATTCCTTTTGCTCCTGATCGGCTGGCTGGCTTTCGCCGCCACCGGAAAGCTCAAAGCGATCAGGTCCTCGCGCCTCGAAGCGGCTCCTGTCGACTGCGCCGAGGATTCACTTCGGGAAGAATGAGAGTCATTGCCGCGGTTTGTGCGGAATCGTGGAGCGCCTCGCCTACCTGTTCCTGACCGATGGGTTGGTCGCGTTTATTATCGATTCGGCCTGGCCCGAGACGAGACCGACGAGCAACAGGTCGACCCCGCTCTCATGAAGCATCAGTCTCTTCTTCCATTGTGGCGAGAACTTCCTGTCAAAGTTGTAGAGTGATATCAGCGAGAAAAACTTGTTCATGATCCGTGCCACCAACCGCCAGAAGGCGCTTCCAGGTTCGGTGCGGTCTTCGCGGTAATGCGACGACAGGTTCAGGAAGTGGAGTGCCATGTATCTGTAATCATGTTCCCGCAGGAACATGGCCGTCTTTGCGATAAGGAAATCGGAGAGGGCGCCCGGCGCATCGATCCTGGTGCGGTGAACATCAAGTGAGTAACCCAGGTCCGGGTACAAGGGTACCCAGTGCATGAACCCGACCGGGCTCATTTCCCGGTCGTAAGCGATGGAGAGCATGCAGTCGGGATCTTCCTGGCTGAGGAGCCTGCCAAGCCCCATCGCGAAACCGCTCTCGTCGTGCCCACCGCGCCAGTCGGCCGAGATCTTCTTCAGCTCGTGCCTGACATGGGCGGGGATGCTCGCATTGAACATGAATTCAATCGTGATACCCGAACGCTCGAGCTTGCTGACGGACTGTCTGAGTTTCCTCGCGTTCCGGCCCTCGAGAGAGAAGCCATGGAGGTCGACGATGGACTCCTCACCGAGGACGAACGTTCTGAAGCCAGCCTCCTCGTAGAGTGTAGAGAGCTCCGCGCTTTCACCGACTCCGCCCATGCGCCAGCCCCGCTCGAGGCAAAATGATTTGAAAGCCCTGATTGCGTCGGGAATGAGCTCGACAGGGCCGACGGGGTCCGCTGAGATCAGGGCGACGTCTCCAACACGCTTGTAGGCGATGAACATCTCCTGTCCATAAAAGAAAAACGCCTTGTCACGCCTGAGGTTGAAGTATGCGAGCGAATCGGAGCCGTGGCGCCTGACCAGGTCACGGGCCTTGTCGAGGACGTCGTCATCAGTGTCGTCGGGCTCCCGGTAAGGCCGGAATAGAAGCACGGCCATCGAGATGATGACAAAGAGACCCAGCAGTATGAGTGAGGCCCTGTAGACGACCATCCATCCATCGAAATCAAGGTGGCTCTTGAATGTGGCGATCTGCACGGAGCGGTAAGCCAGAGCGTAGATATTGCTTCCGCCGATTCCGAGGTTGGAGCGTCCGGCGTAAAGGCCCAGGATCCCGTAGCAGAAGAATCCGGCCGTCATCACGGGCATGGCGATTCTCATTTGCTTCAAGGACCTGCGATCGGGAAGCCCGGGGAACTCCGGGAGTTCTACAAGCAGCAGGATGCCGAATGCCAGGGTCAGCGCGCTCCTGAGCAGATTCCGGTCCCTGACAAGGCTGAAGAAAGCCTGGAGTATTATCACCGAGGACAGAATGATGAGTGCCGCGCGCTTTCTCAGCCAGAGTTCGTACGTCAGGGAGAGAAGGAACAAACCCATGAGCAGTGACAGCATGACCGGACCAGGCCACGACCAGATCCTGACGAATCGCTCCAATCCGGAAGCAACGGTTCCTATCCCGTGGCCCAGCGCCGCGGTTAAGTTCAAAAGGCTCATCACCAGGGCTGTTCCTATCGCCAGAGTCACAGCCACCGGGCGCGTCGGGGCGATACGCCTGGAGATCTTTGTTCGTATAGTCTTTGCCCTGATCTTGATCAAGAGGTTGGGGTTCCTTTCCACTTAATGCCGGTGAGTCCTTGAGGCTTGCATCTCACAATGGAGCGAAAGTATTTCATGGCAACCGGTTCCTATCTGGGTCCTTTCGCCAATACCATCGCAGAGTCCTTGAGCGAAGGTGACCGCCATTCGGGTGGAAAGACCCCGATCGTTGGCTAAAAAAAGAGCCCGGGCAAATGAGCCCGGGCCTTTTGTTGGCTTGTCGGTAGACCTTACACGGGGATGTTGGGAATCACCGGCAGGTAGCTCTTGAGGCTGTTGAGTATCTCCAGGACCTTGGCCTTGACCGGGGCAGCCAGGGCCGCTGCCTGGGCCTTCGCGTTGTCGATTATCGTCTTGATCTGGGCGGCTGCCGCTGTGACTATCGGCTTTATCGCGGCTTTCGCATTGTCGGCTATCGCCTTGAGCTCAGCCTTTGCCGCAACCAATATGGCCTTTATCGCGGCAGGGTCCTTGACGCCTTTGAGAGCCGCTATCGTATCGGTGACGACCTGCTTCGCGTCAGCCTTGGCCTGGACGAGGATGGGCTTGATCTGCGTGGCCGTGTCCTGTGCTATCGCCTTCACCTGGTTAACGGCATCCGTCACCCATGAGGGCACCTGAACGCATTTTGGCGCTGCCAGACCCATCGCGGGTGTCAATGCCAGAATGAGGATTACCATTAGTACGCATCCGCTCACAAACATCCTTGCCTTCATGATAAGCCCCTTTCTTCGGGCCATGCCCATGGCCCCCAACCAGCACTCCTTACCTATTAATTATTCGTAAGCAAGCAATCTTGGCTAAATAGCACTAAAGAGCCATTAACTATCACCCTCGGGTGACTGATGCGCTTCGAATGGTTATCAGTCAACCAGCCAAACGGTTGTTTTTCGAAGCAGTCAGGCTACTGGACGGAAACCGTTTTGAGCAACCTGATGACAATTCCTCGAGCATCCATCTGTTCAGATTTGTCACCGGAGGTCTTCGTCGCAAGGACGAACTGGTAAGCGGTCTGATCCTGCAGTATGAACGCGTGGACTATGTACATTGTGGTCATGCCGGACGGCGCTTCGTAGCTCATGATAAAACCGTGGGCGTTGGGGGCCTTCACCATATGCGCGTCCTGAAACTTGATGTTCAGGTTTGCCTGGTATCCCCCGACCTGGTATCCGCTCATGATATCTTTTACGTCCTCTTCCCAGTCGCCAGTCGCTTTCGGGGATTTTCCGCTCGAGACTACCAGCAGATGCTTGAACATGCCCACGCCGCGCTGGATGAGGACGATCTCGTTGCCCGTCGCGGCGCCGGCGTCACCGGAAAGAGCGATGTTCTTGAGGA
>PMDX01000257.1 GCA_003154635.1 Actinomycetota bacterium | reverse complement strand
TTGTCTTACCCCTGTTTGCGTTTTGTTCTCTCAGAGGGTGCGGCCGAGGGTGGGGGCGAGGTTGGTGAGGTCGGCCATCAAGTTCTCGAATTGACTGAAGTCGAGGGATTGCGCGCCATCGCAGAGGGCGGCTCTGGGGTCGGGGTGCATCTCGACCATGATGCCGTCGGCGCCGACCGCCATCGCGCCCATTGAAAGCGCGGCGATGATCTCGCGCTTGCCGGTCGCGTGGCTCGGGTCGACGATTATCGGCAGGTGACTGGTCCCCTTGACGAGCGGGATTGCCGACAGATCGAGGGTGTTGCGCGTGGCAGTCTCAAAAGTCCTTATCCCTCGCTCGCAAAGTACGACGTTCTTGTTGCCCCCGCGGACGATGTATTCAGCGGCCATGAGCATCTCTTCGATGGTGCTCGACATCCCGCGTTTCAACATGACCGGCTTCTGCTGGAGGCCTATCTCGCGCAAAAGCAGAAAGTTTTGCATGTTGCGGGCGCCGACCTGCAGCATATCCGCGTATTCGGTCACGAGGTCGACGTGACGGACGTCTACTATCTCGGTGACTACCGGGAGACCCGTGATATCGCGCGCGAGCGCCAGGAGCTTCAGGCCCTCCTCGCCGAGCCCCTGGAAAGAGTAAGGCGAGGTGCGCGGCTTGAAGGCGCCACCACGCAGGATGTGGGCACCCGCGGCCTTCGCCGCTTTGGCCGCGGCTACGACCTGTTCCTCGCTCTCCACGGCGCACGGCCCGGCTATAACGGTGAACTTCTTTCCACCCAGCTCCGCTCCGCCCACCTTGACTACAGTCCCCTCGGGATGGAACTCGCGGCTCACGAGCTTGAACGGCTTCATCACCGGGATGACAGATTCGACGCCTGAGAGTACCGCCAGGGGTATTTCGGATATCTTCTCGCGGTCGCCGACCGCACCGATTATCGTCTTGAACTCGCCTCTCGAAAGGTGAGCCTCGGCGCCTATCGAATGGAGCTTCTCTACGACGCCTTCAACCTGTTCCTCCGTGGCGCCGTCCTTCATCACAATCATCATGGTCGTTCACCCGCTCCCGGCGGGACTCCTGTTCTCTCTTGAGGTTTACTCTACTCCGGAAGGTCCATCCTGAGCTGCCTTGCCTCTCTGAGGTAGACGTGGCGCAGTTGCTCCCGTGCTTTCTCGGTGTTCATCAGCATCAGCGCCCTGATCGTCAGCGGCAACGAGCCCTCTACGATAAGCTCCTGTGCGCTAAGCAAGGGTATGTGCGAGAGCCCGATCTTCCTTGCGGCGGCCGCTGGGAACTCCGCGGTTATATCGGCAGTCGCCGTGATGATGACGAAGACGAGGTCATCTGTGGCAATATCGTTGCGGTCTAGCATTTCCTCGAGCAGCTCGGTCGTAGCTTCGGTTATTGCTACCTTGGTGTTGCTGCTGGCGGTGACCGCGCCGCGTAAAGCCCTGACCTTCATCGTACCTCCCTGGCTCTTTCTATTCCGTCCAACCCGTTCGCCTGTATAGCTCCGAGACCTCTCTCGGACTTAGCTCCCTGTACTGCCCGGGCCTCAGGTTTCCAAGCCCGAGAGAGCCGAACCTCACCCTGTTGAGGCCTACAACACGGTACCCAAGCATCTCGAACGACCTTCTTATCTGCCTGTTCCTGCCGGTGTGCAGGGTCATCCGCACCCGGCCCCCGCCGCGCCTCTTGTCGGCGAGGGATACTTTCGCCGGACCCGTATCGCCCTCCTCCAGCCGGACTCCCTTTCGTAATCTCGAGAGATCTCCCTGTGAGGGTATGGGCTCAACGTCGACCACGTACTCTCTCGGTACCTCGTACCTTGGATGCAGCAGCCGGTTTGCAAGGAACCCGTCGTTTGTTAAGAGTATAAGCCCGGTTGAATCCATGTCCAGCCTGCCGACCGGGAACAGCCTGTACTCCGCCGTCAGAGACGGATCGAGCATGTCGAGGACCGTTCTTCTGCTACCGGGTTCTTCGGCCGCTGTCGACAAGACGCCCGCCGGCTTGTTGAGGGCAAAATATCTCAGCTTGACGCCGGTCTCGACCGGGATGCCGTCAACGGCGATCTCATCGACGCCGGATACCGCCCGAGCCCCAAGCTCAACCGTCTCCCCGTTCCGGGTCACCCTCCCCTGCAGGATCAGATCCTCCGCCGCCCTCCGCGAGGCAATCCCCGCCGCTCGAATTATCTTCTGTATCCTCTCTGGTCCGCGAACCTCGGTCGGCAACTGCTTCCTCCTCCATGAGTTCCCAGGAGAGACTCCTCTTGATCTTGTCTATCGTCGCGTCATCCGGAGCGAACTCCTCGAGGTCCGGCAGGTCATCAATGCTTTTTAGCCCGAACCTCTCCATGAAGCGGCTCGTCGTGCCGTAAAGCATCGGGTACCCGGGCGGCCCCCCTCTACCTACCTCGTGAACCAGCACGCGGTCCTCGAGGGTCTTCATGACGCCCTCGGACTGAACACCCCTGATCTCCGCGACAACTCCTCTCGAAACGGGCTGCAGGTATGCCACTATGGCAAGTGTCTCAAGGGCCGCGCGCGTGAGCCTCGGGTTGACCTGGGTACGTATGAGCCTCGAGATGTACGGAGCCGCCTTAGGCTTCGCGTAGAAGCCGAAACCAGCCGCGACCTCCCGTACGATAAGCCCGCCATCCCTGTTTCGATATGTCTCGACGAGCCGGTTGAGAATCTCTCGAATAGCTCCCTGGTCGAACCCCGTCGTCTCGGAGAGCATTCCGAGGGAAAGCGGTTCCGGAGATACAAAAAGGAGGGACTCGATTATGCTCGTCTTGTCCTGCTCGTTCTCCGGTGGAGGCGGATCCCTGTACGCCTCAAACGCTGCTTCGACGATGCCGGACATCCGCGCCACTTCTTCTTCCGGCGACGAGTCGTCCCAGAACCCGTCAGCCTGCCGGGTGTCACCTTCCGGCGAGCCCTCGGCCTCTTGCGGCCCATCGGTTTCGGGAGCGTCATCGACCTGTTCTGTGAGCTCTCCATTCTCATCGAAGTCATCATGCGACACTGCTCTTCTCGCCCTCCCTCAATTTCACAAATATCTCCGCGAAAATCTTCCGCTGCGACACGGTCACCTCGCGACGCTTACACAGCTCCAGCACTGCGAGGAAAGTCGCTATGATCTCAATCTTGGACCGGCAAACGGATATCAACTCGGTGAACGTGGCTTCACCATTCGAAGCAACGTGTGCCCTGACCCGCTCGAGCTGCTCCGCTACCGAGACCCTGATGGGGGCGATGTATGTCACGTCTACGCTGTCACGAGCCCATTCTACGAGAAGCTCCATGAGCGCCTTCGCAAGTGCTGACGGAGGCACGCCCTCGAACGGGTCCGGGTAGAGCGCGGAGTAATCGTCCTCCAGCTCCCTCATGCGCGGTATGTACCATCCGTGCTCGGCGTTGCGTCTTTCCAGGAAGTCAGCGACGTTCGTGAACTTCTTGTATTCGACCAGCCTTTCGACCAGGTACTCCCTGGCGTTCTCGGTCTCGTCGGTGGCCTCGAGCTCCTCGTCCCCATGGGGTAGCAGCGAGCGGGCTTTAATAAGAAGGAGCGTCGCCGCTATGAGAAGGAACTCCGTCGCCGTATCGAGGTCGAGGCCGGGGGCTTTCTCGATGTGTTCGATGAACGACCCGGTTATCCGTGCGATCGGCACCTCGTGGATATCGACTTCTTGTTTAAGAATGAGCTGGAGCAGAAGGTCTAGCGGCCCCTCGAATACGTCAATCTTTACCTCAAAACTCAAGCGGGACTCCTAGAGGGTACCGATTTTCATCGCTTTCCGTGCCCTGGTGAGCGTTTCCGACGCTATCGGGCTAACCTTCTCCGCGCCAGCCGCCAGAACCTTTCCCGCCAGCGCGGTGTCTCCGGCGATCTGAGCCCTCCTCTCGCGAAACGGAGCAAGGTCCGCCGCTATCCGCTCGGCGAGCCTGTCCTTGCACTCAGTGCACCCTACGAGCGCCCCTTCGCACTCGTTGGCCACACTATCGATGGTATCGGCGAAGTAGACCCTGTAAAGCTGGAAGATGGTGCATACCTCCGGGTGCCCCTTGTCATCGCGCCGCATCCTGGCAGGATCTGTTATGTATTTGCGTACTTTCTTGCGTATCACATCGGGGCTGTCGTCGAGCACGATGGCGTTTTCGTAGCTCTTGGACATCTTCCTGCCGTCCGTTCCGGGAATCTTGGGCGCGCTCGAAAGCAGACCCTTGGGCTCAGGGAACGTCCGCCCGTAAAGCGAGTTGAAGTCCCTCGCGATCTCGCGCGTCAGCTCGAGGTGTGGAAGCTGGTCCTCCCCGACCGGCACCAGCTCGGCGTCGACAATGAGGATGTCTGCGGCCTGCAATACCGGATAGCCGAGAAACCCGAACGTATTGACGACCCTTGCATCGAGCTCGCGGAGCTGCTCCTTGTAGGTCGGGCAGCGCTCGAGCTCGCCAAGGGTTATCACCATGCCGAAGTACAGCGTGAGCTCAGGTATGCTGCCGATATCGGACTGGCGGTAGATAGTGCACGCATTCGGGTCGAGCCCCGCCGCGAGCCAGTCGAGCACCATCTCTGTCGTGTAGGCACCGAGCTGGGAAGTGTCTTTATAACCGGTGGTCAGCGCGTGCCAGTCAGCCACGAAGAAAAAACACTCGTGAGTGCTCTGGAGCTCGACCATGTTCTTCAGATTGCCGTGATAATGGCCTAGATGCAGCCTTCCACTCGGTCTGTAACCGCTGACCACCCTGTTTTTCAAACAACACCTCCCGCTGGAAGAATACACTGAAGACGAAATGCGCTTGTCACGCTATGCAAGAGGTATTCCCATAATGCGCGCAAGTCCGTTGAAAAGAGGCTGCAACGCGCTGGAAAACACCCCGCCCGCCAATGCGATAAATGCAAAGACTATCAGGAAGCCGAATGGCGCAATTCGTTCGTACGACGCCTGCGCGCCAGCCGGAAGATAATACTCAAGAACATGCGACCCGTCGAGGGGTGGCACCGGAAGGAGGTTGAAGATGCCCAACCAGACGTTTATGACCATGACCCAGTAGAAAAGACTGAAAAGCTCGGTCATCTGCAAACCGTTTGCCGAAACCACGGTCGTAGCGACTCCAGCGAGATGGACTATCATTCCAACAAGCGTTACGGCGAGCGCCAGAGTGAAATTGGTGAACGGCCCTGCAAGTGATACAAGAATCATGTCCCGTCGTCGCTTCAGGAAAAAGGGATTGACCGGAACCGGTTTAGCATATCCAAAGGCCCATCTTCCACCAGACACCAGAAGCAATCCAATGGGAAGCAGGATCGACCCGAATGGATCGATATGCGGAATAGGATTGAGGGTCAATCGGCCCGCGTTCCTTGCCGTTCGGTCTCCGCACCAGTCCGCGACACGTCCGTGCATGTACTCGTGAAATATCACACCGATTATCAATCCGATAATAAGATATACTGATCTCTGCCAGCCCGTCACTCTTGAAATTCCCTTCAGTAGATGCAGTTCCGAGTTCATTGTATTTGTCGTTATTGGCCGATACAAGCGAATGCATCAATGCCGCCGGCTTGCGCCTCAGGCGAGAGCCTGACCTGGCCACGTCCTACACAGCTCTCGGGTGGGCACTCCTGTAGACGGACTTGAGGCGGTCCCTCGTGACCTCGGTATAGATCTGGGTTGTGGCGATGCTGGCGTGCCCGAGCAGTTCCTGGACGACCAGGAGGTTGGCACCGCCCTCGAGCATATGCGTGGCAAAAGTGTGCCTGAGCACATGGGGCGTGACGATGTCACCGATTCCGGCCGCCTCGGCGTGTCCCTTGATGATTTTCCAGCACCCCTGGCGGGTCAGCCTGCCACCCCGGTTGTTGAGCACCAGTGCGCTGGTCTTCCCTCTGCGTCCAAGCTCGGGTCTGGCGTCTTCGAAATACCGTCTAATGGATTCGGCCGCGACAGAGCCGAACGGTATCATCCTCCACTTGTCGCCCTTGCCGCGCACCGTTACTATGCGGTTCTCAACGTCGAGATCACCGATATCCAGCCCGCACAGCTCCGATATTCGCATTCCCGTCGCATACAGCATCTCGAGTATCATCCGGTCACGTATACCGAGCGCGTTGCCGCCGTGTGGAGCGTCCAGCAGCTTTTCGACCTGGCGTCTTGTGAGCGCTTTTGGCAGCCTGCCGGGCATCCTGGGAGATGGAAGCGTGCCCGTGGGGTCGGCCTGGCAGATCCCTTCCGCGACCATGAACCTGTGAAACATCCTCATCGCGCTGAAAACCTGGGATATGGACCGGGCAGACAGCGCGGCCTCACGCGACGCAAGTGAAGCCGCATAAGCCATCACGTGCTCGGCGGCGACATCCTCCGGGTGCTCGATCCCTTCAATACGCAGGAAGTCGAGATAACGTATGAGCGCTCTTCTATAAGCTGAGATGGTATTGGGAGAGGCGCCTTTTTCGACCTGCATGTACTCCAGAAACTCGTTCGCGGCAGCAACGAGCGGTGAGGCCTCTTCCTGGTCTCGCGAGCCACTTGCCCCCGGAGAACGATCAGGGCTCATCGGTCCGCGTTCCTCTGAACGGCCTCGATCCACCGGTGAGGAACAGGTGGGTCAGGGTGATACCGATAATGCTCTTGGCGTCTACGATGCCACCGGACGATATCATGCCCATGGCATCCGACAGGGTCAGGCTCACTACTTCCAGGAACTCGTCGGGCTCGGATTCGCCCTCCTCTTCTGTCAGCTCGCGTGCCAGGTAGAGATGGAAATACTCATCGGAGAACCCGGGCGAGTTGTAAAACTCGGCAAGCTTGATCATCTCGCCCGCCTTGAGGTTTACCTCCTCGGCGAGCTCGCGACACGCGGTCTGAAACGGGGGCTCACCGCTGTCGAGCTTCCCCGCGGGTATCTCGAGAAGGACGCCGCGCACCGCGTGCCTGTACTGTTTAACCATGACGATCGTGTTGTCTTCGAGCAAAGGGACGATGCCAACAGCACCGGGATGCGCGACCCGCTCCCAGCGCGCGTTTCTGCCGTCGGGAAGCCTTACATCGTCTAAAAATACCTTGATGACATGCCCGTCAAAAGCCTTTTCGCTGGAGAGTATCTCATGGTCACCTATGTCCATGTTCACCTAATCACCGCCGATCTCCGCGGCAAGAAGCCCCGCGGCGCCCGCCGCCATGAAGTACTCCGGCTCCTGGCGGATCCCTCTTCCCATGACCGTGATCTCGATGTCGCAGGCTTCGAGCAGCTCGAGGACACCTTCGGCGTCGACTGTTCGGATCTCGTGTGAGCCGGCCACGCCTGACTCATCTATCTGACGCGATACCGTCTCACCTTTGTCGCCATCGAGAGCCGGGATTGCGACCTTCGCGCACGCGCTCCCCGAGAGCTTCAGGGCGGCAATCGTGTGGTGGCTTATTCCGAAATGCCGGGATCGCGCATCCGTGAAAGTTATCCTTGCGACCGCCACCGGGGTGCCACCCATCGATGATACCGCGTTCAAGACGACAGCCTGTTCGACTCCGCTGAAGCCGACAGGAGAACCAGTGCCGGCGATCCCAGGGCCCATCAGGGCGACCACGGCATCAGCGCCGGATACATTACGGGCGGCGACAAGCGCTCCGTGCGTTGTAACGGCTTCGAGATCTCCACCAAAAGCGTTTCCGCACGTTATCACCGCGTCGATGTATCCTCTCTGTCTCGCGTACCATATGGATTTACTGAAAGCCGCCGGCAAGGCACCACCATCGGTCATTACGTAGACCAGGCGCCGCCCGGGGCGCGCGTGCTTGAACGCGATCGCTACGGGAAGAAGCTGGCTATGCAGGGAGCCTGCCACAACGGGCATGCCTTCGAGAACTGTAGGCAGATCCCCCGGCTCCAGGTCCGTGAGGCTCTCCTCTATCGCCTCAACGTTGAATTGAAGCGGAGTGTACCTCAGCTTCATAATGTGCCCGGGAGCGCATGTGTCGAGCTCGGCTCTTTCCATGTTCCAGAGAATAAAGTGATAGCCCCCTGATCCGAGTCCGAGCTCGACGGCCGTTGTGTTCGCTATCACCCGGTCGCCCTCACTAACGGTTCCAGACACCTGCTCGAACGTTATGGCACTCCCCGTAACGCCGTCTTCAAACTCGAGCCTTGCGAGCGAGGCGCCCGGAACCCATGGCTCAACGCCCGTGACCCTGGCCACCCTGTAGCTGCTCAAGATCCCTCCACTCGAGTTCCTTCATCAAGAACGACGAACGGGAGCTTATTGACGACACGCGCGACCGCGACAATGTCCTCTTTGAGTATGTACTCGTCCTTGCTGTGCGCGTTGGCGAGCCCTATCTGCATGACCGCCATCTCGAACCCCGCACGGTTGAGTATGTTGGCGTCACTTCCCCCACCACTCCTGGCGAGGCTGGGATTGAATCCACACTTCTCGAGCGCCGCCGACAGATATCGTACGGGACGAGAATCGGAGGGAAGACGAAACTGTTCGAACGTCCGGTCGACCTCGATAACGATCTTGCACCCGTGGCGCCTCGCGGCGCTCTTGAACGCTCCGATCATCGTGTCGCGCTCCTGCTCCAGCCTGGAAGTCTCAAGGCTCCGGATCTCACCCTCTACCACGGCGCCGTCCGGGACGATATTGACCGCCGTCCCGCCGGAGATAAGGCCGATGTTCGACGTCGTCGCCCCATCGTGCCGGCCTGTCTTTATGCTCGAAATGGCATCGGCGGCGCACGCTATGGCGTTAACTCCCTTTTCCGGCTCGATCCCGGAGTGTGCGGACCTGCCGCGAACCGTGAACTTGACCTGGTCCTGCCCGGGAGCTTCCACTACAATGCCGCCTATCGGCCCGCTGCCGTCGAGGACCACGCCCCACGTTCCCCGGATCAATGACAGGTCCATGTGCCTTACACCAAGGAGCCCGGGCTCCTCCTGAACGGTGAAGACCAGTTGGAGAGCACGGTGCGGCAGGCCGCTCTCGCGGACAGCTTCGGCTGCGACGAGTATCGCCGCAATGCCGACCTTGCAGTCGGCTCCCAGCACGGTGTCATTCCTGCTGACAAACCTGTCCCCGGCATCAGTCGGAATTATTCCGACACCTGGCGCAACCGTATCCATGTGCGCGTTCAGGATGATGGGCTCGAGCTCCGGAAAACCGCTGCCAGGCACTTCGACGAACAGGTTTCCGCATTCTCCGCCCGTCTCACTCCCGGCGCCGTCTTCACGCACGGAAAATCCGAGATCGGTGCAGAAACCCTTAATGTAATCCGAGACGAGTCTTTCCCTGCCGGACTCACTGTCGATTCGAACCAGTTCGGTGAACAGAGCGAAGAGCCGTTCAGGGTCTGGCCCTTCCGGGGCGCTCATTCGGCCGCCTGAGCCTCGTCACCCTCGACGACTTTCAAGTGGGAATCCATCAGCCGCTGGTGCTTTACGGCTGCCCCAACGAAGTCACGGAACAGGGGGTGCGGCCTGAGAGGTCGCGATTTGAACTCGGGATGGAACTGGCTCGCCAGGAACCAGGGGTGTTCGGGATACTCGATTATTTCTACCAGACGGTCATCAGGCGAAAGCCCGGAAAAGACCAGGCCGGCCTCCTCCATCCTGTGCCGAAGGGAGTTGTTCACCTCGTAGCGGTGCCTGTGCCTCTCGTAGACCGCATCCGTGCCGTAGGCCTCGCGGATGCGCGTACCCGCCATGAGACGGGTCTCTCCGATGCCCAGCCTCATGGTTCCGCCAAACGCCTTGACGTCCACCTGCTCTTCCAGGAGGCTGACCACTGGATTTTTCGCCTCCGGCTCGAACTCCGTGGAGTTCGCATCCTTCAGCCCGAGACAGGATCGGGAGAACTCGATCACCATGATCTGCATCCCCAGGCAGATTCCCAGGTAGGG
>PMDX01000006.1 GCA_003154635.1 Actinomycetota bacterium | reverse complement strand
GGCATCTTCAGCTCCCCGTGCCCTCGGGCCTCCCCAGGAAATCTTGTAAGCCATTTCGATATCTCCGACCTGCACAGTCCTCGTCCTGGCGGTCTCCATGACTGACTTCTTCCGGCTTCCGGTCTTTGTCTTGGTGCCGCCGCACCCCGACAGGACAGCGGCAGCGACAATCAAACATGTTAGACCCAGGCAAACAGGCAGCTTCTTCACTGAAGTCCCGCCTTCTCCAGCAACTCGTCCTTTTTTGGCATTCCCTTGTAGTGGTATTGACTGCTCATCCGGGTGGTAATGCAGTCCTCGGGGCAGCAATTGATACATCGCCAGCATGCAATACACTCCTTGCTGAAGACAGGATACGGGTCCAGCCGGATAGCACCAGCCGGACAGTCCTTTTCGCAGATCCCGCATTGGGTACAGTCGGACTCGATGATTTTCTTCTTCCCCATTACAAGGTTTGGGTGACCCTTGGGAAGCCGCTCGACTCTCGACAGCAAAAACAAAGGGGTGGGGCGCACACGATGTCGGGGCAATACGACCTGCTCTCCCGAAAGGAAAGCTACTTGCATGTCGAGCATCCTCCGGGTGAAATCGGCGAGTTCGCGAACCGATTCCACACCGGGTCTTTCTTGGTCCAGCTTGTGGGAAAAGCGCCTTGAGACGGGCCAGGAGTCGGGACTCTGCAGGTCGTGATGACCGGTGACGGCGATACCCTTCTTGTTCAACCACCTTGTCATCAAGGGAGCAGTCTGGCTTGGCTGTCCACCCGAGCTGGACAGCAGGAAGGCGACCTTCCCATCCAGGGACGGCATGGCCTTGATGAAGCGCTCTACGTTCTTGGTCGGCTGCCAGGCCTGCAGCGGCGTGGCGAAGCAGTATGCGTCGTAATCATCCAGCGATATCTCGTCGGCCTTCGCGAACGTTTTCATTGTCACCTCGTGCCCGCTTCTCTCCGCTACGATACTCGCCACAATGCAGGCGAACTCGGTGTTTCCGGTTCCCGAGTAGTAGAGAATCAGCAGTTTCATAGACGTGACCATCAAAGACCTCCCATTCGCAATTTGATATTGTTGAGTATATTGCATCGTCAAGGAGAAACCAGCGCGTAGCTCGGCGCTCAGGATGTCGCGGGTGCAGACCTCCAGCTTCTCCCGAATATCGATGGGGTCATCGTTGCTGCCTCGCGGGGGTGCGCGAAGGACTGCTTTTTGTTTTGTTATACTGCTGGTCAAGGTTCCGCATCTCGTTGGAAGTGCTCGTCTATTTATAAAAGTGCGCACAGCGGCGAGTTATGTGCTATGATGTCCAAGAGTTAAAGTTCTTAGGTAGAAGTACTGTTTGTCCCGAGGATCCAATCTCGGGGCTTTTTTTATGCACAAAAGGGGGTGCAGAAGAATGAAGATATATGTTGGAAACCTCAGTTATTCAACCAGCGAGGCAGACATCAGGACCGCTTTCAGCGCGTTCGGCACGGTGGATTCGGCCGACGTGATCATGGATCGCGATAGCGGCAGGTCGAAGGGATTCGGCTTTGTAGAGATGGGTGTCGACTCAGAGGGGACGGCTGCGATCGATGGCCTAAACGGCAAAGACGTCGACGGCCGCAACCTCAACGTCAACGTGGCAAAGCCAAGAGAGGAACGCCCCCAGCGTTCGTCCCGTTACTAGGTAGCTCTATGTGTACTGGCCCGGCGGATACTAAAGTGCTTCGCCGGCCGGTGGCACGTAGGTTTCATCAAACTTCTAAATTCTCTATTTATTCACTCAGGCGTTTTATATTGGACTTCCGCATTTCGAGCAGAATTTGACGCCCGGTGCCAGGCTTAAGCCGCATTTTGCGCAGAAGGAGGGAGACGGCGCCTGCTGAGGTTGTGGTGGAGCAGCATCGGCCACGGGGGCGGCCTGCTGGATTGAAGCCGTGGCATTGATCCCCCTGCTTGCAAGCGCGCTTTCGACCCCGGCAACCAGCTTGTTGAGATTTCTGCTGTTCTTGCCGAAATCGAAAAGCCCCCAAACCGAGTTCGAGGATACGCCTAACCAGGAGGTGCCGGAAGGGTTCTCGGAGATCTGGATGGCAATCTTCTCGCCATATGACATTCCAAATGGGACGGAACCGTTTATGATTCCGGTGTTCTTGTCGGCAAATACGAGCTTCCAGTGCTGTGCCCAGCCCTTGCAACCGGGGATTGCTTCCACGGTCGAGTCGAAAAGGGCTTCCCAGCCACACTGAAACGAATACATCCGGTCCTTATGTGCCATTCGCATCGAGCGACCTCCTGAAATCAAGAATCGTGAAGCAGATATCCAACGGATAACGCTGCCAACCTAAATATTCTATCGCACCTGGGAAGGCTAAAAAACGTGGGTATAAGACTTATTGAGTTCGTTCGATTTCCATAACGTCACCTGTCTTGCACCCTTGTCGATCCCGAATTTGCGGTTAGTTTCCTGTCATGTACTCGCGGGGAGGCAGCCGCTGCTGACAAAAGGTGATGGGTGCTGCCGCTTCAGGATCGAGCTGGAGGACTGAACAGTGGGCAAAACGGAACCGCACGAGGAAAGGAGGTCTCGAATATCGAAGGGCTCAATATTCGAGACCATCAACTTACTTCTGGTTTACCGTCTCGCGGTTCGAGCCAGGTAACGGCCGAAGATATGGCAGGCCAGGCCCAATCCCCATCCGCTCATCACCCATAGAGGCCATGGGTATTCCACGTCGCTCAGTTTCCATACGATATACAGGAACACATTGACGATGATATAAGCGCCGCCATGCGCTTTGATGTCAATGTAGTGCGCATCACATTTCTTGGTGGGTTTGCGCACATCTTCATCGGGCACAGACGCCTCTTGCTTCTCTTCCTTCAGACCTCTCACTCCTTTCAGCGTGACATGCTGTGATCTCTTTTGCTTTTCAGCCGGTCACCCGGCATTCAGACCGGTCGTCGAGCCATTCAGGACATCCCTACTGCTCCACTCCCGAACCCGCGTACCACCTCGCCAGGGAAGGCTCCGTTTCTCCTCCCTCTCCCTCGCGATGAATCTCGGAAGTTCCCTGGAGCCTGTACAAAGCCCTTTGCGCATCCTCAGCGTCCATCTGCAGTGCCTCGGCTATTTCCACCTGAGTTGCCCCGGGATACTCATCGATAAAGGTCGAAACCCTCTCGGCATTTACCCGCACTCCCTCAACCATCTCCTTGCCTTTGTTAGACAGGTTGAGTTTTTCGATGCGGTACGCTTCCTTCCTCCTCTCTATGAAGTTCTCCAGGTCGCTTTCGGTGACGATATACTTCCGTCCCAACCTTGCCGCTGTTAGCTCTCCCGTCTTTATGTAGTGATAGACCGTTTCGGTATTCAGCTTCAGCAGCCTGGCCACCTCGCTGGGTCTAAAAAACGTTTCCATTTGATTCCCTCCGTATAACCATTATAGTAGATATAAGTAGATTTTAGACAATATAAGTAGAATTATCAATAGCTTGTGATGGTCGAGAACATCGATTATCGCGCGCTCACTTCATCAACGCGTACGACAGTGCCTGTTGTCGAGATCTCAAACAAAGGCCTGAAATACGCCACATTCTGAATCAAGCAGAGTAGACTCGCACCGAACGGTGCCGGTGTTTGTGTGATAGGCTTTGGATTAGTGAATGAGAGGCAAACCCATGAAAACTCTAGGCAAACTTCGTGTCTTTGACAATCTGAAAGAGATTGTTGACCCGGAACACACCGCCCTGGTGCTATGGGACTGTCAGGACGCCCTGGTCGACCGCATCTTCGACCGGGAAGATTTCCTCGAGAACCTGAAGGCGCTGGTCGCCGCCGCTCGCAGCCTGAAGATCCCCATAGTCTTTACGCGCATCACACCCCTGCCCGCTGGCTATCAGTCTGCCTATGGCATTTATCAGGCCATGAGACGTTTCAATGTTGATGACCCGGCGAAAGTCCCTGTCTTCATGAAGCCTGGCAGCCCCGAAGCTGAGATTAATGTCGACCTGAGCCCCGCTGAGGGCGAGGTCATTCTCAACAAACACAGTCCCAGCATCTTCTTCGGTACCAATTTCGAGCAGCTGATGCGTTCCCGTGGCATTGACACTATTCTGTTCACCGGCATTGCCACCGAATACGGAATCGAGCACAGTGCCCGTGAGGCGGCTATCCGGGGCTTCTACACCGTCATCGTCTCAGATTGCGTTTCCTCAATTGACAAGACGATGCATGAGATGGCGCTCAAGATAATGCAGCGCATTTTTCTGGTGCTACCATCGAAAGACGTTCTGAAGGAATGGGCATAGCCTGCCAAGGAGCGGATCATGGCTGAGATGACGGTTGAAATGATGGACCTTATTAACAACATGGCAGCACCTTATCTGGCCACTGCTTCCAAGGAAGGTGTGCCAAATGTAGTTCCCTGTGGCTCCACCAGAGCTATAAATCCCGATACTATTACGATAACGGCGCTTCACTTGGATAAGACGTTCAGGAATCTAGAAGAAAACCCCAGGGTAGCCCTGGTTTTTCACAGCGAACTGGGCAAGAAAGGTGCGCTGAGGGATGTGCGGGGTTGGCAGATCAAGGGAGATGCAGCCCTGGTCAAGTCCGGGGAATACTACGAGCGAGCTAAGGAAGGCGCCGCAAAGCGCTTTGGAGAAGAGGCAGCTGAAAAGGTAAAAGCTGCAGTAGTGATAAGGGTGAAGGAAATCTACAACATAGCTACAGGACCCGACGCCGGCAACAGAGTAGCTTAACGACTCACCACGCCAAACTCCCATGAAAAGCCTTCGTCAACCTCAATTTGTTGGATTGTTCAGTCGCATAAAAATGAGACGGGGCGAGAAGCTCTCGGAAAGGAGAGGTTATCATGGAAGCAAACCAAATCATCGATGATGCGGTGTCCT
Source organism: Actinomycetota bacterium (assembly GCA_003154635.1). GTDB lineage: Bacteria > Actinomycetota > Geothermincolia > Fen-727 > Anoxymicrobiaceae > FEN-727. The sequence continues at coordinate 3,794 of PMDX01000006.1, read as the reverse complement.
CGATAATAGAAAATCTGGAAGAGAAACCCTTTACAGGTAATCTGGAGGGCCTGGTTGCCCAGCGCGCAAAGGATTACAGCGTACCAGGGTTCTATTATGCCATTCTCACTAAGGTAAACAAGGAAATAGAAGCCAAGAAGTTGCCCAAGACATGGTCTTGATCGGGAAGTCGTGATGCTGCCCCGTTTCCATTGACAACTTAACTCCATTTCCATCAGAGACTGGAACCCCCTCCAGGGGCAGTGAGTCTATGATGCGGCATTCAAGCAGCTACGCCTCTTGCACCCACAGAATTTGTGATTGTCAGCCCCACGCACTACGCAGACATGATTCGAAATGTGGTAAAGAGTCAGGTTTCTCAAGATGCGAAGAGACCACCGGGGGAATCAAACCAGGGTCGTGGACATTTCTATCCGTCTGCTGATGTAGAATCATGACGTCGGGATACTGGAGATACCAGGGAGTACTTGTCAGGATGGGTTCTACGTGTACGGAAAGGGAGTGATCCGATGGGGGCGAAAGCTGCAAAAGACCCTGTTCCCAGGGTATCCATCCCGCTCAATCCGGTCTTTGGCTGGACTGTCGGGAACTGGATGGAGAATTTCTTCGATGGCATGAAGGAGGGCAAGATCCTAGGCTCGCGGTGTCCCGACTGCGGCCGCGTCTTCCTGCCGCCGCGCATGATCTGCGAGCGCTGCTTCGCGAAAGCGGATGAGTGGGTTGAACTGCCAGCTACCGGAACGGTGCAGGCCTGCACCGAGGCAGCCGTCAAGGTGGCGGAGAACGGTGACATGGTGGACCTCGAAAACCCGGAGATCATCGCCATGGTCAAACACGACGGGGCGGACACATGCATAACCGCTCGCCTCGAGGGTGCCGACGCCTCGATCGGCATGCGTGTCGAGGCTGTCCTGAACCCGGGAGCCGAGAACGTGCTCGATCTTCTGGCCGCTTACCGGCCAATGGGATAAAGGGGGTGCCGGCATGGAAAAAGAAGCAGCAATAATAGGCTACGCTCAGACACCGTACGAGGCTGATTCCAATTGCTCGCGGGAATTGCTGGTGCTCCAGGCGACCCGCGCCGCACTCGAGGCCGCGGGGCTGAAGCGCGAGGATCTTGACACCATCGTCACCGCGAACAACGACTATTTAGACGGCCGCACCATATCGAATATGCGGCTGGTGGAACCCGCCGGGTCCTGGCGAAAGAACGAATCGAAAGTGGAGATGGACGGGGCATTCGCACTGCTGTATGCCCTTACCCGCATCCTGTCGGGAGACCACGATATCGCCCTGGTGGTGGCTGAGAGCCAGGCCTCCGTATACGGAGGTATCCTGCCGGGCATAATGATGCTCGATCCCACCTTCGACCGTCAGCGCTGGTTGCTCAACGAGGTATCGGGAGCGGCGCTTCAGGCCAGCGCCTATATGGATGCATCGGGGGTGAGCGAGGAGCAGATTGCGGGCGTGGCCGCAAAGAACCTGGATAACGCGGCCGGCAATCCCCTGGCGCTGCGGTCTCTGCCCGGTGCGGACGCGGCAAAGGTCATGGCTTCAAGGCCCCTCTACTCGCCGATCAGGGATCTTATGATGGCTCCGCTGTGCGATGGAGCCTGCGCCTTGGTCCTGGCCTCGGGGAAAGCCGCGGCAAAGGCCGAGAAGCCGGTATGGATAAAGGGTGTCGGTTTCGCGCACGACTCCTATCTCACCGAGCGTCCCCTCGAGAGCATGAACTCGTTGAAGCTCGCGGCCGGGAGCTGTTACGCTCAGGCGGGGATCGAGGATGCCGCTTCACAGATCGATCTGGCGGAGGTGCACGAGCGTTTCGCGCACGAGGAACTCATGTCCTACGAAGCCCTCGGATTCTGCGGGCCCCTGCAGGGAGGCGCCTTCTTCGACTCTGGCGCTACCCGCATGGACGGCAAGCTCCCGGTGAACGCCTCGGGCGGAGCAATGGGCGCCAATGTTGACTGCGGCGCGGGGCTGGCTCGCGTTATCGAGGCGGCCATGCAGGTTCGCGGCGATGCCGGTAAGCATCAGGCAAAGGGTGTGAAGACCGCGCTTGCCCACGGGCAGACGGGGATATGCGCCCAGGAAAACATCGTGTACGTGCTGGGGGGTGAGTGATATGGCGAGAAACGAAGTAGCCGTGGTGGGGGTTGGTCTTTCCAAGCATGTGAGCAAGCGTCGCGATGTTAACATGGCCGAACTGGTGTGGGAGGCCGTGAGCGCCTGCTACGAGGACGCGGGGCTGAAACCCCGTGATATCGATGCCTTTGCCACCGGCAACATGCCGGCCTTCGAGGGCGTCAATGTACCCGAGGAATGGGGCGCCGGACACTGGGGAGCCTACGGAAAACCGGTGCTTCGCATCACTACCGGCGGCACCACCGGAGGGTCGGTCGCGCACGGCGGCTATTACCTGGTGGGATCCGGGCTGTACGACACAGTGATGACCATCGCCTTCGAAAAACAGTCGGACGGCAACTCGACCATGGGTCTCAACACCGTTGCCCTGGCCGATGCGGCGGCACAGCTCCAGCTGGGGGTTGACCCCGCTTTCATCGCCGCCTTCGGGGGCGGCGCGGTGGGCGTGGCCGTCTACCAGGCTTCCAGCTACATGAAGAGCAGCGGCTGCACCACGCATCACCTCGATAAGGTGGCTGCGCTCTGCCGGAACAACGCCGCCTTGAACCCGTGCTCGCACCTCAAGCAGCCGGGGCTGACGCCGGAGGAGGTCGCCAAGACCACGCTGCTGCAGTACCCGATCCGCTTCGGTCACGTATGCCCGGCAACTGACGGCGCCTGCGCCATGCTTTTCACCACTGGAGAAAAGGCGAGAAAACTCACCTCCAAACCCGCGTACGTTCTCTCGGTAGCTTCATGCTCCGACGAAGCGGCGCTGGTAGGCATAGCCGGATCCGGTACCACCAACGTCGATCCATGCGAGCAGGAAAGCTGCAAGCTCGCCGCCGCTCGTGCCTACGAGCTCGCGGGCATAAGCGATCCTCGCGGGGAGATCGACCTGGCGGAGCCGTATTCCCCCTTCGCGCACCAGATGCTCATGTTCTACGAGAGGTTGTTGCTCTGCGACGAGGGAGAGGCGCCGTCCATACTGGACTCCGGCTCCATGAACCTGGACGGCGAATTGCCGGTATGCCCTTCGGGTGGGGTCATCTCGACCAACGCGATCGGCGCTTCCGCAATGGAGCGGATCGCGGAATGCGCCATGCAGATAATGGGCAAATGCGGTGAGCGCCAGGTCAAGAAGGAAGTCCACAAGGCCGTGGCACACGGCTGGGGCGGAGCAGTAAACCTGAACGTGGTCGCCGTTCTCTCGGATACACCCAGGAGGTAATGCCATGGAATATAAAGACGTAACCACTGCGATCGAAGGAAGCTGGAACCTATCCTTCTGGGAGTGGAAACTCGAGAGTATCGCTCTCATCCGCAAAACGCTGGAGGGGCTCAAGGAGCATAAGATGCTGGCGAACAAGTGCCCGAACTGCGGGTTGGTCTATTTCCCGCCCAAGCCGTTCTGCCGCTGCCTCTCGATTCCCGACAAGTTCGTCGAGATAAAAGACACCGCCACCGTGACGACCTATACCTTCACGGGCGCATGGGCTTACGAGGGCATTGCGGACGATGAGGTTTCCGGCACACCGCTGATCTTCGCCGGCATTGTCTTCGACGGCTCGGATACCATGACTGTCTGCAATCTGAACGACGTCGAGCCTGAGCAGGTCAGCGTGGGCATGCGAGTGAGATTGAGGTGGCCGGATAAGATTGAGGGT
>PMDX01000113.1 GCA_003154635.1 Actinomycetota bacterium | reverse complement strand
GGTTCCACGTCGGGTCCACTTCCCCGGTCCCACAGGCGCTGAGCTTCGCAATGTAGTTTCTGGTTTGCCCTCCAATCTGGGACGAGGACTTGCATAATACCTCCCATGGCTCAGTTGGGGCCGCTTGAAAGCCGTTGAGGCTTTGTGTCCGGACGCTGGTTCGCATGCGCGCGATAAGACTGTTTACAGGGCTCAAGCGCCCTCTTAAGATTCTCTTCCGCTAAGCTAAAGGCACCTGAGCTAAGAAGGGCCTGGGTTTGTGGTAAAATTCGGGCGCTGGCAGCAAATGAAGGCCCGGTAAAGACAGCGGATCAGGTCTTCAAGACATAGAGGGGGTCGCCACATGGCCAACTTCGATCAGTTCGTCACCTCCATCATGGAAGCCTTCGGCAAGCATCCTGCCATCATCTACGGTGAGCGGGTGATCACCTACCGGGAACTCCAGGAGCGGGGGAACAAGCTGGCACACGCCCTGCTGGAAATGGGCGTCAAGCAGAACGACAGCATAGGGCTTTGCGAGTACAACACGCCCGAGTTTCTGGAGGTGACCGTGGCAGCCTGGAAGATCGCGGCGCGTGCCGTGCCCGTAAACTACCGTTTCAAGGAATGGGAGTTGAAGTACGTCATCGACGACGCGGAGATGAGCGCGCTCTTCTTCGCCGGGGATCTGACCGAGAGGTTCAAGAACATCCGGCCGGACGTCAAGACGGTGAAGAACTATGTGGTGATGGGCGCCCAGGGCGATAGCCGGGAACCGGATATGTTCTACTACGAGGACCTTTTCAAGGGGAAGCCGTCCACTGCGCCCGAGTTGTCCTGGAGCCAGTTCGAGGGCGACGATATCGTGGTCATCATGTACACGGGTGGGACAACGGGTTATCCGAAGGGCGTGGTCTACCGCCACGACCAGATTATTTCCTCTCCTCTGGAGGCCATGATCACCAGCCTGGCGGGAGGGCTGGGCGAGCTGGCCAAAGCCCCCGACGTAATCTGGCAGAGAGCACAGAAGAAGCTCCACATCCCGGGGACCGCCAGACTACTGCCCAAGATTCTGGCAGCGCCCATCAGCCGGAAGATCCTTGTGGGCGTAGGCAAGGGCGCCGGGCCCTTCATCCTCAAGTCACCGAAGCCCGTGTTGAAAGCGAACTTGAAGCTGCTCTCAAAGCTGGTGGGCGGCAGGGTCAGGATGTTGCAGTCCAGTCCCATGATGCACGCCTGGGCCTACAACCATGCCATCATCGGCATGATAGGCGGATTTACCAGCGTGTTCCTGACGGGCCCCGGCTTCGACCCCAGGGAGGCGCTGGAGACTATCCAGCGGCGCAAGATCAACGTGATGATCGCCATAGGGGACGGGCAGTGCCGGCCGATGTTGGAAGAGCTGGATAAGGAGGCGGCGGCGGGCNNGTATGGCGCTCTCGGTGGATGTAAAGAAGAAGCTCCTGGAGTACATGCCCCACCTGATAATCTTCGATACCCTCGCCTCCTCGGAGGGCCATTACATGACGGTCATCCCTTACACCGCGTCGGCTACGGACATCCAGAAGACCGTCTTCAAGGTGACTGAGACCACGAAGGTCATCAATGAGAAGGGGCAGGAAGTGGCGGTGGGTGAAGTCGGAGAGATCGCCATCTTCCGGACCCATCAGGGCTCGTCCGAATACTTCAAGGATCCGGAAAAATCCGCGAAGACCTACCGGGTGATCAACGGCAGGCCTATGATCTTCACCGGAGATATGGCCACCATCGACAATGAGGAGCGGATTCATCTCATCGGACGCGTCTCTGGATGCATCAACACCGGCGGGGAAAAGGTCTTCCCCGAGGAGGTGGAGGAGATCCTGAACAGGCATCCCAAGGTGGAGATCGCCGGGATAACCTCCGTGCCGCACGAGCGTTGGGGCTCTGCCGTGACAGCGGTGGTTCAGGTGATGCCGGGCGAGAGCTTAGAGGACACTGAGGTGGTATCCTGGTGCCGGGAATTCCTGGCGGACTACAAATCCCCCAAGTACGTGCTCTTCGTGGATGAACTTCCCCGCCTCATCACCGGTAAGGTCCACTACCGAGAGCTGAAGAAAATGGTGGAGGAGAAGTTCGGCATCGACGCAAAATAGGTGAGGCCGTACGCTTCGATGGGGATGCCTGATGTAATAGAATCTCGAATCAGGTCTGGATCACCAGATAAGCTGGGTGCCGTGGTTTATATGCTCGTGGGAGGCAGGAAGCAGCCTGAGGAGGACCTCGCGCTCGCCGAGAGCAGGAACGCATAGTTCCGGCAGGCGCTGATCCCGACACGGTCAGCTTTCTGTTCTGGACTAAACTAGAATCTTATGTTGTCATGCAGCAGGCCGGAAAGAGGTTCGATGCTCGTTCGACCGGTCGAAATAGCGGACGCCGGGCGCCTGGCGGATATCTACGGCTACTACGTCGAGAGCACCACGATCAGTTTCGAGATCGACCCACCGACTCATCAGGAGATGATGACGCGGATTACAATGTGCAGACAACGCTATCCCTGGTTCGTCTGCGAGACGGAGGAAGGGGTCGCGGGGTATGCCTTTGCCTCGAAATACAAGGACCGGCCGTCATACCGGTACGCAGCCGAGCTTTCAGTCTACGTCGACAAGGACCTCAGGGGGAAAGGGACAGGGAGTCGGTTGTTAGGCGACCTGATCGAATCCCTGAAGACTACTCCTGCGGCTATCCTGATCGCCGGTGTTGCGCTCCCCAACGAGCCCAGCGTCCGTCTAGTTGAAGGGTTCGGGTTTCGCAAGGTGGCCGTCTTCGAGAAGATTGGCTACAAGCTCGGTAAGTGGATTGACGTCGGCTACTGGGAAATGGAGATCAAAGAAAGGTCTTCCTACCATCCGGAAAGCGGTGGACAAGGAGCACGCGAGCAACGTCGAGACTGATAGAGGAGATTTGTTCGCGCGGATTCAACGGTTACTTCGGGTCGTCCTGGGGCACGAGCCGCATCTCCCGCTCCATTTTGACACGTACCCGACCTCGGTCTGCTTCATCCATAGCTGCAGCAGGAATCATTCATCCGGGGATGCTTTCTTGTGGAATAGCATCTGCTCGTAGATGGCCCTTCCTTTTTCTTTGACCTTCACGCCCTTGAGATCCACCTCGAGCTCTATGTCCGCTTCGAAGTCGTAATAGTAGGGATTTGTGACGAGGTGCACCAGGGGTCGCAGCACCGCCGGGATGTCAGACAGGTTATCGAGGGCCTCTATCATCTTCGGGTTCCTGATGGTCATGATGACGCTGCCTTCCTCGGCGTCCCAGTTGAAGTCGAGCTTCGACGGGTAGGTGCGCCCGCCGGGGCCTTCGACGAAATCAGAGGTGGTCAACCTCAATGGGAACCCATCGTCAGTAAGTATGTCTTCCCCTTTTGACAGGAAGAACACGTGCAGCTTTATCCCTCCGAACCCCAGGATCGAGGCAGTGGTCATCTGGGTGAAGATGATCGTGAAATCCCCAATGTGCGCCCTGCCCCAGTACCAGTGGTCTAGCATCTGGGCCAGCATGAAGTTGCCCCAGTTGTGGTCGTGATACACCGTACCTTTGACTTGCTGCGACTCCCCACCGACGGAAACGGTGCCCTCCACGGACCCGTAGGGCACCGGGACGACCCACGCGAAGTACTTCTTCTTCTCAGGGTCCAGGTATGTTATCGCTGCGCCGGGGCGCCACGAAGGTGATTCCCTCGATATCCTGAAGTCCGCACTGAGGTCGCCTGCCTCGGCGTGCAGCTCGTAGGTATCGAGGTCACCTTTCACCCAGTTGGAGCCGATGCGCACGTCGCAAGCGTCTTTCGAAGCTTCAAAGTCGTCAGGCTCACCCTTCCAGGTCTCTCTTTTGCTCTCTCCCGTTGGAGACCGCCTCATGATCAGGACAGTCGGAACCAGCGGACCGGCAGGCCTCGTGTTCGGCTTGTTGCTGTACGTGATGACGACGGCAGAACCGTCGTCGAGCTGAGCGTCGAAGTACCACCACTCGAAGGCGTCGTCCCTGTCGGCTGTACGGTGCCCGTCCTCCCATGGCTCAACACGGTCCGGGTTCAAGCCCTCCCGCTTGAGCGCTTCGAGGTTGTCCGCGGCCATCTTTTTTCTGATCTCGTCAGTTATCTCAATCTCTTGTGCCATTAACGACCACTCCCTTGACAGTCATTAGGTCTTCCAGCCGACAACCGCCACTCCCGGTGGGACATAACCCCTCCGAGTCTGAATTCTATTCCGGCGATGCTCCCCCCTCTGGTTGCTCCTGAAGCAGTCAAGGTCTTGGGTGCTGCCGAATTGGAGAGGTTGCTCTTCAGTACTCCTGCCGGAAGGGTGCTAAAATACGTCATGTCGGGAGGCTCACGGGGAATAGTAGATCAATGCGAAATAGAATGCACGGTACTTTAAGGACCACACTGACTATATTGGTTGCGTTGCTCTTCTCGTCTTGCCTGTTTTCATCCCGGATGGCGGCGAACAATCCTCAGGTCAATGAGACTACACGCTTGATCAACGAGATAGATTCAATCAACACCAAGCTCGCTGAGATAGACAGGGACTACGGGGCGCTTCTTGCGAGCCTCTCTGAGTTCAATTCGCAGGCTGACGAAGCAGCAGCTCTTCGCAGAAAGGCCGAGAGAAACCTCGAGGTAAAGAAGGAGAGATTGAATCGCACGCTGGTTGCACTTTACAAGTCAGGCAGAGATTCATGGTTCATCAGCCTTTTGGACTCCCGGGACGTATTGGACTTCCTCGACAAGATCACCTGGTCTGAACGCGTGGCCAGAGAAGACGCGGAGGCCTTCAGGGGCGTAAAAGCCACCGAGGAGACGATACAGGAGCAGGAGAATTCGATAGTCGAGAAAGGAAGGACACTTCGCTCCAAGTGCAGCTGGGCGATTGAGCAAAAGAGCTCCCTCGGGAAGAAACTTGACGAGTGCATGAAGAAGCTGGCCTCCGCTGATCCTGTTCTGGCGAAGGTGATGGCTCAGCCCCAGACTGAACTCTCCAGTAGGATAAACGCGTACCTTGCCAGCAAGCGTAGTCCTTTGACGGGCTACGGGATAGTATTCGTGCAGGCTGAGCAGCGAACGGGGGTCAGCGCTAAACTTCTGACAGGGCTGACCGAGGCTGAGAGTTCCTGTGCCACTGCCGGTCTCTACTCCAGGACAAATCACAATGCGTGGGGGATGAAAGGTCCCCAACCTCTTATTGCGGGAGGCATCCCCGCCAACTACGGGTACTGTACCTGGGCCGACTGGGAAATCGCGATCCAGCAGGCCGCGGATTTTGTTCTGCATTACTGGGGTCCGGCCCAGACCGCGATGCAGCTGCCAGGTTACTGCGAAACCGGCGGCCCGGGCTCGGACTGGGAAAGAAGGGTAGAGACTGCAAGATCCAGGATCTGATGTCTGCCGGCGCCCCCCTGGTGCCAGGAGTGAATGTGAAAGACCGCGACCTGCGCGACGGCCTTAACGCATCTCTTTCAGCATGGGAATTCCGTCCTGGGGATCACTCTCTAATTCGCGTCGCCGCCCGATTGTGACTCGTGGGGGAGAGCGCAAGATAATAGACACATTCGTTCAATTTGAGTTCGATAAGTCGCTTTATCGCGCCCCAGTGAGGTTCAATTATCTATTCAACCGAGCGCTCGATAATAGGCTTAATCGAGCATATGATAGCAACATGATGCTAGAGATCGGCAGGCTCGGGACTGGTGGAAGCTTGCTGTCAGCATGGTAGCAAGCGGCACCAGGAGGCGGACATGCCGGTTGTGGCCGAGCAGGCGGTGTACGGTGATTCAAGGTAATGACGATAGATGCAGTGGCTTCGAGAATTACTGCGTTCTCGACTAGCCTTTGGGGGNNGACCAGCGGCAAGCGGCGCCCGATCTGAGCGGGGATGGCATGCACAGGATCTGGGGCCACGACTCTTTAGGGACAACCACTCCGACTAAGACGTGGTATCTCGCGGAGGGCTGCACCAGCGGCGGGGTGGAGACGTGGGTCCTGGTGCAGAACCCGAACAACAGCGATGCCGATATCCAGCTCACCTACATGACAACTTCTGGACCTGTTGCTGGACCATGCGCCAGCCTGCCCCCTTACTCCAGGAAGAGCTTCAACGTCGGCGATACCGTCGTCGGCCAGTGGGCGGTGTCGACCAGAGTCTCGGCCGATAAGCCGGTGGTAGCCGAGAGGTCCATGTACGGTCCGAAAAGGTTATGGGGAACCAACTCCATCGGAGCTTCGGAGACTTCCAAGACCTGGTACCTGGCAGAGGGCTGCACCAACGGGGGCTTCGAGTCATGGATACTGGTGCAGAACCCGAACAACAGCGNNCTGAAGGCGAGAAGCCGGGACCGTCCGCTACACTTCCTCCAAACTCCAGGAATAGCTTCAACGTGGCAGACGTCGTGCCGAATAACTGGGATGTGTCAACAGTCGTTACGGCAAAGTTGCCGGTCGTTGCGGAGAGGGCTGTCTACTGGAACGGCAGAAAGGGTGCCCATGACTCTGTAGGGGTAACTGCGCCTCATGATACCTGGTATCTCGCCGAAGGCTGCACCGGTGGTAGCTTTGAGACGTGGGTGCTGGTCCAGAACCCCGGAGACAGTCCGGCATCGGTCAGTCTCACTTTCATGACCGAGACCGGAGAGAAGCCGGGACCTCGCCTGAACCTTGCCCCCCACAGCCGCCGGTCAGTGGATGTGTCGACTGCTGTACCAAACGACTGGTCCGTCTCCACCAAGGTCGAATCAACGCAGCCGGTCATAGCCGAGAGGGCCGTTTACTGGAACGGGAGAATCGAGGGGCACGACTCAATAGGGGCAACCGAACCTTCCGTGACCTGGTATCTGGCCGAGGGGTGCACCGGCACCGGCTTCGAAACATGGGTGCTAGTGCAGAACCCGAACAGCGTGCCGGCAAGAATCCAGCTTACATACATGACCCCAACCGGGCTTGTCGGAGGACCATTCGAGACGATCCCTGCCAACAGTCGTAAGACCTTCAACGTGGCAGACACGGTCCCGGGTGTCTACGAGGTAGCGACCAGGGTCACGAGCAGCGTTCCCGTTATTGCCGAGAGGGCAATGTATGGGGGCCCCGAGGAAGTGGACCTGGGTTCTACGTTCGCCTCGATACTGAGCCGGTATCCAGGCATGACTGCGGGGATAGGCTTTGTCGAAATGGATTCTGGGTCTGTGGTGAACGCCGGCTATCAGCAACCATTCACGGCGGCAAGCACCACCAAGGTGCTGACGGCCTGCTATCTTCTCCAGCAAGTGGAGCAGGGCAACGTCTCCCTGGACGCGTCCGTTGGCGGTCACAGCGTGCGATGGCATCTGCAGCAGATGATTAACCAGAGCAACAACGATTCGTGGCACACTCTGAAGAACATGCTGGGTTGGGACAATCTCGAGCGATACGCCCACCAGATCGGGATTGCGTCTTTTGATGTCAACGCAAACACGATCACGGCTTCTGACATGGCTCTGCTGTTGCGGGAAATGTACAGCCGTCAGCTGTTGAACCAGAATGACACCGGCTTGCTGCTGTCCTTCATGCAGAACACAAACAACGAAACCTTGATTCCCGCCGCCCTTCCGGCAGGAGCCGTTGTGTATCACAAATACGGCAATCTCAACAATAACCTCCATGACGTGGCGGTCATAATCTATAACGGCCGTACTTACGTGCTTGCGATCTATACGAGAAGCAATGGTCTGGCGGACTATACGCAGAGTACGGCACTGATCCGCAGGATTACCCAGGCGGTCATAGATTCGTACCCATAAACTGCACTCATCTAATTCCGTTTCTGGTTCGATAATGTTTATAGAAATGTGTCTACACCCAAATTCTGGCGCGAGTCACCGTTCGGACAGGAGACAGGATGGCTTTAGAAAAACAAGTGTCCAAGACTTTTAGCCGCTTCAATAGACGGCTTGTCAATCTGAGGAACGCCTCTGAGGCTCGCGAAAGAGCCATCAAACAGCTGGCGGAAAGCCTGGGTGTCGAGATCGACCTTACCCGGATGCCCACCCCGGAAGAGGTGTCCAAACAGGAGCAGGAGGAAGACGCTGCCCAGCGCTTGCGAGAAGATGAAACAGTAATGGCTCTTCTGAGGGAATCCGACCAGGATGACGCGCGGTAGCTAACCCGCCTATCAGCCGAAGTCAACGGGTCATCTTATCGAGATGGCCCTTCGCTTTGTTTTAACTTGCAGAGGCTCGTATCAAAGTGAGAAGTAGAACAGATAATCAGCAGATATCCCTGAGACGCCCTGGCGTTCGATAAGACGGATTATCGCGCACTTGTCTAATGTCATGCGTCTTGGCGACCAGGCCGATTACCCCCCCGGGGGGGTTCCTGCTCCAGCGCCGCGCTGATCAGCTGTGCGCCTTCAGGAAGCGCACGGCGGCGTTGGTGGCGCGCTTCGCCGATGGGAGGAAGAACGCCATAATGAACCCGTGGGATCCGCCGTGGTACCACGACTTCCCGATATAGACGGTCTCGTGCTCCACTCCCACCCGTTCCAGCTCCTTCTCGAACGCCACCGTCTCGGAATGCAGCAGGTCCTCCTCGCCTGAGACCAGCAGCGACGGCGGGAACTGTGCGTCCAGGTGCCTTATGGAAGACGCGACACTGGCCCTCTGCCCGTAGACCAGCGGATCGGCTCCCATGAACCCGTGCGCCATAACCTCTATCTGGGAGAAGCCGGTGTCAAGGACCGTTTCAAAATCGTACAGACCGTAGAACAGCAGAATACCCCGAATGCTCTCGCGCGGAATCCCCTCGTCGATGGAAAGGGCATCCATGAGCTCTCTTTTTCCGTTGACTGAAGCGTACGCCGATATCAGGCAAGCCCCGGCCGAGTCTCCACCGAGGAACATCCTGTTTGAGTCGCCGCCGAAACGGCCCGCGTTATCGAAAGCCCAGCGAACCGCCCTGCCCACATCAGAGAACTGCTTCGGAAATGTGTTTCTCGGAGCCAGGCGGTAGTCTGCGTTTATCACCAGGAAACCGTTGCTGGCAAAGACGCTGCACAGCCTCCTGTAGGTCTTCTTGTCAACGAAGTGGAAGCTTCCCCCGTGGATATAGACGAGGACAGGGTAAGGCGGCTCACCGTACGGGATGTAGACGTCGACGCGCTGCTTCCTCAAGTCGGTTCCGTAGCGGATGTCGGTGAAGATACCGACCGCCTTCGGCAACCTCCTGTTGACGATTAGGATCCTGGCTATCCGTTCTCCGACGGCGGTCAGGGCTTTCTGAATGTACATGCGCAGGGTCTTCACGCATTCCTCCCGCAAGTTTCCAGGTATCGAATCGTGCGTCCTCCAATGATAACCCAACTCCACGGTGCCCGCGTTTCGCCCATCCAACCGCCTTTATCCTGCACCAGGACAGGTGCTATGTGGCAACCTGGTTTCGGAGCGTGACATCGGACCTGAACATGGTAGAATCACGAGGTTGGGAGGTTGAAATGAGGAAACCAGAACTTAAACAGGAGCAGGTCTTTGACGTCCTTTCCGCCGCCTACCGCAGCGGAGCTCTCGATAAAGCCCTCTCCATGGTCGGCGAGGCGCTGGAGTCATCAGGAAACAGCGCCGGCATCAGGGACGTCGCCGCCAGAGTGGAAGGGACGAGCCCGGGCCCCCTCCGAAAAGTCGATATGCTACTTGGTTGGTCGGCGCCGCTATGGCGCGTGTTCGGGAACGACAGGGTGATGAGCGTCGTCTCCCGACTTCTCGACTTACCCGTGGTGAAGCGCGCCGTCAATCGTGGAATACTGAAAGCGATGGAGGGGTAATGGGTCCGGGGGGCGGTTCGCAGGAGATCATCGATGGTCTCACCGAGGCCGTGGGCAAGGGCAACGTCCTGCTCGACCCATCAGATCTCGACGCGTTTGCTTGCGGGCAGGTCGGGATGAACGGTGCTGAGCGCCTGAAGCCCGACGCAATAGTTCGCCCCGGGGACCCCGACGAAGTCAAGGCGCTTGTCGATCTGGCGAACAGGCTGCGACTCAATCTCGTGCCTGTCTCTTCAGGACCGCCGCACACCCGAGGTGGCACCGCGATACTGGCCGAGAGTACCCCGGGCGTCGTCGTGGATATGTCGCGAATGGACCGCATAGTGAGGATTGACCGCCGGAACAAGGTGGCGCTTGTGGAGCCGGGTGTCACCTTCGGGCAACTCCACGCTGCGGCCCGCGAGGCCGGCCTTAAGGTCCTGTCGCCTCTCCTGCCGCGTGCGACCAAGTCGGTGGTCGCGTCCAGCCTTGACAGGGAGCCTATTGTCATCCCGAAGTATCACTGGGACATGACCGACCCGTTGCTCTGCACCGAGGTCGTGTTCGGCACGGGCGATTTCTTTCGTACGGGCGGCGCTTCAGGCCCCGGCACACTCGAACAGCAGTGGGCAGTGGGCGCCGCGCAGAAGAACCCGATGGGCCCGGCGCAGACGGACCTCGTCAGGGTGATCCAGGGCGCGCAGGGGACGATGGGCATAGTGACCTGGGCTTCGATCAAGCTCGAGGTAAAACCGCGCATCCACCGGTTGTATTTCGTTCCGGCTGGCGATTTCGCCACGCTGGCCGAGCTCGCCTACCGGCTGATCAGGCGTAAACTTGCCGATGAGTTCATGATATTCAACGATTTCGAGCTCTCGTGCCTGGCCTGCCTTGCTTCCGGGGAAGGGTGTGAACCCGTCAGCGCCGAGGACCTGGCACCGTACACGGCCGTACTGGGGGTCTCCGGCTACGAGCTCCAGCCCGAGAAGCGGGTCGCTTATCAGGAGCACGATATCCGCGAACACGCAGCAGAACTCGGTCTGAAGCTCACCGACGCAATCGCCGGCGCGAGCGCCGACAGCTTGGATAAACTGCTCGAGGACGCTTCACCCGAGCCGTACTGCAAGACGCGTCCCAAGGGCGGCTACCGCGATATCTTCTTTTTGACCACACTGGATGGCGTGCCCCCGATGCTCGAGCTGATAGACGGCATGATAGCGCAGGCCGGGTACCAGCCGGAAGAGAAAGGCGTGTACGTTCAACCCATCCAGCACGGGCGGTTGTGCCAGGTGGAGCTAACGCTCTTTTACGACCCGCGCGACGAGGCCGAGACGGCGCGCATGAGCGGGCTGGTCTCCGATGCCTGTGCCGCGCTCGCCGAAGCGGGGGCGTTCTTCTCGCGGCCGTACGAGCCGTGGACGCGTGTCGCTTACGAGCGGTGCGGCGACACGGTGGCCGCGCTGAGAAAGGTCAAGCGCATTTTCGATCCGAACGGCGTGATGAACCGCGGGCATCTGTGTTTCCAGGGGGACGAAAATGGCGCTCATTGATTACCGAAACGACATGCTAGGGTGCTCGCGCTGCTCTAGTTGCAAGTGGGTCCCTTACAACCAGGTCAAGAGCTGGCGGTTCGCAGGGGTTTGCCCGTCGATATCGCGGTTCAACTTCCATTCCTATTCGGGTTCCGGGAGGATGATCATGGGGCTCTCGATGCTCGAGGGAAGGAGCGCGCTCAACGACGAGGTAGCGGAGATCATCTACAAGTGCCAGCTGTGCGGGGCGTGCGACGCATCCTGCAAGGTCTACCGTGACGACATCGATATCACTGAGGTGTTATCCGAGCTGCGGGCGGAATGCGTCAACGCCGGATATCTGGTCATCGAACACATGGCGATGATCGACGCTCTCAAGAAAGAGAACAACGTGCTTGGCGAGCCCAAGGCGAGGCGAGGCGAATGGGCGGAAGGGCTCGGGCTCAAGGACGTCAACGTCGAGAAAGCCGAAGTGCTCTTCCACGCCGGCTGCCGGTTCTCCTACGACCCCGACCTGCGCGGTGCGGTCCGCGGCATTGTCAGGCTGTTGATCGAGGCGGGTGTCGACGTGGGGATAGCCGGGGCCGCCGAGGGATGCTGCGGGGGCCGGGCATACGAGCTGGGTTACAGGGGCGAGGCCAAGAACTTCGCCGATGACATGCAGTCACGCCTCAGGGCGTCCGGCGCATCGACCCTGGTGACGGCGTGCTCTGACGGCTACTCCACCTTCAGGTTTGCTTACCCCCGGATGGGCGTGGAGCTCGACGCCGAGGTCCTGCATGTCACCCAATACCTGGAGAGGTGTGTCGCCGGGGGCAGGCTGCGGCTCAAGAACGAGGTGCCGATGCTCGTCACTTACCACGACCCTTGTCACCTGGGCCGGATGAGCGAGCCGTATTTCGGCGACTGGAAGGGAGACAAGCTCCTGCGCCCCGTGCCCATGAAGCGAGCGGGCAAAGAAGGCATCTACGAGCCCCCGAGAAACCTGCTGGGGCACATACCCGGATTGAAGCTCATCGAGATGGAGCGGATAAAAGAGTACTCATGGTGCTGCGGTGCCGGGGGTGGTGTCCTCGAGGCGTTTGAAGACTTCGCCTCGTGGGCGGCGCGGGAAAGGCTGGAGGAAGCGAGAGCCACCGGCGCGGAAGCCCTGGTGACGGCCTGCCCCTGGTGCGTGAGGGTATTCAGGGACACGGCAAATGATTTACGCATGGACTTTCCCGTCTACGAGCTGACCGAACTCGTCGCGAGGTCGGCGGGGCTGCAGCCCGAGGAGGAGTAAGATGCCCGGGACATTGACCGATGTTGGCTACGAGGAGCTCGAAGAGGCGGTCGGGCCTGAAAACGCCACGCGCGAGCCTTCCGTGCTCGATTGTTACGCGTTCCAGTCTTTTTCCAACATTGAGGAGACCGCACCGTGGGTACACCGCCCGGTCGCGGTCGTGCTGCCCGGCTCGACCAAGGAGGTCCAGGCCGTCGTCAGGGCGTGCAACCGGAACGGGCTCAAGTTCAAGGCTTTCAGCACGGGGTGGGGCGCCCACGCGGGACCCGGGACCGACGGCGTGGTCCAGGTAGACCTGCGGAGGATGAACCGCATCATAGACATAGACGAAAAGAACATGTACGCGATAATCGAGCCGTACGCCATCTGTGCTCAGGTGCAGGCCGAGGTCCTGAAAAAGGGAATGAACCTGCATATCGTGGGCGCGGGATGCGGCACGTCACCGCTCGCAAGCTGCACTTCCATGGACGGCACGGGCTGGTCCGGTCTCACCACCGGCTACAACTGCAGGAACGTTCTCGGGGTCGAGTGGGTCCTTCCTTCAGGCGAGGTGCTGACGCTGGGGTCGCCGGGCTCCGGTCTGGGGTGGTTCTCCGGCGATGGACCTGGGCCAAGCCTGCGCGGCATCATGCGAGGTTTCTTCGGCGCGCGGAGCGGCATAGGAATATTCACCAGGATCGCGGTCAAGCTCTACAACTGGCCCGGCCCCGAGCAACCCGAGGTCGTGGGGACGCTAGACGACCTCGAGGTGGAGGTCCCGGACAATTTCAAGACCTACCTTTGCATCTTTCCGAGCTTCGAGGCATACGCGGACGCCGCGTACATGGTGGGCGACAACGAGATAGGGTACATGCTCTGCAAGAACTCCATAGGGCTCGTCACCGCGATATTCGCGCCGCGCCTGATCAAGAAGCTCAACGGCCTCGGCAACCTCGCCGCCCTGTTCAACGGCGCCGAGCACATGTTCCAGTTCATGATCGCCGCGAGCTCGCCCGGCGAGCTCGACTACCAGGAGACGGTCTTGAGAGAGATCATCGACAGCACCAACGGCGTCCTGGTGGACCTCAGCCTCGTCCCGCCCATGCACGGGATGGTCTGGTGGGGGTTCGTGCGCGGCGCACTGCCACCGCTCTCGTTCCGGACCGGCGGGACAATGGGCACATCGTTTGGAACTTGCGAGTCGTTCGACAACGCTGTCAACCAGTCGAGAATAGCGGCCAGGCTCAAGCGGAAATATATCGACCGCGGCGGCATGTTCGAGGACTTTGCCGATAATGCGTGGGGAGGGGTCTACGAAGGGACCGGCCATTACGGACACCAGGAGGAGCTCATCCTCTTCGATGCGCGCAACCCCGAACACGTCAGGGGTGTCAGAGAGTACGAGAAGGAATCGGCCGAGACAACGCGAGACCAGTGCTTTGGCCTGGGACTCGGCGTGATGGCGTTCTCGGCGCATTTCCGAGACGAGGTGTTCGGAGACTCCATCTACAACTACCCGCACTGGCAGAAACGCATCAAAGAGGAGTTTGACGAAGGTGACGCGGCTGATTCATCGTTCTATATCTAAATGCTTATGCTTCTGCACAGCGTCAACTATTGAGTTGGGTGACAACTAGAATCGGGGTTCTCCTTTCTTCCCTTGAACCTCGCGTGTTCCGTTATTGGCCCCTGGGCCTCCCACGAACCCCGGGTGCGGCTCTGCGGGCGGGCGCCTGACCCGACACTTGTGCGCCGGTCAAGGTGGAGAGGCGGGCACAGGGAAATATCGGATAGAATAGTGCCGTCGGGACTACCCGGGTTACTGCGGGAACTCGTCTCTCCCCAGGAGGGCACCTGATGAAAAGGTTCGTCGTGAGTCTGGTATTTCTTGCACTGCTCCTGTCGAGCTGCACTGTCGCCCTGGCGGTGCCGGCACTGGCCGGGCCGAAGGCCACCCCGAAGGCCACCGGGTCTGGAGGTGTGTCGCCGCTCACAGGGTGGGTGTGCGGCATGGCCAATGACGGTTCGGCGCTGATAATGAAATCAGTCGACAGCGGCAGGTCGTGGACCCGGCAGCCGACCTCCGGATTGCCCAGCGTCGCGCTCTTTTCGATTGCCGCGATCGATTCGGAGAACTGCTGGACGGTCGGGGCGTCAAGTGGTGGTTACGGTACGATAGCCCGCACCACCGACGGGGGGCGGACCTGGAAGCGACAGGGGTCTCCCACCCAGATACCCAACACCGACCTCTTGAAGATATCCGCGCTGGGCAGGAACACCGCATGGGTGACGGGCGGGACCCCCGGCACAATCCTTTTCACCAACGACGGGGGGCGGACCTGGGCTTCCAGGACGCCACCTGGAGTGCAGGACGCGCCCCTTCAAGGCGCTTGCGCTATCGACGCCATGAATGCCTGGGTCGCCGGCGCAGGCGCGCCGGGGACAAACGGGCCGACCATCCTTCGCACCTCGGACGGCGGGAAGACCTGGGTCAATAAGGCGCCCGCCAAAGCCCCCACAGATCACATGCTGGCGATAAGTGCTGTCGATGGAAGCGACGCGTGGGCGGTCGGCGGAATGGCGGATGTCCTGGGCACGTCCGACAACGGGGGGTCCTGGAGCCAGTTCACGTTGCAGTCCGGAGCGCAGGACTTGAACGACGTCGCGACCCCGGGTCCCGGGATCGTATGGGTGGCGGCGGACTACGGGGGCATCTTCCGGACGGACGACAACGGTGCAAACTGGGTCAAGCAATCACCGGCGGGCCTGAGCCACGGCTACTGGCTGATGTGCATTGACGCGCTGGACGAGAACACCGCGTGGGTGGCGGGGCCTAGCGCCACCGGGCCGGCAGGAGGGACCCTGTATCGCACGCTGGACGGGGGAAAGAGCTGGAAGAACCAGCTGACGCTCAGCGGAGACATGCTCGAGTATGTCTCCTTCGCGAAGCCGAGCCTCTACTACCTCGCGGAGGGCTCCGACGCGTGGGGATTCGACACCTACGTCTCGGTCACGAATCCAAACAGCGAAGCGGTGCACGCGAGGGTCACTTACCAGACGACCTTGGGACAGGTCCCCGGAGGAGTGTTCACGCTGGCGCCGGGCAGCCAGCTCACCATCGACCCCGCCAGTGTCGTCACGAACTGCGACTTCTCTACGAAAGTCGAATGTCTCGAGGGGCTGCCGATTGCGGTAGACCGCACTATGTCGTGGGCGGACGAGGCTCACAATTCGATAGGAGTGACTTCGCCCTCCAGGACCTGGTACATGCCTGAAGGCTGCACCGGTTATGGGTTCGAGACCTGGCTCCTTCTTCAAAATCCGACGGGCACGCCCGCCAGCGTCCGTGTGACATACGACATAGAGGGTGGCAGCCCGAAGACGGTCACGAAGAAGGTGCCTGCTTTCACGCGGCAGACTTTCAACGTGGCAGATGACATAGGGGCCGCCAGCACTTCGATTGAGGTCGCCTCCAGCGTGCCCGTGATCGCAGAGCGCTCCATGTATCGCGACAAACGCATCGAGGGTGATGACTCTATCGGCGCGACCGCGCCCGGGTATGACTTCTACCTGGCCGAAGGCTCGACAGCGTGGGGTTTCACGACCTGGCTGCTGGTCCAGAACCCGAACAGCGTTGCGGCGAACGTCTCCGTGACCTACATGACCCCGGACGGCCCGGTAGCCGGGGCGCCGTTCACGATGCCGGCCAAGGCGCGCAAGACCATCAAGGTCAACGACGTGCCGGGCATGTCGAACACCGACTGCTCGATACACGTGCAGGGAAGCCTGCCCATCGTGGCAGAGCGTGCCATGTACTGGAACAACTCCGAGAAGGACGCGTGCCACCAGCACGTGGGCACGCCGTCTCCGCACGGTACGTGGTACCTGCCGGACGGCCAGACCTCGGAGGGTAGAGAGACATACACGCTGATAGAGAACCCGAACGCGTCTGATGTCACCGTGACCATCTCCTACCTGACCGACACCGGGCAGGGAGACGTAACATTCACGGACACCGTGAAAGCCAACGCGCGCAAGACTTACAACATGGCGAAGTGGATTCCTCAAGGAAGAGCTTCGGTCGTCGTCCGGAGCGCGAGCCCGGTCATCGTCGAGCGCTCGATGTACTGGAACGGAAGGGGTGCGGGGACGGATACCCTGGGCGGTTTCTCAGACTGACCCCGGCGGAGGTAGTGGGATTGGGACCCATGCTCGTCTCAGCCGGTTAAGTACAGGCAATGGAAAATATTACATGCTTGCGATTTCGGCCTTGACCCAGTCGAGTAGTCGCTCCGCGTCCCGCGTCAGGCTTCTGGATTCGGCCTGGCTGGCGTGCCGGCCTTCGTACTGAACAACGTTCTTCTTGGTGATTATTTTGATGAATCGAGCGGCGTTCTTGCGGGCATCCTCGGTGCCAACCTTCTGAGAGAGTAGGGTAGCCGCCTGGGTGTGGTCCTGCGCACCAGAGCGTAACCGGTACCTGGTTCCCAGTAAGGCGTCTACCGAGAAGATTGCTCCCTGCACCGCCTCGCGCGAAGCCCTGTCCCACTTCCCCTTTTCGAGCGCTTCCTGCGCAGAGTCGACACAGTCCAGCGCTTTCTCGAGGAACACCCTTGCCTCAGCAGCGCTGACTTCCCTCGTGACGATCTTCTTAACCAAGCGAAGCCACCTTCTCAGACCTTCTGGCCACGGGTACCCCTTCTTTCCTGACGTCGCTCCACATGGCCTTGCCCTGTCTAAGCCGCTTCTGGTAAGTCTTCTCTTCAAACACGAACGCGGATACGGAGCCGGCGAACTCTCGAGAGGCTGAAAGCGACACCTCGGCCGCCGCGAACTCAAGGTCCTCCACGTCCGACCCGTCGCGGCACACCAGTATGAGGTCGATGTCGCTGCCGGCCTGGTCCTCTTTCCTTGCTACGCTCCCGTAGACGACAACAGAGAGAAGATCCTCGCCAAGGCGGTCGTAGAACCTCTGCGCCAGTGCACGGATGATTTCCCGCTCCGCCCGCAGTGCCGGCGTGAGCACCTCCCTGACCAGGTAGCTCTCCCGGTTGACCGAGTAGAGATACGCCGCGCCTGAGGCCCATGATGTAACCAGGCCGAGCTCCTCCAGTTCATCGAGCGCTTTGTAGGTCTGCGTGTGTGAGTACCCTGCGGCCTTCGCCAGACGCATCCCGGTCTTCGGTTCATCGGAATCACACAGGATGCGGACGAGTCTCACCTTCAGCCTGCTGCCCATCACTTCGTCGAGTGAATTTGTCCATTTCATTTGGCGATAATAGCAGATATTTATTCACTATGTCAATTATAGTTGCAATAGGCCGGTGGGCATAAAGGGAAGGCAGAACGTGCTCTGTAGCGCACGATAAGCCGAATTATCGTGCCCTATTGTGAGAAAGGGGCGGCTGTGCGCCGCCCCTCTGATTCTCTTAGCATCGGTCGCTTAGTCCGAGTAGCACCCGATCGTGTCGGTGCCGCCTCCCCTGTTGTTCAGGTACATGGAGCGCTCGACCACGACCGTGCCGGTGTGGTCGGTCACCTGCACCAGCACCGAGGCCCTCCC
>PMDX01000259.1 GCA_003154635.1 Actinomycetota bacterium | reverse complement strand
CACAAGTTCGATTTCGATGACTTCCTCGAGCAGATGCAGCAGCTTCGTGACATGGGGGGGCTCTCTAAAGTCCTCGAGATGGTTCCCGGAATGGGCGGAATGGCTCGCCAGTCCGGTCTCGAGGTTGACGACCGCCGACTCAAGAAGACAGAAGCGATAATCCAGTCCATGACCAAGGAGGAACGCAAGAACCCCCAGGTACTCAATGCGAACCGCAGGCGCCGCATCGCCGCTGGCAGTGGCACCTCCACGCAGGACGTGAACCAGCTCGTAAAGCAGTTCGGACAGATGCAGAAGATGCTCAAGGCGTTCTCCGGAAAGGGGGGCCAGATGGGCATGATGAAGAGGTTATTCCCGTTCTAAGCGCGATTGCCGGTTCAAGANNGGCTCGATTTTGCTACAATAGATCGAAATAAAGTCAGATTGGGGCCAGACCCCTTTCGCCGAACGGAGGCTTATCAGTCCTGAGGTGCGGCGAACATAAACGAAGAAGGGGTAAAACCCCAAGAACGGAGGGAAGTAGTTGGTTAGGATCAGACTGCGCAGAATGGGGAAGAAAAAGCAGCCAGTCTATCGCATCGTGGTTGCCGACTCCCGCATGCCTCGCGACGGGCGTTATCTCGAGTCGCTGGGCTATTACAACCCGATGGTGGAGCCGTCAACGATAGAGATGAACAGCGAGAGGGCGCTCTACTGGCTCGGCCAGGGCGCACAGCCCTCGCGGCAGGTTCAGAATCTTATGAAAATCGAGGGCGTTTGGGAGCAGTTCCAGAGTTCCAAAAAGCAGTAGCGGAGCAACTCACTCTCAACAGAAAACTGGAGGCTCGTTACGATGAAGGAACTTCTTGACTACCTTGCCAGGGCTCTGGTAGACCACCCCGACGATGTCCAGATCGAAATGATCGAGGGCGAGCGATCCGTCATCCTCCAGCTAAGAGTGCACCCTGATGACATCGGCAAGGTCATCGGCAAGCAGGGCCGGATCGCACAGGCGCTCCGGACGCTGGTGAAGGCGGCGGCCACCAAGCAGGGAAAGAACGCGATAGTCGAGATACTGGATTGAGCGAAATGGGCGATGAACCAGGAGAAGACCTCCTGGTAGTGGGAAGAATCGTACGGCCCCACGGCATTCGTGGGGCCGTAATCGTGAGAGTAGAGAGCGACTGGCCCGAGAGGTTCTCCGAGGGAGCGGTCCTTCTGCTGGAGCGCGCTCCGGGAAGGCGCGAAAGCGTTACCGTAGCCTCGGCGACGCCCCACAAGGGCGATATGCTTGTCTATCTCACAGGTGTTGCGGACAGGGACATGGCCGAAAAGCTGAAAGGGAGGTTGTTGTCGGTCCGGGCATGCGATGCGGCGCCGCTCGCAGAGGGCGAGTACTGGGCACACGATCTCGTGGGAATGCATGTCGTGGAGGAGGACGGCAGGCCCCTGGGTGAGGTCCAGGATTTTCTGTGCAGGCCCGCGCAGGACCTGCTCGTCGTGAGTGAAGAGGGTGGCGAGGAGTATCAGGTTCCGTTTGTCGAGGAGTTTGTGAAGTGCGTGGATGCTACGGCGCGGGTAATCACGCTCAGGGTGATCGACGGGATGGTACCGTGACATGAAGGTTCACGTCTTTTGCGCGCTTCCCGAAGCTCTCGTGTCACCGCTCGAGGCGGGGGTGCTCGGCCGGGCGCGAGAGGCCGGGATTCTCGACGTAGAAGTCCACGATCTCCACGAGCTGTCACAGGACCCGCATCACAAGGTAGACGACTGCCCGTACGGGGGGGGTCCGGGAATGGTGCTGCGTGTCGATGTCGTGGCGCACGCGCTTCAAACCGTCTTCTGCATGGAGGCCTGGAAGGTCAAAGAGAAACACCCGGTGGCCCTGCTCACTCCACAGGGCGAGCGATTCGACCAGAAGGTCGCTCGCACGCTGGCGAGCGAGGAGACCCTCGTGCTCCTTTGTGGCAGATACGAAGGGGTCGACGAGCGAATCCGCGAGCACCTGGCCGGGTTCGAGATATCGCTTGGAGATTTTGTATTGAGTGGCGGCGAGGTAGCCGCGGCGGTCATCATCGAGGCCGTAGCAAGGCTGCTGCCCGGCGTACTCGGCAACGAGGAATCCTTAGCGGAAGAGTCATTCGCGGGGCAGTTGCTCGAGTATCCGCATTACACCAGGCCGGCTGATTTCAACGGCTGGAAGGTGCCCGAGGTGCTTACCGGCGGGGACCACGGGCGGATCCGCGAGTGGCGCCGGCAGCAGGCCATCGAGCGCACACGCATCAGGCGTCCAGACCTGCTGTAGTGAGGAACGGAGGAACGGAGTCAGGTCTTTTATTGTTTACTGTTNNCAAACAATAAAAGACCTGACCCCGAAGTCAGCGGTAAAGACGTGAAGTTTGCTATGGTTTTTCAGGGTCGCCATGAAAATTGATCACTCTTCTGCTATAGTTTACGAGTCTTGCGGGAGAAAAAGTCTGGAGAAGGAAGAATGAAAGAGATTGAGACTATTGAACGAAGCCAGCTGAANNGAGAGCGTACCCGAGTTTCAGCCTGGCGATACCATAAAGGTTACCATAGAGATCAAGGAAGCTACCGGGACCGGAGAAAAGCGGACCGTCCGGACGCGCACTCAGGCGTTCCAGGGCCTCGTCATCAGGCGTCAGGGTTCCGGGTCTCGCGAGACGTTCACCGTGAGGAAGATCTCGTTCGGGGTTGGGGTCGAGCGTACCTTCCCGGTACATTCACCCATCGTAAAGGACATTGAGATGGTGCAGGAGGGCGATGTCCGGAGAGCCAAGCTCTATTACATTCGCGACAAGGTGGGCAAAGCGGCCCGCGTCAAGAAAAAGAAGTACACAGCAAAATAGATGGCAGAGGAGAAAGACAATCATGATGTCGACCAGGAGGGACGGGAGGACGTAGCTCCCGGCAACGGGGTTCAGAACCTTGAAGG
>PMDX01000173.1 GCA_003154635.1 Actinomycetota bacterium | reverse complement strand
GAGTTTCATGCGGGGAAATACTTTCCCCGACCCCTTTGGGTCGCCGGTTCGAGACCGGAGGATGTGTCGTGGAGATTAGAGTGGAGCGGGAGACCGGTCTCGAACCGGCGACCTAGAGCTTGGAAGGCTCTCGCTCTACCAACTGAGCTACTCCCGCTCGCGGAACTATTAAAACACCAGTGAGAGGCATCCTCAAGCGCTCCTGTGCGCGTACCCGGTTCGCCTGCTGTGATATCCTACCCGGTAAGCTGCGAAAGGAGCATCGTGGGCGAGGACACCCTTAAGAGCCACACGCAAACTGCCCGCGTCGGCGACCTCGATATCCGCTATACACTGACCGGCGAAGGACACCCCCTGGTGCTCATAATCGGACTGCTCGGCAGCACCGACTGGTGGGAGCCGGCTTTCATCGACTCCCTGGCGCGTCGATACAGGGTGCTCGTTTTCGACAACCGCGGGGCCGGTAATACGGTTACACCTGATGACACCAAGATAACGATACCGTTGATGGCGGGCGACACGGCGGGGCTCATGGACGCGGTCGGCTTCAAGAGCGCTTACGTCCTTGGCTTTTCGATGGGCGGCATGATCGCACAGGAGCTCACTCTCCTTTATCCGGAGAAGGTCGAGAAGCTCGCCCTTTGCTCGACCAACTGCGGCAAAGGCGGGTCGGTCTTCGCGGGGCGGGATGTCCTCAAGAAGCTTGCCGACCGCAGCGGTACGCCCGTCGAGCAGGTCGAGCGGTTCTGTTCGCTGTTCTTCTGCGAGGAGTGGCTCGAGATTCACGGAGAAGACGGGGAAGAATTTATGAACCGCTACCTCGAATCCCCGGCGAATGACCACAACGCGACGCTCCAGTTCATGGCGATGGTTACGTTCGCGGCATGCGAGAGACTCCCGCGAATAGAGGTCCCCACTCTGGTGGCATGCGGCACCGGGGATCTGCTTCTCCCACCCGAGAACTCGAAGATAATCCAAGATCGCATTCCCGGCTCACGTCTCGTCATGTACGAAGGAGCGGGTCACGGTATCATGTGGGAGCGAAGAGAAGATTTCCTGAGGGATCTTGTTGCATTTCTCGAGGACGAAGCGTAGGGCACCCTGATACGAGGAGGCGCGGTCGTGGATTTCGTCAAGGTTGGCGACCTCAACATATGTTACGAGCTCAAAGGTGAGGGACACCCTCTGGTCATGCTCAGGGGCCTGACCGAGAACATGGACTGGTGGGAACCCACGCTCCTCGAAGAGCTCGCCAAGAGATATCGCCTGCTCGTATTCGACAACCGCGGCGCCGGGCGGACGGTGACTCCCAGGGAAGGCGATATCACGATTCCGCAGATGGCCGACGACACTGCCGGTCTGATGGACGCCCTCGGCATCGAGCGCGCGCACGTGGTAGGCGTCTCAATGGGCGGCATGATCGCTCAGGAGTTCGCCTTGAGACACCCCCAGAAGGTCGACAAACTCGTTCTGTGCGTGACTTTCTGTGGTGGGAAAAACACTGTCATCGCGAGCAAAGAGGTGCTCACCATGATTGCCGACGGCAGCGGCGGGCCCGAGGCCGTGGCCGGACGTGCGATGTCTCTTCTGTTCACGCAAGAGTGGCTCGACTCAAACCCGGAGTACGCCGGCGAGTTCTTGAAGCGTTACATGAGGGCTCCAGCCACCGGCCATAACACCGTTCGCCAGTTCGCGGCTACGACGAAGCTCGATACGTTCGACCGTCTTCCCTCCATCAAGGCTCCGACCCTGGTGCTCTGTGGGACCGAGGACTTACTCATCCCCCCGATCAACTCGCGTACCATCGCAGAACAGATACCGGGATCGAAGCTGAAAGAGTACGAAGGTGTAGCGCACGGAATCACAAACCAGTGCCAGGAAGAATTCCTGGTAGACCTCCTCGAGTTCCTGGGATAGATCAGACCACATTCAGGAACTCGAGGCCCCGTTCACACGGGGACCTCTCCGGTGTCGCGCGCCTCACAAACTCTGGCGAAATCCTCCTGCGTTTCGAAAACGCCATCGAAGAAATCGACTATCCAGTCGATAGCCTTGTTGGAGAAGACCATTCCCCAGTGCCCGACTGGCCAGTTCACGGTCTTGTTGTAGCCGCACTCGAGTACGCCCGATTCCCTCGGCACTATCATCTCGTCGAAGTTGCTGATTATCGAGAGGCACTTGATGTTCCTGCAACGGGAGGGGTCGTCGTTCAGTTCCTTTAGGAGCTTGCTGTTGGGCATGAGCTGGCGTCCCGCCTTCGTCCCCATGACGAACACCGCCCAGTAGACGCCGTGGTGCGGGGTCCCGAGGTAGACCGCGCGATGCACGTATCGCCATCCGCTCTGTTTCTGAAGGTAGTACCGCGAGATTATGCCACCGAGGCTATGCCCGACCAAATTCACCTTGTCCGCTTCGAAGTGGCGCCTTGTCCGCTCCACCTCGGCGGCCAGAATCCTGGCGGACCGCGGGATGTCTCCAGTCTGGAGGTAGGGCAGGTCGGCTTCGCAGACGTCAAACCCCTTTGCCTCGAGCCTCGAGCGGAAGTACTTTCCATGAAGCGTAGGAGCGCCGTAACCAGGGACATACACTATGGGATAGCGCTTGAGCTCGCTATCGGCAACGAGGTCTTTCGAACGCTTCCTGCTCTCTCTCTTGTGTCCCGCCATCTGCTGCTAAACCATCCCGTTCGCGAAATCGAATGGCGTTTCGCCTGTCATATGCTTGTCCAGGTCTTCGCCATCGTACAGCTTTATGACTATTCGCCTTATTCTTCCGGCGATGCGGTCGATGACCGCCTTGCTGATCGGCTCGTCGAAGAACGGTGAAAGGTCGATAGGACGCCCGATGCGGCATGTCACTCCGTGATACGTGATCAGCCTCAGGCCATCACTCGCGCCGGGCACCTTGACGTAAGCGGACACGATGAAACCCGGGATCTTCGGAAGCTCCCTCTCCTCGTGAGGCACAACGGCTACGGGGACAATGGGAACGCGGTTCTCGAGCGCCAGCTTCGCGAAGCCCGTCTTGAAGTTGGCTATCTTTGAGACCCTGTGGGGGTTGAAGAACGACTGAACCCCCTCGGGGAAGATGCCGACCAGCTCTCCGCGCGCCAGGAGCTCGCTCGCTTTGGAGATGTTCTGGTCACTCTCGGAACCCCCATAGATAGATATCGGAAAAGCCCCCGCGAGCTCCGATATCTGCTTGACGACCGGGATCTTGAACCCGTATGAAGCTTCGGCGAAGTTGACAAATCTTTCGACGGACCAGGCGACGACCACCGGGTCGAGTAGCGAGCGGTGGTTGCACACGATCAGCGCGGCGCCTTCTTCCGGAATGTTATCCGCGCCCTGGGCCGTGAAGCGATAATGTAAATCGAGAAACGGGCCGACGAAGGTGCGCATCGCCTCGTAGAAGAGCATGTTAGCGATCTCCATACGCTCCACTCCGTCCGCTTCTCAACAGATGTCAATCCAGTCGACTATGCATATTCTAATGCCCCACGAACATAACTGTAATCGCCAATCTATTCGGAACAACCCCCTGGTTTCCTTAAATCAGCAAAGTGTAGTCCCAAGAAGTGAGACCGCAAAGTACCAGGGGCGATCAGGTGAGCTCCACGATGGGGGAAAGCCAAACA
>PMDX01000187.1 GCA_003154635.1 Actinomycetota bacterium | reverse complement strand
AACCTCCCGGTGCTTTTTCCTTCTCCAAATCCAACTAACAAAAAGCAGCATGGATTGTTACTGGAGAGGATTATTCTTGTGGTGCGTTCTTGGTTCGTTGTAAACCCAAATCGGGGAGCACTTTAACACACAATGAAATCCGAATCAAATCGAGACCCCCGTTCGATGCAGCGAGACGCCACAAATCGAGGACAATCCTGATGCACTTCGAGGCACAGGGGGGTGCATGACGAGTCTTATAATAAGGGTTGGGGAAAGGGGCCTCGGAGACCTGCNNCTGGAAGTGGTGGTTATTCGTGCCTGGACTTGAAGTCTGCAAGACGTGCAAAGTGCCCCGTCTGATCAGCGGGGTGTTTACGTGGAATTCTGCTGGAATCATAAGCATATTCGGCTCTGACAAAGCGCGCATGGTCTTCTACGAATCCCCGAATATCGACAACCTCTTTCGCGGCGTCTCGGAGCTCATCGGCGTTCCAATAGAGCACATAGTCATGGAGAGAAAGCGACGCGATACGAGAAAGTTCATGGAAAGGGTATTCCCGGCGGGCATCGAGCGGCTCGCGACTATCCTCGGCGGCGAAAAAGTGGACAAGGTCTCGTCGGTCGACCCGTCGCTGAAGAACGAGATACTCGAGATCGGCAAGATGGTCAACTCGCAGGCGACCACTATCGGCATGGTCTATGGATACGGCCATATCAACTTCAGCGAGCTCTGGGAGTTTTGGGACTCCTTCCCGTGGCGCACGCAGATAATAAGCAACCCATACTCGATCATCTTCTTCGCGGCCGATATGCTTGCGACGGTGGAAGCGTTCGAACAGCGCGACATGCGCGTCAAGTACGAGCAGGTATCAAATGACATCTATCTGATCTCCACGCTCCCGGGGGGGCACCCCATCGAGCTCGCGGCGCGTCTCAAGAGAAAGACGTTCGAGCTTAAACCGGGTGACATCTCCTACGGGGTATGCCCGGAATGCGGCGTCCCGGCCGGTGTAGCGGGATGCATATGGGATCTCGAGGAAGGTACCATAATAGACCCGGAAACGGGCAGGCGGATGGCGTTTTTCGACCCAGCGGCGATCGACACCGTTTTCGAAGACCTCGAGGCCGAACTCGGCGAATCCGTTCCGGAAGCGATCATCGAAGCCCAGCGCCGCTTCGGAAAACTCAGCATGAATACCGACGATTGGCGGCGCAGCGGGTATGACTTTAAGACATGGGCCGGGCTCCGCGGTCTCGGCAACATAACCGCGTTCAAGGCTGACAGTAGCAGCATGACCCTCACGCTCGAAAACCCCAGCATGCACCTTGCTATGGTCGGGATGGCTATCGCCCTCTACGAGCTTGCCTGGGGAGCCGAGACCTCAACCCACGAGTGGCATCGCACGGATGACGGCGACCTTGTCATAACGGTCAACCTCTGAGTGCGTGATGCAAGAACCTCAGGTGTTCAATAAGTATTCGCTCACCCTGTAAACGGAGCCGGGCCTGAGAGACCCGGCTCAAGTTTGTTTTCGGACCCCCGGGCCTCAAGAGACCCCGCTCACTGCAGGATTGCCTCACTATTCGCTGAAGGCGCCTATGGTATTGGTGCCTCCTTCGCGCCCGTAGGAGTACATCGAACGCTCGACCATGATCTTGCGACCCGAGTTGATCGATCTTACCTTGATAGCGGCTTTGCCATACGGCAGGCGGTCTTGCATGTTGTAAGACTTACGCGATCTGGCAGGTATCGTATCGGTGAACCAGACGTCGCCCTGCCCGGCTTCGCAGTAATAAGCGATCTCGATGCTTACGGGGGTGGCGTTCGGGTTCTCGACGAGGGTCCACGTCTCCTGGTCCCCGGCATCCCCGTCCGGCAGATAGAACTTCATATGGGCCGAAGCCATGCCGATAGAGGAGTGACACGCCTGACCCGTATCGCTATTCCAGTACATCGAGCGTTCGGCTACGATCGGCAGGGAGCCGTGTACGCGGAACGAAGCGTCGGTTTTGTGAAGCAGGTCGTTTACCTTGATGGTCTTTCTGGAATTGCCGGGAACCGAAATCGGTTTGAGCACCTTCTCCCCCTTCGGTGTCTGGCAATAGACGGTCACCGTCGCCGCTGCGCGGTTCGGGTTCTGAACGAGCAGGTAGGTGGTAAAGCCCCACGCGGTTGAGCCCTCAGCGAGGTAATAATCCGGGGCCGGGGTCGTGGTCCCTATGGAATCGCTCCCCGCGCGTCTGTTGTCTTTGTATGTAGCGCGCTCCGGGATGACCGGGATATCTGAATCGACCCTTATTGAGGCATTCTTCTCTCCGATGTCATCTTTCATATTGAACGAAGCACGAAAACCTCCGGCAACCACTTTCGTGACAGTCACAGGCCCTGAATCCTCAGTCATATACGTGATGGTGCACCTGGCTTTGCCAGCGTTAGGGTTCTGGATCAACAGCCAGGTCTCGAACCCGTACGCCGAGCAACCTTCGGGAAGATACCAGGTCGTGGCAGGCGATGTTACTCCGACCGAAGAATGCGCGTCCCCGTTCCAGTAATAGTACGGATACTCCATATCGGGGTTCTCCTGTGACTGCTCCGGGTAAAACCACGTCATCGTCCGGTCGGCGGCGATCTCTTCGCCCTCAACGCATTCGACCTTCGTCGAGAAGTCGGTCCGTCCCACTATCTCCTCGGGGTAGATCGTGGTCTCGCTCTCGGGCGCCAGCGATACGACCCCACCGTTAACCACGCCATCCCTGGTCATGTAGGTGAGATGCGCGTGGAGCCGGCTGTTGTTAGGGTTCTCGATGGTAATGTAAGTGGAGAACCCCCAGGCCGTGGACCCCTCCGCGAGGTACCAGGTGCTCGACGCCGCACCGCTCGCGACCACCGTGCCGTCTGCCACATGGGCGGCTGTCGCAATGCCGCACTGCATGACAAGTGCAAGGAGAACAGCGAACACCAGAATCGTTGCATGGACTTTATGCCACATCTCCCCTTCCTCCTCTCCTGCCCCACCGTGCGTAGTTCTTGCGCATGGCCTCGCGCACGTCCAGCGCCTGCCAGCGGTGCGGCAGAAAACTCCCGGGTTGCCACCCTGAATTGCCTTCGGAGCAATAGTACGAGGCCGGGGTGGTGCCCTCCTTCTTTTCGTCCAACCGTACAACCTCGCGCCCTGGCAAACCGCACCCGGTACACCACCCATCCGCTTGAAATGTTTGCTCTTTGCAGGGGGGGACGATATCGCGGCGTGCCGAATGTTAAGATAGCCCAGTATAATGCTCGGCGGTTAAGGGGGTCCAAAATGGCGATAAATCGTGAAACGGTGTACAAGGTCGACATAGAAGCCAGGTCGGGAGCCCTCTACGAAGTTCTGGCCAGGACCGCCGAAGAAGATTCGAACGTCGTCTTCCTCGATACATTCACAACCGGTGAAGGCAAGGGGACTCTGTACATCATCACCGATAAGGCCGAGGTGATCGAGGACCTTGCGCGCGCCAAAGGCAGCGGGGTTGAAGAGTATGTCGGCTTCCTGCTGGGCGGGGAAGACAGGGTCGGCCTTGGCGCGGACGTGATCAGGCCACTTGCCGAGGCGGGGGTGAATATCGTCTTGAGCGCGGCTACGGTGGCCGGTGGTAAATACAGCATGCTGATAATGGTCGAGCCCAACGACGCACAGGCGGCCGAAGAGGCATGGGGAATATAGCTAATCAAGTCCGGACAGGCGGCCTGCTGGGGAGCTTGAACATTAGGCAGGAGCAACGAGGAGGCGACGATGGCCGAGGAGTTGAAGCCGAACGATGAAGGCGCTACCGACTTCATGAACGACGAACAGCTCGCGAAGTATCTGGGTATAGAACTCGAGAAGGTCCGGGAGTTGGCCGCCCAGGGTAAGATTCCCGTCCTGCGGTTCGGCGACGAGATGCGGTTCTCCAGAGCCGGGTTGATGGCGTGGGCAGTGGAGGCCGGTTTCGCAAGCCTCAAGCAGTCTATGTAGCCACACGCTGCTTTTCGCACTTCATTCAATAAGGGCATCCGGCGCGAGGATCGTCAACGAACATTCCATACCACAGGCGTATCTGCCGCCCCCGCTACGCGTTGTAGAGCTTTAAGCGATTCGCCGTTCAAGCTTGTATGATAGTGATTATAATCGCATTACCCGCAGTCCGTACCTGGAGGCCCTGGAGGCTTTTAGATGAAAACCCATAAATGGCTGGCTGTCTGCATATGCGTATCGCTGTTTTTGCTCGTCTTGTCACCCCTGACTCTCGCCGGGGAACAGGCTCGGACCGCGCAGGTGACATCCGACACCTGGCACCTTTCACACGCGAGCGGGTTCGGCGCGGTGGAATCGAATGGAGCCGTTGCATCGATTGTTCAGTTCGGCGGGAAGCTGTATGCCTCCGCCACCAATCTGGGCGGAGCGCAGCTCTGGGAAAAGAACGGCTCGAGTTGGGCACGAGTCCTCAACACTCCCAACTGGAGCGCTGACCCGGCGATACCGCGGATGAAGGTCTTCAAGAACAAGCTCTACGTCGGCACCGCGAATCTAACCGTTGGCTGCGGCCTGTGGCGCTACGACGGCTCGACCTGGACAAATGCGCTCACCGATCTCACAGGTGGAGGAGGCAGGGGTTTCGGAGACAAATACAACCTGTCCGTCACCGCCATGGAGGAGTACAACAACGATCTGTACGTGGCGACGACCAACTACGTCCTTGACCAGATCTCTTCGGGCGTGCTTAAGACCGAGGGTGTCCACGTATACAAGCTGAGCGGAACAACCGACACATGGTCGACCGTCAGCACGAGTAATC
Organism: Actinomycetota bacterium; assembly: GCA_003154635.1. GTDB lineage: Bacteria > Actinomycetota > Geothermincolia > Fen-727 > Anoxymicrobiaceae > FEN-727. The sequence continues at coordinate 359 of PMDX01000187.1, read as the reverse complement.
TCGACAACCGGTTCAACGCGGGCATCACGTCTTTTGCAGCATACAATGGCTACCTGTACGCATGTACCGCGAGGTTCGACTGGAACAATCCCCAGCTTGCCGTGGAGACGATATCAATAGATATCGTCTCGAAGGGCTGCCAGCTACTGAGGTCTTCGGGCGGGAAGTTCTCGGTGGTCGCGAACAACGGTCTTACCGACACCAGGAACATCGCCGGCCCGTGCATGAAGGTCTACGGCGGCAAGCTGTATATCGGCACGGCCAACGCCGACGTCCATCTTGTCTTCAACTACACGACCAACAGGTTGGACAACCTCACTTATAAGTCCGACGGCCTATTCGTATATAGCTACACTGGC
>PMDX01000159.1 GCA_003154635.1 Actinomycetota bacterium | reverse complement strand
CTCAGGTTAATCCTGAGGCCTCTGCATCTCTCTTTGTAAGGTTTCCCATCTAAAGCGATTCCTCAATGAGGTGCCCGGCACGCCCGCTTCTAGTATCCGGACTGACATTATGTCGGTTAACTATAAAGAAACGTTAGACCGGACAACGACATCGAGGGACCCGATCGAACCGAAGAGGAAACCAATCAATAATTTTTCTGCCCCGTTGCGTCAGGTCGTGAGTTCAAGTCCTCTGGCCGGCTCTACGACAAAGAATTGGATTGCCGGTAAATAGGTAGGCTCTTTGGCTTTTCCCCATCGTGAAGTTGATTCTATTTTCGTGAATTGAGACGGCATGGACTCCTACCCCCCGTATCCCAGGTGCCATCTACACCAAAAATGCGTCAGAATAGTGCGGGACAGCGTGGCACTTGTATTTCTTCGAAGGGGTGGTCCGGGTGAAGGCGATGCTCATGCTCTGTGATTACGCGGAGGCAATCAACGGCAAGTTCTACATATCGGGTGGCGGATGGACTGTCTGCGGGCCGGGCCTGCGGAACATGTCGGTGGCAATCCGGGTCTTTGTCCCATGGGCAGACGCTAACACCAGGTACGATCTCTCTCTCCTGTTTCAGGATGAGAATGGCAGCACCATCGCTTACGGAGATCCACCCGTGGAAGTCAGGAACGACGGAAGCTTCGAGGTCGGAAGGCCTCCGGGAATTCCTGAAGGAACGGAACTGGACGTCACACTGGTTTTCACCTTCAACGGTCTGACGCTCGAGCCGGACAAAGGCTACCGGTGGCAGCTCGAGATTGATAACGAACCGGTGCAGAGTGTCTCGTTTAGGACGGTTGACGCTCGTTAGCTATGATTAGACAGGGCATGGTTCTTCAACTGTGCCGCGGGCGCCCGGTACTTGTTATTGTTAAGGGAGGAGCCACGGCCCTGTAACGAATTAGAAAAACAAATGATACGAGAGGCATCGGCCGTACGCGGTAGAGCACCGCACGGTTGAAAGAGGAAGGAGCTTCACAATGAAGAAGAAACTCGGCCCAAGACCCGCGCTGTACCCTCTGCCTGCCACGCTCGTCGGCGCCACTGTCGGCGGCAAGCCCAATTACCTGACGGTCGCCCATGTGGGCATCCTGGACCTGCGCACGGTAAGCCTGGGCATGAACAAGGCCCATCACACGAACTCAGGCATAAAGGAGAACGGCACGTTCAGCGTGAACATCCCGCCGGAGCGCCTGGTAAGGGAGACCGATTACTGCGGGCTCGTGTCAGGGACCAAGGCCGATAAGGCCCGACTCTTCGAGTCGTTCTACGGGGAGCTAGAGACCGCGCCGATGATAATGGAGTGCCCACTCAACCTCGAGTGCCGGCTCGTCCAGACCGTCGATATGCCCAATCACGATATCTTCATCGGGGAGGTCGTCCAGGTCTATTGCGACGAGGAGTGCCTTGAAGGTGACTCCATCGACTTTCTCAAGGTCCAGCCTCTGCTGTTTGCCATGGGAAGTCCCGGAAAGATGGCGACGTCCTCGGGCTACTACAGCCTCGGAGCGCGCCTGGCCCCGGCGTGGAACATTGGAAAAGAACTGATGAAATAGGCGTTCCGGCCTGGATCGCGCACCGGATCTTGTTTAGCCCATAAGAGTTCGAGTTCACAAACTATTGACGGTCGTCATGAATGAAGACGGAGGCAGGTTCATGCAAGTATTGGCGTTCAACGGGAGTCCGCGCAAGGAGTGGAACACGGCAACATTGCTGAAAAAAGCGCTCGAAGGCGCGGAATCGCAAGCTTCGGAAACCGAGCTCATCCACCTCTACGACTTGGACTACAAGGGATGTCACAGCTGCTACTCATGCAAGCTGAAGGGGGGCAAGAGCTTCGGGAAGTGCGCGGTCATTGACGGCCTTACGCCGGTCCTGGGAAAAGTCATCGAAGCCGATGCACTGATCATAGGTTTTCCGATCTACATGGGAGCTGTCGCCGGTATGGCGCAGTCGTTTCTGGAGAGACTCGTGTATCCGCTGTGGGATTCCGAAAACATGGGCACTCTTCTCAAGAAGCGCATCCCAACCGGGCTGATCTGCACGATGGGCGCACCCGTCAGCAGGATGAAAGAGATGGGCCTGGACGGTCGTGTCCGGACCGTCGAAATGATGACCGGAATGGCGTTCGGAGCGGTGGAATCGATCATCGTCACAGACACTTACCAGTACGATGACTATTCCAAGTACGCACACCAGCCTTTCGTAAACCCCGAAGAGAAAGCGGAACGGCACAGGACCGTGTTCCCTCAGGAATGCGAAAAGGCGTTTGAGATGGGGGCGAGGTTAGCCGCGTCGGCGAGCGAGGCCTAAGAGGAATACGGAGGAGAGATATGGACCTCGAGGGACAGAAAGTAGCCGTGCTGGGAGGGACGTCAGGAATCGGGCTTGCGACGGCGAGAGCCGCGGTTGACGCCGGAGCCACGGTCGTGATCGCGGGAAGAGATCCACAGAGACTGGAAAAAGCCCTCAAGGAGTTGCCAGCCACCGTTACCGGGGCGACAGTTGACGCGACCTCCACCGATTCGCTGAAGGATTTCTATTCTGACCTCGGGACGTTCGACCACCTGGTCCTCGCCGTCAGCGGCAGAGCTGGTGGAGGGCCGTTTGAAAGCCTCGAAGCGGAGCAGCTGAGACGCGCTTTCGAGGGGAAGTTCTTTGCTTACTTCCTGGCGATCCAGGCCGCTTTGAAGACGCTCCGGGAGGGTGGCTCAATCGTTCTCGTAACGGCGGCCTCGGCACGGACGCCTTTTCCAGGCACGAGTGGCCTGGCCGCGGTCAACGGAGCCCTTGAAGCAATGATCCCGACGCTGGCGCTGGAGCTCAAACCTACTCGGGTGAACGGTGTCTCCCCGGGCGTGATCGATACTCCATGGTGGGACGACATGCCACAGGAAAGAAGGCAGGCAGCTTTCGCACAAATGGCCGCGAGTTCGCCGGTGGCGCGCGTGGGTCAGCCCGAGGATGTCGCAGGGGCGGTGCTCTTCCTCCTTGCGGACAGCTACATGACCGGCACCATAGTCGAATGCGACGGCGGCGCAAGAATCAAGTGAACAGGTAGAGTTCCGAGATTCCTTCCGATCGAAGTTCAATCCAAGCGTATCACGGGTTTGTTCAGGTCTGCTCTTGCAATATGACTGATTGTCAGTCATATTGTATTCGAGTTCGATTTTTCGAGTCATAACAGAGAAGAGGACGTGATCTTGAAGCCCGTGAAAGAAGCGTCTGGAAAAGCCGCGAGAACCAAGAAACCGGTGGAACAGAGGCGGAAAGACCTGGTCGATGCCGCCCGAAAGACCTTCGGAGAAAAAGGGTTCAAAGCCACGACGGTCAGCGCGATAGTCAAAGAAGCGGGCGTGGCTCAAGGGACGTTCTATCTCTACNNAATACTTCGATTCAAAAGAAGAAATACTGAAAGCGGTGGGAGAGAGCGTCGCGGGAGCGATTCTGAATGTCATAAGAGTCAGGGTGGATGACCCCGCTCTGAGCGCGCCCGAGAAGATCAGGGCGATATTCGACCTCCCCTGGGATGTGCCCGGCGTGGAAGAACGGCTGGTATCGGAGTTTCACAGCGAGACGTACCGGCAGTACCACGACCAGCTCGCGGGGC
>PMDX01000012.1 GCA_003154635.1 Actinomycetota bacterium | reverse complement strand
ACCTGGATCGAAGCTGTTGCCAGCGGCAAGCTCCTGACACCGGCGATGAAAACAGAGCAGCTAAAAGATCCGATACAGATGACGGACAACGTCAACGGGCCGCATTACGGGCTCGGGGTCGCTATCTCAAAACTGCCGTCGGGCGAAATGTTCTGGCACAACGGAGCGACGCTTGGCTACAGTAGCTTCGCGGGGAACATCCCCAGGAGTGGGATCACTATCGTGGTGTTCGTAAACATGATGCCGACCGCAAGTGGGGACAGTACCGTGGCGACGGCACTTGCAGCCCCGCTGCTGACGGCGATCCAGGAATCGGCGAATGGTAAGTGAAGGATGTTGGTCACAATGAAAACGGAGATCTATTATTTCTCAGGCACTGGGAATTCCCTGACTGTAGCAAGAGATTTCGCAGATAAAAGTGACGGCAAGTCGATATCCATGGCTACAGTGGTGAATAGAGAGAGCGTGAGTACCGGTGCGGATGTGATCGGGATTGTTTTCCCCGTTTATCATGGTGGTGTTCCGAACATAGTCGGAAGGTTTATCAGCAGAATGGATGACATTAATAACAAGTATATATTTGGAGTCTGCACGTATGGAGATGAGCCGGGTATCGCAATGAAGTACCTGAGCAGGACGATCGAGTCTCGCGGCGGCAAGCTCGCATCGGGGTTTGCCGTCAAGATGCCCTATAACTACATTGATTTTTCCCGTTCGCTGAGAGAGGTTTCCGTAGAAGAACAGCAAGAGATGTTCAACGGCTGGAGGAAGAAACTCGAAAGCATTCACAAATCTGTTGATGCGAGAGAAACAGGTAGATTTGAAACAAGCCTTGAGACGCTCTCGAAAATGGTCGATACACTCCGTTTGAGAGAAATAGTCGGAAAACGTGTCTGGCTCAAGAGAGCCGGTTTCGTAGAACATACGGACCTGACCTTCTGGGAATGCATACAGTTGATGGACTCGGGCTTCCAATACGATGAAGAATGTAACGGATGCGATATTTGTTCAAAGGTTTGCCCTGTAAGCAATATTAAGATGATCGATAACAGGCCGTCTTGGCAGCACCGCTGCGAGCAGTGTTTCGCATGCTTACAGTGGTGCCCAAAAGAGGCAATCCAGTTCGGCAGCAGAACATCAGGCGGGAAGAGATATCACCATCCCGATGTGAAGATCTCAGATATGTTGAGGCGAGATTAATCGTCGCGGGCGTTCCACTCAGCGCTCGGCCGGCGGCACCCATAGCATAGGGTGTTTCATCCCCAAAAAGGCTACAAAGTCGCAAATGGTGCCCCTGGTGAACTCCAGTTGGAACCAAGTGGTAGAGGAAATGGAGGAATACCACAAACTGAGGGATCTAGTGGGAATGTAGAGTTTTCGGTTCGACAGGGGCTGCCAAGAATACGTCGTTTAAGGCGTTCCCCTCCTCCTCCTCAGAACGCCCGATGGCTTCTCAGTGACCCGCTTGAGTGACCCGCCTCAGCTCGGTGGCCATTTTCTTTTGCGCATCCCCAAGCTCGGACAGCTGCTTGGAAATGGCCTCGAGCAGCCTTAAAATGTGCTCATTTGTCGGCTGTGTTTCACCGGCCATGGCGTCATCACCTCCTTTCATCCGCACGACGTTAACTAAGAAGACCCTATCGCTTGTCGGGCGGTAATGGAAGGTTTGCAATAGAGGAGCTAAAGAAGCAGCTGGTGCCCCTAATACGCACCAGTTGGAAACAGATACTAGACGAACTTGAGGCTATCGACAAGTTGAAGGAGCTTCAGAAGAAATGAACGTACGCCCGCGGGTTTGTTCAGTTTCTGGACGGGAGGTGCTGTATAGGCGCTTTCAAAGCCGAGGTCGGCGTTGTCATGGGGTAGATCTCAGCTGGGGCGGCTGAGCAAGAGACCATCTTTATACTCCCCAGTGGAAATAGAAAAGTTATGGGTAAGCCGGTTAATGGAATACGAGTCCGAAGGGACGAGAGCGTCAAGTCGAGTGGAATAGAGTTGGCAATTGTGAAAGATCGGTGCAACAGGCCGGGGTCGGGTGGGGAGGACAAAACCTGCTCTACGACCACTTGCTCTCCCTGGCTGAAGGCGACCTTACCGTCGACCAGGACCTTGTGGGTGATGTTAACGGTACTCCCCTTTTGAATATCCGACATTGTGCCACTACCTCCCGCGCCTGAGTGTTGCCGTAGATGGATGGGACATGCCTCGTGGGTCCGCCATGATATTATTCAAGCGCGGCGTTCCAGGAAGAGGCGGCTCCATCATGAAGCCGATGCTCGCTCTGGCGGCCGGCATGGCAATTGGCCTGGAACAGGAGGGAGAGACATGACAGAGAAGGCCGCGGGCTGGTGCTCGCCGAACGCGCTGGACATCCTCGTGAACAACATACCGGACGGAAGCAGCTGGCACGAGCTTAGACTGCCGCTCAGGACCCTGAGCTATCCCATCGAGAAGTGGGACGAGGCTCCATACCCACACCTTGGGAGGAACTCATGAAGTCGAAGATTATGGCTTTCGTCGCACTTCTACTCATCATGGCATTTCTGCTCTTGCAGATGATGCCTATCCAGAGAGCGTTCGCGGCCGCACCTCCACCCGGCGGGGGGGCAGGCCTGCGGGGTATGTCAGTTCCGGGAGCCAGGCCCGGTTACGTGCCTAACCAGATCATAGTCAAGTTCAAGGGCAGCACGGCGGACGCGCGCAGGAGCGCCATCAAGCGCTCGGCGGACGTTGACGCGACGCTGAAGAACGTAGGCCCCGACGGCTCTGCCGACACCCAGCTCCTGCAACTGAAGGGCGGTGTCTCGGTGGAGTCCGCCGTCGCCGAGCTTGACGCGAACCCCGAGGTGGCATACGCCGAGCCGAACTACATCGAGCACAAGACGTACACCCCCACCGACCCCGCATTCGGTAACCAGTGGGGCCTCAACAACACCGGCCAGACCATCGACGGCCAGCCTGGCACGCCAGGCGCGGACATAGACGCGGTGGCGGGGTGGGACGTCGAGAAGGGCAACACCTCCCCGGTAACGGTCGCCATTATCGACACGGGAGGCGACCTGAACCACCCGGACCTCTCTACCAAGTTTGTGGCGGGCTACAACTACGCGGGGATCTCCCAGTATGTGGACTACTACTGGGATGGGAGCGACTACTACTACAGCGCCGCCTATTTTGGTACTACCACTCAGCAGCAGGTTGCCCAGTCGATAACCGGTACCGGGAAGAACCTCACCAGCATAGGGCTCGAGTTCGCCAAGGTCGGTACCCCATCGACAATAACGGTGTCGGTTAAGTCGGCGATCAGCGGAGGGAACCTCGCTTCGTACACCGTCACCGCCGCGGAGGTCCCGGCCGGGACCGTCACCTACATCAGCAAGTCCCTGTCGTCAGCAGTGAAGCTCAACAACGGTACCACCTACTACATTGTTGTCAAAACCGCCTCGAAAAGCGACACGAACTACTATGCAATCACTTATAACCCAGCAGGTGACTACCCGGACAACGTTGACGAGTACCTCGAAGGTGACATGTGGATGTACTCAGGCTCCTGGTCGAACTACAACCCCTACGACCTATTCTTCAAGACCAACGCCAACTCGGTGGCGCACGACGACGACGGGCACGGCACGCACTGCGCGGGCATAGCAGCAGCCATAGAGGGCAACGCGACGGGGGGCGTGGGCGTGTCATTCGGGGGGACGGTCATGCCGGTGAAGGTGCTCGACTCGAGCGGCTCCGGCTCCGTCGCCGACATCGACTCAGGCATCGACTTCGCAGCAAACAACGGGGCGAAGGTGATAAGCATGAGCCTTGCTAGTTCCAGCTTCTCGCAGGCTCAGCAAGACGCCATTGACCACGCGCACAACACGCACGGCGTCATCGTCTTCGCGTCGGCGGGCAACAGCGGCGACTCGACCATAAACTACCCGGCCGGCTATGCCAACGTCGTGGGAGTAGGGGCCACCGACAACCAGGACCACTACACGAGCTTCTCGACGTACAACGCATTCGTCGACCTCTCCGCCCCCGGCTGGCAGGTGTACTCGACCCTGCCGACGTATCCGTGCGAGCTGAACAGCTGGGGGTACTCCCAGAACTACGACTACCTGAACGGCACCTCGATGGCGTGCCCCATGGCGGCCGGGCTAGGCGCCCTCGTGCGCTCGAGGTACCCCACGCTCACTGCAGACCAGGTGCAGTCGCGGATGCAGACGTACGCAGACGACCTCGGGGTGGCAGGGCGCGACGACCACTACGGGTACGGTCGCATAAACGCCTTCAGGACGTTCACCAACCCTCTCCCCACCACCACCACCATTTCCCCCACCAACAAGATTGCCGGTCAACCTGGCTTCACCCTCACGGTGAACGGAACCAACTTCGTGAGCGGCCTCTCGAAGGTGAGGTGGAACGGGACAGACCGCACGACCACCTACGTGAACTCAACACAGCTCACGGCTGCCATCACCGCAGCCGACATAGCAACAGTCGGGACTGCCAGTATCACCGTGTTTAACCCAGCTCCTGGTGGGGGAACCTCAACTCCCGCCCTGACGTTCACTATCAACGAGGTCCCTCTCCCCACCACCACCACCATT
>PMDX01000002.1 GCA_003154635.1 Actinomycetota bacterium | reverse complement strand
CCCCCCGACAAACCTATAAGGAAGTCACCTAGCTCAAACGTAACAGATTGATAATACTGATCTCACTGTTCCTCGTCCTGGCGCTCGTGCTGAGCGGCATTGCCACGACCATCGCGGTGGTGCTCTCCGGCAGTCAGTCGGTCCTGGGCACTTACAAGAGCACCAACGGCAATATCTTGACGCTCGAGAAGAACGGGGTCGCGTCCCTGACAGTTACGGTCAATAAGCAAACGCAGAGCCTTGCCGCGGCTTACAAGGTCAAAAGTGGAACCGTCACGGTGTACGACCCCAGCCAGACGAGCCAGAGCATCAACTTCACCATCGACAACGGCAACCTCGTTACCCAGGACGGAACCACCTGGACAAAACAAGAGTGAGACAGGGTGAGTGTTGCATTGAGCACGTTCATGGCTACAAGAACTATGGCAACAGGATTGTCAGTCACATTGATGGTGTTCTACGTGGTCGCGACCTTCGGCCTTCATTGGCTGTCTGTGAGGTGGGCATCGCTGATGGGCGACAATCTATACGTGCTCTCAGACTCCACTGCGGTCAAACTCACCGGGGACCGCCGGGCACTCGAGACGGCGATACAGAAGATCCACGCGGCGATGAGCACCGCGCTCACTCCGGCGGAGGTGGATTCGCTCGCCGACTACATGCTGGTTCCGCCCGACGGAAACAAGCGAGTCGTTCCGGCTGACTGGGACGTGCCGATCAGCGCCCCCGTGCGCGGGTTGCTGCGCAATGCGGGCCCTCTTGGAGGTGCCCGGATCCCGTCTCTGCAAGCGATTGAGAAAGGCCAATGGGTTGCATTCGGTGATTCGGCTCCAGGGATGGGCGAAGCTCGAGCCGAAGTGCCGCCCGGCCCTGTGCCAGCCGCCGCAGTCGCGATCTCTTCGGGACTGCCAGCCGAAGTCATATACGGGCCGGCCGATAGAATAACGGGAGGCCACGAGACTCCCACGCCGACTCATGCGATGACCTCTCCCGGCGCCGCCGAGCCAGCCCGCAAACAATCATCCACATCCGCGACTCGGCTCGCTTCCGACGAACCCGGAATGATCAAATGCAGCAAACGCGGCGCCGAAAACGCCCCCGACGCCGTCTTTTGCACGCTATGCATGTCCAGGTTCAAAGGTCAGCCACACTTTGAGCTCCGATGATGTCTGTACGGACACGCCTCGTTGCCAGCACGATAATCGAGTTCGTGATATTCGTGCTGATTATCGCTGGAATAGTAATCAGCACTGGCCGGTCGGATCGCAATGACAACCAGGTCCGGTATTCTCTGCGAAGGCTTTCGGAAGCGCAGACAGCAGCCAGGAACGTCGGTCTGGAGATGGACCGGGCGGACGACCTCCTTGCCTCCAACGGCACCAGATATGGAAAGGTCGATTACAACGGCAGGGTCGAAGACTCTTTCACCATCTGGGAAACGTTGCTTCGCGAAAACATAAAACTCTCTGGAAACTCCAACCTCGGGCTCAGGCAAAAGAGCGAGCTCGCGCGCGTGGAAGCTCTGCAAAAGACCTATGAGAACATCGTCCTGCAAGTCGATGAAGCCGTCGCGGCCAGCACCGCGGCGAATTACGCTCAGGCCGTCACCGTCACCACGGTGGCCGCTGGCACGTACCGCACCGGGTTTCTACCGGCGCTCGAGACCGCAATAGCAAACGAGCAGGCCGACGCCGCATCGGCTGACGTCCAATCGAAGTCAGCCTCCAGCACCTCGCGAACAGTCCCGCTGGTGCTCGCGCCTGTCGGTCTCGCGCTGGTGGCTTTGATCTCCATAATTTTGATGCGCGATGTAACCAAATCGATCACCGCGTTGAAAAACGGCGCACAACAGCTTGGCGACGACGACTTCGACGTCGTAATAGACATCGGACGTAATGACGAGTTCAAACAGGTCGCGGATGCCTTCAACAGCATGGCATCTGGCCTCAAGCACTCGACAGAGGAGCTGCGGCAGTATGCCCACACCGTGTCGCACGACCTGAAAGGCCCGCTGTCAACGGTCATGCTGGCGAGCGAACTGCTCGAGGAGGAGCTCTTGGCCAAACTTCAGAGCACCGAATATGACACCCCGCTTGGCGAACTGGCGCGGCTCATCAAAGACAACACGGGCAAAGCGGTCAACTTGGTCGACGAGCTTCTGCGCCTCGCGGAGGCGGGACAATTCCCGGTGGACGTCGAGGAAGTGCTAGTGTCCGAAGTCGTAAAGCAGGTGGTCAACGGGCGCGAGATCGACCTCAACAACGAGGGTATTGCGATCAACGTTACGAGTGACCTCGGCAGCCTGATGGCGAACCCTGCGCAGATTTACCAGCTATTCGCGAACCTTGTTTCGAATGCCATCAGGTACGGAGAGTGTGAGAAGCCCGAGATTGATATCGTCTACCTCGGCAAGGATGAAAGCGGAGCCCACCGATATCGCGTTCGAGACAACGGCCGGGGCATTGCGCCCAACAATCTGGACCGTCTGTTCGAGCCCTTCTTCAAGGGCGAGGGGGGCGGCACCGGGATCGGGCTCGCCACGGTAGACAAGATCGTCAAGCTCTACGGCGGTGAGATCGCGGCATATAACGACAACGGCGCCGTCTTCGAGTTCACGCTAAAAGACTGGGAAAACCAGGCCTGGTGATCCTCGGAGCCAGCAAAACACAGACTGGGGTCAGACACGGTTTTGCATGAACGATGCATCGGTGCCCGGCGCCGGCTGCACTGACGAACCGCCCCACGAGCCTTCGGCACGCGGTGACCCCAAACGTGGTTGATTCCGCTACTTCGTAGCTCCATCAGGCAGGTTCAAGTCATGGAGTGTTTGCCAGCGAACAGAGTCGCTGGTGGGCGTTGAGGGATTTGAACCCACGACCTCTGCCGTGTGAAGGCAGCGCTCTCCCGCTGAGCTAAACGCCCACGTCTTGAAGTGTTAGATATTTTAGCACAGTGTCCCACCCCTCACCCCAACCCTCTCCCNNAACGCCCGAACATTGAAGTGGTTGATATCTTAACATGAATACGTAAACAGGAAGGGCGCTGAAAAAGAACAGCGCCCTTGCATTTTGGCTATAACGTGTAATTGCTACTGTGAATAACCTATCGAATTGGTTGCCCAACTTCTATTGTTACCGTACATGGATCGCTCGACTACGATGTTGGATGTGCTGGAAACAATGGTTGAGACGTTCCAGTTGTTGGGCACGGTATCCGCAGCGTTGAAAGTCACACGAGAGCGCGCGGGTACTGTGACGGTCGGACCTGCTCTTGAACCAGTGGCGGTCAGGTAGGTCAACGATACCTTTGCGGCTGAACCGTTGGGGTTCTGGACCAGTACCCATGTTTCCATTCCGCCGTTTGTGCTCCCTTCTGCGAGGTACCACTTCTTTCCCGTCTTCGATACACCGATAGAATTCGATCCCCACGTGCGGGTACCGTTGGACACGCCGTACATGGATCGCTCGGCAACGACCGGGAGGTCGCTTGTAACCTTTGTTGAGACGTCCCAAACATTTGGTACGGTATCGGAAACCGAGAACGATTTACGGGATTTTGCCGGTATCGATACGGTTGGGCCGTTGACCAGGCCTTCCTTTGTCATGTACGTCAGGCTCACTTTTGCGGCTTTTGAATTCGGGTTCTGGACGAGAATCCACGTCTCCATGCCTCCGTTCGTTGAACCCTCGGCCAGGTACCACTCTTTCATTGGAGCCGCCGCTCCGATGGAGTTGTGGCCTTCCCGGCGATTTCCCCAGTACATGGATCGTTCAGCCACGATCGGAACGGTGCTGACAACCTTGGTCGAGACGTCCCATGTATTTGGCACCGTATCGGACGGACTGATAGACATTCGGGTATTCGCGGGTATTGTTACGGTTGGTCCCGGGACCGAACCTCTCGACGTCATATAAGTAAGCGATACTTTCGCCGCGGTGCTGCTCGGGTTCAGCAGTAGAATCCACGTCTCCATACCGCCATTCGTGGAACCTTCAGCCAGGTACCATGTTTTTGAAGGCTGAGTTACCCCGATGGAATCGGTTGCCCACTGGTTGTTGTTTCCATACATCGATCTCTCCACAATGACGGAGTAGTTGCTATCCACCCTCGTAGACACCTGGTAATTCTTGATTGTCTTGGATACCTGTACGGTGGTCCTGGAGTGAGGCGCAAGTTGGACGAGCGGACCGGGGATAACCCCCTTCGGCCCCATATATGTCAAGACCGCAAGGGCGGATTTGTTATTGGGATTCTCGACCAGTACCCACGTCTCGGTCCCGCCACCCGTGCAACCTTCCGCCAGGTACCACGTAGAGTGCCCGGAGCCGCTCTGGATAAGAAAGAAAGAGATCAGCCGCGTGCCGATGTCTCCCTGCACGTCTTCATGGAAAGTGCTGCAGAAAACCTTGCCTTTTCCGGAAGAAAAAGACATTAGCAGGGGAACATTGGTAAGCGTCCCCTCGATCTCGGTGTGTATGGTCCCCTTGAGGTAGACCGTCGTTCCGGCGCTTACTCCCTTGATTACGTCCCACCCACCTTGATCGTACTTTATTTTGACCGATTTACCCATGAAGGATGCAAAGTCCGCGTTGGTTGAAGATGCGGTGATTTTCTGTATGCTTCCCTGCTCGGATGGAGAAGTGTAATTGAAGTGGCCTGGGAAGACCTCAGTCAGCTTGCCGGCGGCGAAATCGCTCAGGAACAGGCTTCCTCCATTGCCGACCCAGTTCTTCAATGGGGATAAGTCTTCTGTCGAGTCATTGATTTCCGAGGTGCAGTTAACAAAAAGTGTCTTGATGTGGCTCATCAAGAAGGTGTCTTTCAGGTCCAATGTGGTCAGTGCTCCCGCGCTGGAAAGACCGAGGTTTTCGAGCACGCTTGAGTATGAGCTGAATCCTGATCCGAGATAGGTTGCATACGGAATATTTGACCATTTGAGCAATGCGTTAATTGTAATGGTCTTTCCCTGTTCCAGGGTGATGTCAGTGGCAGAGCCTAGGGAATTGCTATTCTTATACCACTGGTCCAACCAGAGGTTGCGCGGCGCACTGAAGCAGAGCCTGTAAGTCCCCGACACGAGGTTGGTGATATGATATGTGCCATCCGCTAGTACTTTCACGCTTTCCACCTGTATCCACGACTTGCCATTCCAGGTATAGGCAGATGCCATTGCCGCGTTGGATTCTCTGGAAAATAACTGACGATCTCCATCACGACGCACGGTACCTGTGAAGGAAAGTGTGATAACCCCGTTGATACCGGTTGTCGTCTTGCCGGAGGATACTGTGACTACATTCGCTGTGGTAACGTTCTGCTTCTGATTGTACCAGAAGGGAAGGTAGTCATCCGCCCCCCCAGTTTCAGTGAACTGGACCTTGTATTTGCCCGGTTTCAAGGGTTTGAGGGAATAATTGCCTTCGGCGTCTACCCCGGATTGATATTCGTCCGAGAGCCCACTCCAAGACTTCGTGCTTGAATTGTACACATACGGCACGACATAGCCATGGATGGGAGTCGACCCGTCGGAGTACTTGAGATTCCCGGAGATTCTGCCCCCCTTTAACAGGACCGCGTCGATGTTTGCGGTGGTTTTTGAATCGGTCGTATAGACGGAATCCGGGTCCGTCTTATCCTTGTTGTTATACCATTCACTGAAGTGCCACCCATCGCTGACGTGAAAGCGGACCTTGTACGGTCCCGTTGATGTAACGGGAAGCAGGTATTTGCCTTGGCTGTTCGTCTCGGCAGTTGCACTCGGGTCTGGCGGAATCGACCAGCTGTGGTCTTTCCACGTGACGTAGTATGCTTCGACCGTGCAGTTCACAACCGGCCCACCCGCGCTCGATGTCACTTTTCCGGATATGGAGGGCACGACCTTGAGAACGGCATCAATGTTCTGGGTAGTGCCAGGGGGCGTCACGGTCACCAGGTCCGCTTCGTCTAGTGAATACTTGCCGTTGTATAGCTGGGGTTTAAGTACTCCACCTTTGGGCATCATGAAAGCAACTTTGTAGTAGCCCGCGTCAAGGTTATTGACAGTGTACGTGCCGTTGGTGGCAGTAGAGGTGGAATTGACGACTGTGGTTCCGTCTGGAGTCACTACGTCTACCTTGCATTTGGACACTGGCTCTCCATTGCTGGTGACAGTACCGGAGATTGCACCAGTAAGAGACTGGGCCCGGGCAATCGAGGCTGTCAACAAGAAAAGCATCAATGAAAGCATAAGCATGAAAGCTGCAGCCAGGAATATTTCGCTGACGTGCGGTTTTGATTCGGTCATTACTACCCCCAGTTTTCTTACCTATAAGCACAAAGCAATTCAAACGTGTAATGTGTTGAGAAAATGAGATTCCCAACCTCGCCGCCAACAACAAACGCCGCATTTTGATTCTACATTCTTTCTATTGAAACGAGAATAGCATGATTTGGTTACCACCCAGAGTAGAAATATAAAACGTTCGCATGTGTTTTGGCGGGGTTTGTCACGCGCGAAGTGGTTGATTTGATACACGGTGGACGTTACTGGATTTGAACCGCCCTACGCGTCTACGCCGCGCGGTGACCCCAAACATGGTCAAACCAGTGACCCCCTGCCGCGCGAAGGCAGCGCTCTCCCGCTGAGCTA
>PMDX01000326.1 GCA_003154635.1 Actinomycetota bacterium | reverse complement strand
CCGCCCAGTTCCACCGGCGCCAGGCCGGCGCGCTTGCCTATTTCGCGTGAGTACTCCAGAGTGTCCGCGCCGCAGGCGATCAGCAGCCCTTCCTGCCCGTGCCCGGTTATCGATTCCAGGACAAATTCACCGCAGGCAAAAAAGCGTCCCGGGCAGTCCGCCATGCCTGCTGCCAGCCCGAATAACCTGTTAGCCTCCAGGGCTTTGTCCAGATCCTGGCACTGGATCTGCATGTCTCGATGAAAGCGCCGCCCGGGGCGCAATCAATCCCGCTGCCAGACGACGCGCGCGAAAGTGTCCTTTTCCTGCCACTTTATCTCGAGATTTCCTTTGAAAGCTTTTTCCACCTCTTTGCCCATACGTTCAGCGAGGTGTTCGTCTGTGGTCTCAATGACGAGCGTGTCGTCCTCTTCGGCGACCTCGAAAATACGGGCCGCCACGTTGCGTCGCCTGCCTTCGCGCGCGACCCGGTTGATGACGTTCTTGATCTCATCGATATGGGGCCTCATGAACAAACCCGATAGTCTTACTATGCCCTCCACCTGCCGCTTATCGAGTCTCTGATCTCCGGGACAGAGCTTGATCTCGTGCGGTTTCTTTGAGAGCTCGCGCTTGAGCTCTTCGCCAGGCTCAGGTATCCAGCGGTGGCCGTCATATACGGCTCCGCAACGAGGGCATTCTTTCATTTGCCACTCCCCTTTCAGTCGTCTATATACACCCGCGGTACGCGCGGGCCTATCATGCAGCAGACCTCGTAGTTGATGGTGCCGAGGNNGGTCTGCGCTGTCCACCTACCAGCACTTCCGATCTGCCGGTGAGAATGCGGGACATTCCGTCTCCGTAGCCCAGGGGAAGCGTCGCCACGCATGTCGGCCGTGACGGCGCGTATTCTAGACCGTAGCTGATTCCCTCACCCGCATCCACACGCTTGACGAAGCCCACCTCTCCGGTGAGTGAGAACGCTGGACGGATGTTCCTCACCCCGGCGAAGCGCGGTGACGGAGAAAGACCGTACATGGCTATCCCCACCCGCACCATGTCGTAATGGCTCCTCGGAAACGCCATGACACCAGCGCTGTTCGCGGCGTGTCTGATAAGGGTCTTGCTCATGACGCTCTCGACAACGGATGCGGCTCTCTCGAAGACGTCCATCTGCTTTTCCGTGAACGGGTCCTGAGGTTCGGTCGCAACCGCGAAATGCGTATACACACCCTCGACCCGAAGCCCTTCCAGTGACTTCAGCAGGTCGGCGAACTCCCTCGAATCCTCAGGCCTGATCCCGACTCGGCGCATCCCGGTATCGAGCTTCAGGTGAATGCGAGCCTGCTTGCTCTCATCTCGAGCGGCGGCATCGAGAGCGCGAGCCATCTCGGGCGTATATACCGTACAGGTCACGTCGGCCGCAAGGACGCGGGAAGCCGCGGAAGGGGGTGGCTCGAAAAGAAGCTGGATAGGGCAATCGAAGCCCGCCGAACGGAGTTTCTCAGCCTCTTCGAGAAGTGCTACGCCAAGACAGTCCGCGCCGGCCGAAAGGGCCGCGCGAGAGACTTCGATGTCACCGTGGCCGTAGGCGTTGGCCTTGACCACGGCCATGAAGAAGCACCCGTCCGGAACGAGCCCTTTTAAGAAAGCCACGTTGTCCCTGATCGCGGTAAGGTCGACCTGCGCGACAACCGGCCTGACGATCTTGTTCGTTTCCAGCAACTTGCCTGTTTCCTCCAAAGCGGTTCGCCGTAAGTGCCTGGGCCCGGCGGCGCCCGCGCTTATTCCTCGTCTCCATCCACGGATACATCCCGGCTGATGAGCTTCACTATGTCGGCCATGGTGATGATTCCGACAAGCCTGCCCTCTTTGATCACCGGAAACCTCTTCATTTTCTTTTTCGACATCATGGTGGCTGCATCTTCAGCGGAATCTTCCACGTCGAGGGTTATAACGTCTTCCGTCATGACCTCGCTTGCGGTCGCGGCGACTGCCTTCTTGAACTTGTCCTCGAACTTGTGAAGGCTGCCGGGTACGAATACGTAGCCCGACAGGAAGCTCACAAACGAGGGGAACTTGACCACCGTATCCTGGACGATGAGGTCGCTTTCCGTGACAATACCCAGAAGCTCTCCGTCTTCATCAACAACGGGAACTCCACCGATGTTGTTGTCGACCATCACCTTGGCGATATCGGCCACCTCCATATCGGGCGTGACCGTAATGGGGTCCGGCGTCATGGCCTCGCTCACTTTTATCCTGTGCATCCACCTCACCTTTCAGCATTCCCGCCGCGACGCATTGCGAGCGGCAGGTGTCTAATCACGTCGCCGGCTGTCATCCCGATCATAGCGTACATGCTGGCAACGAAATCAGCGGCGTGGCCGTGATAAAAAGCCCCCACCGAAGCGGCGTCAAAGGCCTCGAGTCCCTGCCCTATAAGAGATGCTATGCATCCCGTGAGAACATCACCCATGCCAGCGGTTGCCATGCCGGGGTTACCGGAAGCTATTATTCTAACCTTTCCGCCCGGATCCGCGACAACGGTTCCGGCTCCCTTGAGCACCACTACGGCTTGCCACCGGTCGGCAGCATCGACGGCGAACCGGACCCGGTCGGCCTGAACCGTGCTTGAATCGGTTCCGACAAGTCGTGCCATCTCGCCCGGGTGGGGTGTTACCACGACGGGTGCCACCCGGTCAGTAAGAATATCGGTATGGCCCTCCAATGCGTTGAGCCCGTCAGCGTCAAGAACCAAAGGTATCGGCACGGTCCGAACCATTTCGCGCACCGCTTCGGGCACGCTTCCGGCCGTGGAGAGCCCGGGCCCGAGGGCCAGGACGTCATAGCCGGTGCAGAGCTCGCGCACCTCGCCCGCCGCCAGGGGAGAGAGGGTACCGCCCTCGTCCTGTGGAAGTGGCCTGGTCATGACCTCCGTCAGCTTGACCTCCATAATGTCGTGGAGCCCCTCCGGCACGCATACTGTGACCAGCCCGGAGCCCGCTCTCAGTGCCGCGATTCCACAGAGAGCCGGTGCCCCCGTCATTCCGACCGAACCCCCGACGACGAGCACGGCCCCGCAGTCCCTCTTGTGGAAATCAGATGCCCTTTTCGGAAGCATGAGCCGGGCGTCCTCCTCGCGGAACAGCCAGATGTCTGATTCCGGTACGGCATTTAGGAGCCTGGCCGGGATGCCTATATCCGCGATTTCGAGTTCACCGGCAAATGTTGCCCCGGGCTCCTGGACGAGACCGACTTTGGGCGCCGCAAAGGTGACCGTCCTGGTGGCTCTTACCGCGGGTCCCGGCACGGCCCCTGTCAGCCCCGATACCCCGCTCGGGATATCAACCGCGAGCACCGGGCAACCGGAACCGTTTATAGAAATGATGGCGGTCTCGAAGATACCCGTGGGGACTCCGGCAAAGCCCGTGCCGAAAATCGCATCTATGACGAGGTCAAACCGTCGCCGCTCTCCCGCTCCGGCTTCCCTCTCGATATCGTCAGTCGAGGTTACGCGTGCCACCTCTACCGGAAGGCCATCCAGGTGCTTGAGCTTCAAGGCGGCGTCCCCCCGGATTTCAGCAGGGTCGGCCAGCAGAAGGACCTTGACTTTCATCGAGGCGGTACTGGAGAGAATCCTTGCCACAACAAAGCCGTCACCGGCGTTGTTTCCCTTTCCACACCAGATGGCAACCCGACTCCCACCGGAGGGCAGGAGTATCGAGCGCGCGACGCTCGCGACCGCTTCGCCCGCGTTCTCCATCAGTACAAGACCCTGAATTCCCTCGCCTTCTATCGCCGCACTGTCAACCCGCGCCATCTCCTCAGGCGTGATAACCCTCACTGTTCAATACCCCCTGGGCCAGTGTCACATTTTGTTTTAACCGAGTCTTTACGGGTTCCTGCACCCGCCTGGTCGATGTGAGATCCTGCGCTCGGGTCGCTTCGCTCGCGGCGCCGCGGCCGAGAATCACCGGCGCCAGCCGACCCGGGACCCCTGACCAGGATGTATCCGGCCAGCAATAGTGAAGCACCCATCGCTAATATTATGCACGTAGCCGCCCACGTGGCAGGCAGCAGGTTTGCGAGCGCGAGCGTGCTCGCACCCACGGGAAGCACGAGCAATATCGCCGCTACAACGCACAACATGCTCAAAGCGCCCATCAGCAGTCCGACCCCCCGCGCCGCCTGCCTCCGGGTCTCGGGTGCCTCGAACGGCCAGTCAGGATGCCACAACATCCCCGCGATCAGCAGTCCGAAACCGGTGAGTGCGCGTGCGGAGCTGACGTATAGGATGCTGCCCAGGTAGTACCCGACTCGCTTGATGGCATCGGCTGTGTTTGCGCCTGCTCCGATAGAAGGGAACGATGCGGCCTTGCCTATCGCCTCTATGAGCGTAATCAAGAGTATCCCGACGCCAAGCACGATAAGCACCGCCGGCACCCATTTTTCCGGCGGAGTTGCTCGAGCGGCAGAAACCGTGCCTGTCCACGGCGCCTCCCGTCCGTGAATGGTTGACGCTCGCGCGGGACCGGGGCCTCGGACCTTTTGCGTTGCCTCCTGATCGAGCCCTGCCCGCGAGACGCCGGTATCCGCACGTGACGCCTGGTTACGCGAATCGATGGACCCCGGCCTCTGGCGCAACGGCGAGCCTTCCGGAGTCGAGGGCCGCTCGACGAGCTCGATGCCGCAGGTATGGCATTTCTCGCAACCGCACCTCTGCTCGCGGCCGCAATTGGGACAGTAAGCCATCGCGTTGCCGGTCCTGAAGTCGGTCACTCAACGGTCACTGTCTTGGCAAGGTTTCGAGGCTGATCGACGTTGCATCCTCTCAGCTTCGCCACGTGATAGGCGAGCATCTGCAGCGGGACAACGGTCAGTAACGGGTAGAGCATTTCGCGCGTTTCCGGCACCCAGATGACGTCATCGACAATATTGCCGATCTCTT
>PMDX01000254.1 GCA_003154635.1 Actinomycetota bacterium | reverse complement strand
TTCTCGGTGGAGGAACCCATCGCAAACTCGTCCATGTTTGTTTTGCCGAGCATTACCGTGCCCGCGGCGGTTACCCTCTCGACGGCGGTCGCATTGTATACGGGAACGAAGTTTTCGAGCATGCGCGACCCACAGGTGGTGGTAAGACCGCGGGTGGAAAGGACGTCTTTTATGGCGATAGGCACGCCCGCGAACGGTCCCGCATCCTGGCCCGAGGCGAGCCTCGCGTCGATATCCACGGCGCGGGCTCTGGCAAGGTCGGTGGCGACATTTATGTATGCGTGGACCTTCGGGTCAACCGCCTGGATGCGCGCCAGGTAAGCCTCGGTAGCCTCGACGGCGGAGAGCTCTTTTCGCTTGATGAGCTCCCTTATCTCGGTAGCGTCAGTGTATATGATGTCCATCGGACCTCTTCTCTCGAATGTCTTTTCCTAGACTATCCGTGGCACACGAAACGCTCCGTCCACGGCCCACGACGCGTTCTTCGTCACCTCATCCGTTGGCAGCGAGGGCCGTGCCTCGTCCTTACGAAAAACGTTAACCAGCGGCAATGTGTGACTCGTCGGAGGGACGTCGGCGGTGTCGACCTCGGAGATCACGCGCGCATGTTCGAGCACGTCCGAGAGTTGACGCCTGAACGTCTCTTTTTCCTCGTCGGTCAAAGCGAGCCTGGCCAGCTTTGCGACGTGTTCGACGTCTTCGATGCTGATAGCCACGAATACACCCCCATCCTGGCCTTCGCCCCCGGAGGACAAAGGGACTGATGTTACCTGCCTGTAAGCTGCTTGAATTCGGCCTCGGACATCGTCTCGACGCCCAGCGACCGTGCCTTGTCGAGCTTGGAACCGGGCTCGGCGCCCGCGAGGACGTAATCTGTCTTCTTGCTGACCGAGCTTGTTACCTTTCCCCCGAGCTCTTCTATTATCTCTGAAGCCTGCTCACGCGTGAACTCAGAAAGAGCACCGGTCAGGACGAACGTCTTATCCTTGAGCGGGCCGTCCCCACTCCCGGCCTTGACCTCGTCGGCCATTCGCACACCGGCTTCGCGTAGCCTTTCTATCACTGTCTGGTTTTCCCTCTGGTCAAAAAATAACGCCACGCTCTCGGCGATGCGTGGGCCAACACCTTCAATCCCCAGAAGGTCGTCTTCTGTTGCGGCCAAAAGCGCATCGATGCTGGGGAACTCCTTGGCGAGCACCTGTGCCATATGAGCTCCAACATGGTTGATGCCGAGACCATGCAGGAGCCTCCATGTGGGCCTATCCCTGGCGATGTCTATCGCGTGCACAAGGTTATCGACGGACTTGTCTTTGAAGCCGGGAAGCTCGTAGAGCTGTTCGCGTTTCAGGTAATAAATATCGCTTTCGTCTTTGATGAAGCCGCGGTCGAGCAGTATTAAGATGGTCTCTTTGCCAAGGCCGTCGATATCCATCGCCCCGCGGCTGCCGAAGTGCGCGATGCGCCCGAACGTCTGGGCCGGGCACGCGACGTTCACGCAACGGGTCGCGGCCTCGCCCTCCTCTCGCTCGACGTGCGAAAGGCATACAGGGCACAGCTCGGGCATTTCGAAAGGGACCTCTTTAATGGTGCGCTTGTCCGTGATCACCTTGACGACCTCGGGGATAACATCACCGGCCTTGCGCACTATGACCGTATCACCGACCCGTACGTCCTTGCGCTTTACCTCGTCCTCGTTGTGCAATGTAGCATGCGTGACGGTTGAACCGGCGACGAACACCGGCTCCATTACGGCGACAGGGGTGAGCACGCCCGTGCGCCCGACGCTGACGAGGATATCTATCACCTTCGTGGTCTTTTCCTCGGGAGGGAACTTGTATGCTATCGCCCAGCGCGGGCTCTTGCTGGTAGCGCCGAGCGCATCCTGCTGGGTACGCGAATCGACCTTCACAACAACGCCGTCTATCTCATACTCAAGGTCCCGACGCCGCCTCTGCCATTCGAGACAGAAGCCGGCCGCTTTGTCTATTGTCGAGAACTTATCGTTGTGCTCCCCAAGCCTGAAGCCAAGGTCGCGCAGGTATGCGAGCTCTTGCCGGTGATACTGCGGTATCGTGGACGAGGAGTACGCTACTCCGAACGTCACCATGTTCAGGTTGCGGCTCGCCGTCACCGCCGGGTTGAGCTGGCGCAAGCTACCGGCGGCGGCGTTTCTGGGGTTCGCGAAGACCGGCTCGCCGTTGTCGAGGCGGTCTTTGTTGAGCTTCTGGAAAGAGGCCTCGGGCATGTACACCTCACCGATGACCTCTATGAGGTCAGGCGGCGTTTCCGCGAGCAATCTCAATGGCACCGCAAGAACGGTACGCAGGTTTGGTGTAATATCCTCGCCGACTTCTCCGTCGCCTCGCGTCGCTCCCTGGACCAGCAGGCCGTTTTCGTAAGTCAGGGCGACGGCGACGCCGTCCATCTTGAGTTCGCAGACGTACTCGACGGTGCCCGTCCGGCCGCCCAGGCCGCGCGTGACCCTCTCATCGAATGCCTTGAGCTCGCCTTCGTTGAATGCATTGTCGAGGCTCAGCATCCTGCCACGGTGCCTGACGGACGTAAATCCGGCCGACGGTGGCGGCCCGACTCGCTGCGTGGGCGAGTCGTTCGTTACGAGCCCGGGGTGCTCGCTCTCGAGGTCAAGCAGCGCGCGGTACATCTCGTCGTATTCAGCGTCGCTCACAACCGGGTCGTCGAGGCTGTAGTACCGGTAGATGTGATAGTTGAGGTCTTTGCGAAGGCGCTCTGCCTGCTTCCCGACGTCCTCCGGTATCGTTGCCTGGGCCATGAAGTTCCTCTATAGCTTCTTGGCGTCACTGACGGGCCAGAAGATCATCAACGCCTTGCCGACAACTTTAGACGAGGGCACGGGGCCGAAAATGCGACTGTCGTAGGAGTGCGCCTCGTTGTCGCCCATCACAAAGAGCGTGTTGTCAGGCACGAGTATCGATCGCGTTGGCTCGGACACGTAAACGTTGGTGTTCTTGTGGTGGTACTTGTCGTTGACGATGACCTCGTGGTCTTTGAACGTCAGCTTATCGCCCGCGAGTCCAACCACCCGTTTTATCAACATCTCGCTGCTGCCGGCCACGTCGCGCAACACTACAACATCTCCGCGGTCGGGCGTGGTGTTGCCGCGGTAAGGCACCACGAACACACGGTCACCATCGTGGAGCGTGGGGAACATCGAGCTGCCATGCACTATATATGGACGCCCCACGAAGACCAGCATGAGGAACAGGGTCAGCAGGATCAGGAACGGGATGAGCAGAAGCGCGCTCCACCCGGCCAGCCCGATCCTTCGGAGCACGTGCTCGCTCTTGGTCTCGGAGTCCTGCGGCGGTCCGGGTGGATACTGTTGCTGCTGTGGTGGCCAGTACGGCTGGTTCAAAGGGTACTGTGGCGGCAGCCCGGATGGGTCGTAACCCTGTTGCTGTTGTTGTCGGTTGTTGCTGCTTTCCCTTGATCTTCGCAACCCATAGCCTCTCTCGAGTAGTTCTTCAATGATACCATTCGTTTTCGCGGGAGTCGTTGACTACCCTGCCCGCGATTGTTTGCTTGGATTGATGATATCACGGGTCCTGGACACTCCAGCTGCACTATCAAAGACGCACCGCGGGACATCCGGGTTCACCGGAGCTCAGGTCAGTTCGACTTCCCCCCAGGCTCCCACGCTTCCCTCCACTACTATCACCACGCCCATGATCTCATCAAATTCCCTGGCCCACTCCAGCGCCGGTTTGATGTCTTCCGCCGTGACTACGACATTGCCGATCGCACTTGCCGCCGCGTCGGCAAGAGTGGCGGTTGGAGCGAACACCGTGACGGCATCCGACTGCCCGAGGGATACCGAAGGGCCTACCGTCGCACTCGAGGTGCAAAGCCCCGCGCCGCCGGGCTGCATCTCTACTACGACATCGAGACCGGAGGCCTGTCCTCCGGAGAATATCCGCACCATGCGCTTACCCGCGCCCGCAAGGAAGATGTCACCGCCGTTCTCGACTATGACCTCAGGCGAACAATGCAGGAGGTCGGTTCCGACGTACTGCGCGATAGCTCCGGCGACAGAGGCCATCGGGCCCACGTCGAAGACCTCGGCGGCCTTTCCCATATCGAGGACTATATCGGGCGCATCGCTCGTAATGGGTACCGGCCGGAAGCTGGTCCCGAACGAGAGGTGTTTCCCCAGATACTCTTCGAGCTCCCGCCTGTGGATTTCAAGCGATTCCTTCGCGGTCTTCGAACGGTCTCCGACAGTGCAGACATACAGGTCGCTCTCACCGAGTGCGACCTCGTAGCAGGTGAGCCCCTCGGGCTCCATCACTCCGCGGTATCTACGCTCTATGTATTCTTCACCTTTACCCATAGCACAAGTCTAGCAGTGAAACCGCGCTCGAGATAATGACGTTTTTCGCGTGGGAAGGGGAATTCCTGCGAACGATCATTTGCTGATTTGATTCGGATAAATAGAATATAATCGTCCGTGATAGATTGATCGAAGGCAGGTTGGTTATCGGCCCGGCGACACCGCCGGTTTGACGTAACGGTAGTACTGCGAAATTCAATCTGAGAAAACTCGAAAAAGTAATAGCCAGTAAATTTGGATTGTTGGAGTAATCCCGCTGTCCATTTCATGACACCGGTAGAACTGCTTATTCCAGTGCTGGAATATGATAAAGTTACCGGTGACCGGAGCCACAGCGAATATCCGGGTCCAGGGGGTCTCTGCCAGCCGGCACGAGGAGGACATATGGAAAAAGAATGCACCTGTTCCAACAGGTTCGCCGACGTGGACGACCTGGGTCCAGTCGACGAGATAATAAGCAAGTACGGGAGTGAGAAAGGCGCGCTCATCCCTCTCCTTCAGGAAGCACAAGACGCCTATGGCTACCTCGACGAGAAGATAATGCGTGAGCTCGCGCAGCGAGCCGGTTACCAGCTGAGCCAGGTGTTCGGAGTCGCGACGTTCTTCTCGCAGTTCAGGCTCAATCCCATCGGCGAATACCTCATCAAGGTCTGCCACGGTACCGCGTGCCACGTCGCCGGGGCGACCCAGATAACCGACGAGGTCAGCAACCAGTTGGGGGTCAAGGAAGGCGAGACCACGCCGGACAACAAATTCACGCTCGAGTCGGTCATGTGCCTCGGGGCCTGTGCCCTGGCGCCGATCATGGTAGTGGGCGACGACACCCACGGCAAGCTCAAGCCGACGGGCATCAAGAAGATACTCAAGCAGTACGCCGGCCCCACCGCGGCAGCGGAAGGGGATGATGCCTGATGAGCGGCAATGGCAACGGGCACAAGTATAAGGTAGTCCTCGGCTACGGCACCTGTGGCATTGCCGCCGGCGCAACCGCGGTCAAGGATGCCCTCGAGGAGGCGGTCGAGGGCGGTGGCTACGATGTCGACCTCGACATCGCCGGCTGCATGGGCCTCTGCTTCAAGGAGCCCGTCGTAGAGATATTCGACCGCGAGGGCGGCTCGGTCATCTACGGCGACATCACCGCCAAGAAAGTGCCCCAACTCCTCGACGAACACGTCGGTAAAGGCCAGGTCATCGAGGACTGGGTCGTGAAGAGGAGCGAGGACCCGAACGCCTGCGAGGGTGACTTCCTCGAGAACCAGCTCCGTGTCGTACTTCGCAACTGCGGGAAGATAAACCCGGAGAGCATCGATGAGTATATCGGGATCGGCGGCTACGAGGGTGCGAAGAAGGCGCTCACCTCGATGACGCCCGAGGAGGTAATTGACGAGGTCTCGGCCTCCGGCATAAGGGGCAGGGGCGGCGCCGGATTCCCGACGGGCACCAAGTGGGGGTTCGCCCGCAAATCACCGGGCGACGTCAAGTACCTGATATGTAACGCGGACGAGGGTGACCCGGGAGCGTTCATGGACCGCAGCGTCCTCGAGGGCGACCCGCACGCCGT